>NZ_JBAKHT010000016.1:0-153687 GCF_036906755.1 Micromonospora sp. CPCC 206171 | reverse complement strand
ACTCAGCGGAGTGTCACGCAGGTCCTGATACCGATGTGTCACGCAGGTCCCGAGACCGGACAGAAGCGCCCCGGCGACGTGGCTCAGAATTTCTGTACATGTTTCAAGGCGGCCCTTGAGGGGCCGCACGCGCCGCCGCCAGGGCGCGCGCCGCCCGCTGCCACTGTCGCTCTGCGGCCGTCACGCCTGACGCCCGGCGGCTGGCGCGGAGAGCGGGGAACCCCGAGGGCCGCGCAGAACGACAGACCGTTGAACGGAGAGATGGTGTGCGGGCAGCCGGCCGGGCGCGGCGGCCGTCGCACCGCCGCACCGTAGCGCGAGTCACCGCCGGCCGTGGTGGGGATGCGGCGCGAAGTGTGCGGGGCCGCCCCTCCAAGGTCAAGGGCGCTTCGCGTCGCTGTGCGACGGCCCTGCGGGCCGCCCTTGACCCCGGAGCCTCTGCGACCCCTCGGGCCGGCAGTCGCCGGCAGGCCAGGGACCTGCCCGATTGGACGCGCCGCATCCCCACCCCGGCCTCGCCCGACAGCAAGCCGCCGGTTACTCAAGACAACGAAATCCCGGGAAGTGACGGCGGGATGTGGGGGACAATCTCACAAGGCTGCTCATTCTGGACCTGGGTCGACACTGCCAACTGATAGGCAGCACGGCTGCGGCCAGCGTCGTATTGTCGCACCGTGCGTCTCTAAATCGGGTGCCACCGACAGGCCGCCAACCTCGTTGACGTCTACCTGAACCGTTCCGGCGCAGGCCGCCTCGGACGGGGGCGTCATTGAGTTCGCTCCCCGAGCTGCCTCCTGATGAGCAGCAAGCGAATCAGCGCCAAAGCATCGAGGCGTGACTTGGGTGCACATGACTCTTGCCTGCGTCGCCTTAAGGACGCCTTGAATGTTCTCTGGGAAAGGGTGCCCGTAGTCATTACGTGATCCAGCGCTGATTATCGCGATGGCCGGACCAACGTGTGGCCAGACGTCAGAAGCGTCTGGGTCGGACGTCCTGTAGCGCCACCGCCCTCCGTGGTGAGGAAGCACCAAGACGTCAGCGGCGACCTGCCCCGGATCGTCTGAAACCAGACGTCCTAGAACAGCGGCGTCTGCGTCTCCTGTAAATAGGAAACCCCTACCATTGCTTCTTAGATGAAGAATGACGCTTGCTTTGTTCCTGTTGTCTGCTTGATGCGCGGCGCCGACGTCTGAAGCCTCAGGGGCGAGAACTCTCCACGACATGCTCCCGATCTTCGGCTGGTCCGGCGCAGTCTCAATAGTGGCAAAACCCCACCGAGCCGGCCGGCGGCTGTCACTCCATTCGCGGAGGCCCCTTATTAGAGCTCGCAGTTGACGGTACTGCGTTTGCATCTTCCAGCCCGTATCGAGATTTAACCTTACGGAATCGGGATCGAAGACCCTGACAATGTTCATTAGGTCGGCGCAATGGTCCCAATCTAGGTGGGTAACGATCACCAAGCGCAGCTTGCATCCGGCCGCGTTTTGCTCAATCTCACTGGTTGTTCCTTTGGCACAATCCACAAGAAGGGCCTCCCCGCTTCCCGTATCGACACTGAGGGAGCCCTGGCCTTGCCCAACATCGAAAAAGAAATGACGGGTAGCGGTCAAAGCCCATCCTCCGTCTGATCAGGGGCGGGAAGGGGGAATAGTTCCTCGTTGTCTAGATACAGACTTTTATGGAATCGGTATTCGGCTTGCCGCAGGTCGCCGCTGCTGGTTCGCACCTTGAATGTGACCCCTGGGAGCATCGCAGCAGCGGGAAGCCTCTGTGGTAGGCCGATAATCACGCCGTCAAGGTCCGTCAGCTGGTCAACCCAGATCCTGATTCCGTCGTCAGCCACTGCCAGTACGGTGCCGTCGTACTCCAAGGACCGCTCCGCCCTCACTCCAGCAGGATTCATATTAGGAACCCATTCTTCGGGGGCGGAATAGCGGACGGTCCCTTCCGGTGCTTGTTCGTCACTCATCACGGCGAGCACATCTCGCCTAACCTCTTCCGGTGCCCCGTACAGGTCAAAGACTCGGGCGTCCAGGTCCCGTGCCAACGCCGACCTAGCCTCAGCCGAATATCCTGTCTCAGCGGCCTGGGACAATTGCTCCGCAGCCTCTGCAATACCAGTCCACCCCTCTGGCAACGGAAGAGTAGCAAGGAGCTCGCGAGGGATGTTTCCGGTGGTTACTTGGTCATCTATCCACGTAGAAATTAGGGCCGACCCAAGAATGCCACCCAGCGCGTAAAGTTCCCGCTCCACGTCACGCGTCTCGAGATCCGTCCATAGGTGATCTTTAAGCGTGATCGCGTATTGATTGTTGGAAGGAATTACTGGCTCGAAAGCGAAACCGACCTTGATCTTCCAGGGAGTGTTCGACCGTCGCACCCTGCTAACAAGCAACTTGGGAAGTGTGTAGTTCAGCTCGGGGGACCAAGCAGCCCTTGCGTCGAAATCTCCGGGGTACATTGCTGGGCTTGTGTTGTATGCGGTGACTCGACCGAAATGGCTCAGCGCGCGCACATTTCCCAGCCAGCGGTAAGTCTGCCCGCCGGTAGCGCCTCCCCCCCGTGGGGGGCCCGACCGGATATTTGCGACACTGGCCAGGGACTCTCCAGCCCTCACGTCTTTTATGAAGGCGGTCACGGGAGATGATGCGGCAAGCGGGTCACTCGCCCCAGTTATGCGAAGCAGGGAGGTTTTGTCTGCGGTACCGTCCGCGTAGAGCCGGCCTAGCGAAGCTCGCCTGGCGATGCGACGTGACACGTACCAGTTAGCAGCTGCGCTTCCCGGCTTCCGAGCGCGGGCAATTAGGACTGCGCCCTTTACTTCCGCCGGCGGGAAAGCGCCTTCGGGTAGTCGCCAAGTCTCCAGAATCTCACAATGACGGGATAGGTTGCGTCGGGCGTCCGCGCTATGCCGAGCAGTCAACCATGCGGCTGGCACAAACAATGCGAGCAGACCATCCGGCCGGATTATGTCCAGCGCCCTGTTGACGAATGGGGTCGCTGCATCGTCTCGCTGGCGCCTGCCCTGCCCGGCGTGAGGTCCGACCCTCCGCCCCCTCCATGGTGGATTCGCGAAAATAATCGAGGGGTTAATGACTGGGAGCCTAGTATCCAGCGTGTCGCGCTCCTGGACATCCCAGCCGTTGCCGAGCGGGTGACCCTTAAGCGTCAGGCTTAGGTGGGTAAGCCTAACCGCAAAGGCGTCACGGTCCCAGCCGTGAAGATTCGAGACGAGGTACTGGTGGATCTGCTCGAAGTTCATGGGCCGCGGCAGGGCATTCTTTAGCCGGTCGTGGGCGGCCAAGAGAAGTGTGCCCGACCCGCAGGCGAAGTCGAGCACGCTGCGTTCGTCCGGGGCAATCAACTCAACCGGAACGCGTTCGAGAACTCGTGACGCCAGCTCGAAGGGCGTGTATACCACGCCATTCTCGTTCATGGTCCCGGCGTCAACTAGGCGAGGTTCGTACAAGTCAGAAATTACAACTGAATCAAGGCTGCGATAGTCGACGCCTTCTCTTAGTGAATCCCGCGCGATGTCAAATAGGGCGAGAGCCGAATCGCCGAAACTTTCTAGATCCCGGTTCAAATCGGTAAATCGGGTCTGGACTTCCTGCCACCATGAAGCCGATTGATATTCAATCTCGAACTTGTCCTCTATGAAGAGGGATGTCAAGGAATTCACGAGCAAGCGAGCGATAGAGTCAGGAGTCAGCCTGAAATCAAGGGTATGGGCGCTAAGCTTGATAGCTTCACGAGCTATCACAACTCGATCGCGGAGGCTTTCCACAGCGCTGCGTCTCGCCCTGGGCAACTGCGTGACGTCAACGCTGAACAGCGTGGGTGTTGGATGACGAAGCTTCGCCTGCAGCAGTCTGTCGGCTCTCAGTTCATCCACGATGCGATCGCTGAGCCGCTCGCCATAGGGTACTCGTTGGATCAGAGTCGCCTTGTTTGCCGCGATAACTTCGAGGCCGTCGAACATCGCGACCACGGCTGCCGGGGCCGCTAGCGCGGAGGCCGCCCCGAGCGCCGTAGTGCGGGCGTGGTCTTCGCCGGCCGCTTGAACTTGGCCCACCATCACTGCACTGCTCATGTCCAAGGGAAGTTGAGCGAACGCAGCGATATCCACGCGCCTTGTTGCGTCGGCGGCGAGGTACCGGTAGTCATACTGAACCAAGTTCTCGTCGTAGCCGAGCGTCGAGAACAGCGCGCGTAGCTGGGCGTGCCGGTCGGCCTCACCTGCGACGGCGCTGGTCATCCCCACCTCCATGCGCGCCACACCTGGCTCTAGCGGATCGGGCGTCCGAAAATCTACCGAACGTACAACATCACCTTAATGTCCTGCGCGTCAAGGCACGACTGGGAATTGCGGGTCCGCGTTTGTGATTAGTTCGCTGACGATCAGCGCGCCGGCTCAAGCCAGACCTCGTCCCTGGTCGCGAGACCCACCTGATGACCAGCACAAGTAGGCTGTCGGCACGCCCCTTCGGGTACACGAAGACCGAGGGGACGGCCAAGCGGTCAACGGGTTGACAGCCCAGCGGCGGCGGTAAGCACGAACGATCATGCGGCGGACGTGATGGCTGTCGACAGCAACGCCGACAGCTACCGCGCCGGACGGCGGCACGCTGACGGGGGCTGGCGCTGACGCGGCCCAGAGCCTGCGGCCGTTCCCGGACGCATGTGGACGCGGTACACAGAGCTTGTAAGCGAGACGCCATGGCTGGGATGCGCGCCGTTGATGTCCAATCCGGCGTCATCAGCAACGACGGGGGTCAGGGCTGCGAGGGCCGAAACGCCCTTGGTCAACGTCAAATGCAGGTACACGGCAGCATGATCGGGGATGCCGGCAACCTGCTACGTCTGCCATCGTGGAGGCCGTGCAGCCACTGCCAACCCCAAGCCCCACTCCGACTCTGACGCCCTCAGCAAGTCCGTCCGACGCGCCTAGCCTCGCTCCCATGCCATCGGGCACGTGGTCGGTTCAGGTGACCGACATTGCCCGTGACATCTGGGACTGGGTCGCTCTCGGGGGGAGTCTGCTCTTCGGTGCGGCATCGCTTTTCGTAGGCACCGTGGCGGTGGTGCTTGCATCGAAGGCGAACCAAGCCGCAGTCAAGGCCGCGGAGGAAGCAGAGCGGGCAAATGAGGAAGCGAGCAGGGCACGCGCAGCCGTCGCGGCTGAGCGCCGCCGCACGTTCGAGCTGGAAATCTTGCGCGATCTCCTTGAGGTGTTGGACCAAGAGCGGGACCTAGTGGACCAGATCGCGTCGCACCCGGAGTGGATCGAGATTCGATTCGCCGGCAGGCTCGGGATGCTGCCCGAGCAGGACCTGCCCTTGTGGCGCCGGGCTCGGGGGGTGAGTTGGCGGGAGCTCATCGACTTGCTAGGCGGCCCAGACGAGCATGATGAGGAACGAGTCTCGATCGCCGAGAGCGGGTCGGGCTCCTACCGCCCTGCGCGGAGCCTGATCAACCGTCTTCGCGAGAAGATGACAGCTGACGTACTCATGGCGATCCAGCGCCGGATGACCGCTCACGACCGCTAGCAAGATACTTAGCCAGGTCAACCGACCACGTGTTCGGCGCTGACAGTGGCCGAGCAGCCAATCGAGCAGCCAAACCGCCGAGCATGGGCGGACGACCACGGACGTGAAAGCCATGCCGAGCACGGGGACCAAGCGGTGTGCCAGCACCGGGGAACCGACTCGTAATGCGCAGGTGCCACAACTCCCGCCGCCGACACCATAACCAGCTTCAGCAACGGAACATCTGGCTATGATGCTGCCGCATCCTCCCAATACATCACGATTGTCCGACGCACGCCTGCGTCAAGGAGGGCTTGAGCACGGTGCTGGCCGTTGACGAAGCCCCGAGCACTCTCGAATGGCTGGATTGCCCATGCCGGCGATACAAGTGTGGCGAGCGCTTCTCGTTCCCAGGCCGAGAGAGTGGCATCTTCTGCTGCCTGCTCGCCGACGTAAGCGGCGATGTCGCGAGCAGGGACGCCGGCTGTGCGCGCTTGCTGAACGAGCTGGATCGCTGCGTCGCTGACGGTGTGCCAGTCACCCCCGTGGTACCAACAGCAGGTGCTGCCGCCACGACGTGGCACGAGTTGCCGCGCGATCCGTCGCCACCAACGAACGCCGGTGGGCATGCAGCCCGGTTCGCGAAACGGTCTAGGACGGGGAAGCAAGGCGACCCAGTACCTGGCGTAACGCGGCTGTGCCTCGGGTTCCGGCTCGGGCGGGAGGTAACCCGTGCCGCGGCTGCGGTCTACGGGCTGCGCCACGAGTATGTCGATGTCGTCATCCTCGATGATGTGCCACTCCGGACTGACCAATTGCCGCCGTTCCGGGTCAGGAATGAAGGTGACGTAAGCAACGTGTGGAGGGAAGGAGTCTGACAGTGATCGCTGGATCCAGATCGGCTGTGTCGGGTAGTCCGGAAGGAACTGCTGCCATACCTGGGTGGCATACTCCTCCGCTGAATTGGTTAGCGATGGGAACTCGTCGATCGTTTGGGTGGCTACCGCTACGGGTCGCCGTCCATCTGCGGTAAACAACTGAAGCCGACAGGCCCCCTGGGCGGTCCCATCGTGGTTCTCAAGCCGATACATGTGCTCGTCGAGGATGCGCATGCGGGGGGCGGCGTGCTTCAGTATGACCCGAGCTGCCCTCTTGGCTCCGGACCCGTGGTGTGGCATGACCGTCATGATGCGCCACTTCGGGGATGGACGCTCGCCCCCGTGAGCAGTGCTGCGGAAAAGCCTCAGCCGGCCAGTCCATAGGTTCAGAGTACGGAGACGATCAGGCCGAGGCTGGAGGCAGCGATGAGGCAGCAAGCCCTTTGATCCAGGCTGGTACGAGGCAGCAGAGGACGCCTACCGTCAACTGCTCGGCCGCACTGGGCGGCAACGACCGGCACGAGCCAACGAGGTGTGTCCGGCTCCCCCCGACGGGGGTCAAGCCCTGACCTAGAGGCGTTAGTGGGAACCCTTCCCGCAGTGCGGACTTTTCGCCAACACGGCGTCAGTCCACGCTCGGCAGCTTCGGCCCGAGCACGTCGTCCGCGTCCACGATGGTGTACGCGTACCCCTGCTCGGCGAGGAACCGCTGCCGGTGCGCCGCGTACTCGGTATCGATCGTGTCCCGGGACACCACCGTGTAGAAGTGCGCCTGCCGCCCGTCGGCCTTCGGCCGCAGCACCCGCCCCAGCCGCTGCGCCTCCTCCTGCCGCGACCCGAACGTCCCCGACACCTGGATCGCCACCGCCGCCTCCGGCAGGTCGATGGAGAAGTTCCCGACCTTCGAAATCACCAGGGTGCGCAGCTCACCGGAGCGGAACGCGTCGAAGAGCCGTTCCCGCTCCTTGTTGGTGGTGGAGCCCTGCACGATCGGCGCGTCGAGGTACTCCCCGAGCTGGTGCAGTTGGTCGATGTAGGCCCCGATCACCAGCACCTGCTCGTCCGGGTGCCGGTCGACCAGCGCCTTCACCACCGGAAGCTTCGTCCGGGCGGTCGCCGCCATCCGGTAGCGCTCCTCGGCCTCCGCCGTCGCGTAGGACATCCGCTCGGCGTCGGTCAGCGTCACCCGTACCTCGGTGCACTGGGCCGGGGCGATCCAGCCCTGCGACTCGATGTCCTTCCACGGCGCGTCGTACCGCTTGGGGCCGATCAGGCTGAACACGTCGCCCTCCCGGCCGTCCTCGCGTACCAGAGTCGCCGTCAGGCCCAGCCGGCGGCGGGCCTGGAGGTCCGCGGTGAACCGGAAGATCGGCGCGGGCAGCAGGTGGACCTCGTCGTAGACGACCAGGCCCCAGTCGCGGGCGCCGAACAGGTCCAGGTGGGTGAACGCGCCGCCGCGCCGCGAGGTGAGCACCTGGTACGTCGCGATGGTGACCGGGCGGATCTCCTTGCGCTCGCCGGAGTATTCGCCGATCTCCTCCTCGGTCAGCGAGGTGCGGGCGATCAGCTCGCGCTTCCACTGCCGGCCGGCGACCGTGTTGGTGACCAGGATCAGCGTGGTGGCCTTCGCCTCGGCCATCGCCGCCGCCCCGACCAGCGTCTTGCCCGCGCCGCAGGGGAGCACGACCACGCCCGAGCCGCCGGCCCAGAACGCCTCGACCGCCTCCCGCTGGTACGACCGCAGCGTCCACGGCTTGCGGCCGTCCTTGCCGGCCTCGGCCAGCTCGATCGGGTGCGCCTCGCCGTCGACGTACCCGGCCAGGTCCTCCGCCGGCCAGCCGAGCTTGAGCAGCGCCTGCTTGAGCCGGCCGCGCTCGGAGGGGTGCACCTGGATGGTGTCGTCGTCGATTTTGTTGCCGAGCATGCCGGCGAGCTTCTTGCTCTTGGCGACCTCGATCAGCACCAGCCGGTCCAGCGCCCGCAGCACCAGGCCGTGCGCGGGGTCGTTGGCGAGCTGGAGCCGGCCGTACCGGTCCATGGTGTCGGCCACGTCCACCAGCAGCGCGTGCGGCACCGGGTAGCGGGAGTACTTGATCAGCGCGTCCACCACGGCCTCGGCGTCGTGGCCGGCGGCCCGGGCGTTCCACAGGCCCAGCGGGGTGAGCCGGTAGGTGTGCACGTGCTCCGGGGAGCGCTCCAGCTCGGCGAAGGGGGCGATCGCCATCCGGCAGGCCTGCGCGTCGGGGTGGTCGATCTCCAGCAGCAGGGTCTTGTCGGACTGCACGATCAGTGGTCCACCGCTCACGCCAGTGTCCTCTCCTCGGCCGGGCTTGTCGGCTACCCGTCATCGGTGGGGACACCCCGCCGCAGGCCGACCATCCAGTGTTGCACGAGGTCGGGGACGCCCAGAAAAATGCCCAAACGACGCAACGCTTTCCCACCGCCGAACGTCTTCCAATCGGACGACGGATTCGGGAGGGCTCAATGAGGCATACAGGTTTAACCGTCCGGATCGTCGCCTTGGCGGTGGTCACGCTGGTCGGCGCCGGTGGGTGCGCGCTCGACCCGCAGGCCGATCCGGGTGGCACTGGAGGAGGGCTCGCCCCGGTCGGCAATGCGGAACAGGTATCGGGGGCGAGCGGCGGCGCGCCGCCCGACCAGCGGGCCCAGCCGACCACGCCGGCCCCGACGCTGAAGGCCGCGGCGACGACGCCGCGCGTCACCACGCCGCCGAAGCCGGAGCGCGGCCGTCGATTCGCCAACCCGACACCGCAGAACATGACCCGCTGCGAGCAGGGGGAGTACCAGCGCGAGGTGGAGGGCTACCTCGCCCGGCTGGGCGGGTTCGGCACGGTCAGCGTCAACGGCCGGCAGTCCGACGCCGACTGCGCCGCGATCAAGAAGTTCCAGCAGCGGTACGACATCCGCCCGGCCGCCGGCCGGGCCGGCCCCACCACGTACGACGTGGCGAAGCGGTTGGCGAACACGGACACCAGCCGGTGCAACGCCGGCTCGGGCACCACCTTCTGCGTGGACCTGACCAAGCAGACCACCTGGGTGATGCGCGACGGCAAGGTGGTGGCCAAGCCGACGGTGACCCGCACCGGCATGTCCGGCTACGCCACCCCTTCGGGCACCTACAAGATCAACCTTCGGAAGCTGAAGGAGTGGTCGGACCCGTACGACGTCTGGCTGCCCTACTGGCAGCGGTTCAACGGCGGGATCGGCTTCCACGAGACCACCACCTACCTGCACAACTCCTCGATCGGCTCGCACGGCTGCATCAACCTGCTGCACACCGACGCGGTCCGCTGGTATGAACTCGGCTCGATCGGTTCCCGGGTGACGCTGGTCGGCCGCCGCCCCGGCACCTGACCCGCGATCCTCACCTGAATCGCCGCTCCGACAGTCCGACTGCCGGGGCGGCGATTCAGGGTTTTGTCCCCTGTGCGGCCACGCGTCCGGGTGCCACCCTGGAGGGCGGGAGCCGGACGGGGCGGGGAGGGCTGGCAATGAGCGTCGACCAGGACGCGGTCACCGACGACGAGCCGCCGCCGGCCGACCAGGTCTCCACGGCGACGGTGGTCGGCTACGCCGCCGCCGCGCTCGCCCTCGTCGGCTGGTTCCTCTTCGGCTGGCTGGTGCAGCGGCAGGGCTTCGTCGCCTCGGTCGGCGAGACCGCCGGCGCCGCGTTCGCCCTGCTGCTCGCCGTCTCCGTGATCGGCACCGTGCGCCGCAGCCGCCGCTGACCGCGCCGGTCCCGCCGCGCCGCCGCCGGCATTGGCCGCGCCGATCCCTCCCGCGGTGGGCCGGTGCCGCTCAGTCCTCCCGCACCGCCGCGGTGATCCGGTGCAGCGCGAAGGTGTGCAGCATCTCCGTCCGGTCGTCCTCGGCGCGCAGGTAACCGGCGCCGATCGACACCGGCCGGAGCAGCCGGGACGCGGTCGCCCCGTGCGCGTCGACATAGCCGACCCAGACCAGCGCCTTGTCCCGTACCGCCTGTTGCAGCACCGCCAGGGCCTCGCTGTGACTGTGCGCCGGCATCGGACCGGCGGCCACCCGGGCCGCGCTGCCGCGCACCACCGCCGGGGCCCGCCGGGCCGCCCGCGCCGCCGCGTCGCCCCGCCGGATCTGCTCCACCACGCCGAGCAGCCGGGGCATGGCCAGCTTCGGCGCGGCCAGCGGATCCAGCGCGCGGGTGCTCACCGACGCCCGGGCGGGCGCCCGCCGGGTCTTCGGCCGGGACAGCACCGTCGCGCCGCTGGTGTCCTCCGGCACCGGCGCGTACCCGGCGTCGCGCAGCGCGATCAGCATCCGCCCCACCTGGTACGGGGTGATCAGCACCGTCGGGGCCAGCCGGCGGAACGCCATCGACTCGAGTCGCCGGTCGGCCAGCACCTCGGCGAGCAGCGCCTCGTCGTCGCTGCGCACGTACCCACCGGCAGAGCCGAGGCGCAGCCCGCCGTGCTTGCGCGCCACGTCGTCGATCAGGTACGTCAACCCCTGCGGGATCGGGGTGCGCGACCGGCGGCGGAACAGGGCGTGCAGGTCGTCGGCGGTGTACCCGGCGTCCAGGGCGCGGCGCACGCTCGCCGTCGTGATCCGGTGCACGCTGGCCCCGCCGGCCGACTCGTGCTCGGCCACCACGTCCAGCTCGGCGGCGAGCGCCGGGTCGGGCGGGCCGGGCACCACCACGCTCAGGTCAGCCTGCACCAGGAAGTGGTCGACCGGGGCGGGCAGCAGCGCGTCCAGCGCCCGCACCGCGCTCGACGGGTCACCGCTCTCGGCGTCCGAGCGCAGGCCGAGCGGGTCGTCGCCGCCGCGCTCGTCCGCCTCGGTGACGTCGGCCAGCAGCAGCCGCCCGTACGAGGTGAGCGCGCCGAGCCCGGTGACGCCGAGCTGGGCCGCCTCGGCCAGCACCTCCCGGTGCGCGGCCTCCCGGCCCCGGCTGCGCCGGGGGGCCCGCCAGTCCAGCAGCTCCAGCACCTCGTCCGGGGTGGGTGCGGTGGCCGGCTCCAGGTCGGCCAGCACCCCGAGCACCGCCCGCCGGGCGGCCGGCGCGCCGGCCCGTTCCGCCTCGGCGGAGAGCGCGCTGATCGGCCGGTCCCGGTCGTCGCGCTGGCCGACCAGCCCGACCTGCCGGGTCATCGTCAGCCAGGCCCGGGCGAGCTGCTCCCAGCGGTGGGCCAGGGACATCGCCCGCCACACCTCGTACCCGCCGGTGGGCAGCACCTGCTGGTCGGCGCCGTAGCGGCCGGTGGTGGACCCGGGCAGGTCCATCTCCCCGACCAGCCCGGCCGTGTACGCCACCTCGAAGACCAGCGCGGTGGCCGGCTCGTCCAGCCCGACGCCGCGGGCCAGCCGGCGCAGGTCACGGACCCCGACCCCGCCCGAGCGCAGCACCGGGGCCGGCTCGGCGGCCAGGCTCTCCAGCAGCGCCTCGGTGTGGCGTACCAGCTCCATGGTCTGCCCGGCCCCGGCGGAGTCGACCGCCTTCGGCTCGCGTGGCGGCGCGGTGACCGACGGCGGGCTGGTGCGCAGCGGGCCCAGCGGGCCGCTGTCCCGGCGCAGCAGCAGCCCCACCTCGCGGGGCAGCTCGACGGTGCCGCCGGAGACCCGCACCAGCAGCCGCGCGTCGACCAGCCAGCGGATCGGCGAGCCGGTGGGCGCGCCGCCGTTGGTGGCGTCCGGCGGCAGGTCGTCCTCCGCGCCGACCGGGGGCGCCTGGAGGGCGCCCGGCGGCACGCTGCCCACCGGCGGCCCGGCGGCGAGCCGGTCCAGGATCGCCCGGGCCGAGGGCGGAGCGGCCAGCAGCGTCCGCCGCAGCTTCGCCGGGTCCGCGCAGAGTGCCGCCGTCCGCGCGTCCAGCTCCGCCGCCGGTCGCCCCAGCCCCGCCGGGTACGGGGAGACCTCGTCGACGCTGCCCGCGACGCGCAGGGCGTGCTCCGGGCCGTACAGCAGGAAGCGCGCACGCAGCCGGTCCACCGCGGCCCGGACGGTGGTCGGGGCGGGCGGGTGCGGCCCGGCGGCGGCCATCGCGAGGACGGCGTCGGTGGAGGTGGTGCCCTCCTCGGGGTGCCGGGTGAGTCGGGCGGCGTCGAGGATCTGGAGGGTGAACTGGTCCAGCCCGTCCAGCGCACGGGCCACGGAGACCCGCGACTCGGCCCGGATGGCGAGGGCGGAGACGTCGGCGGGCACCGGCACCACGAGGTCGGGCCGCAACTGGAGCAGGGCGGCCAGCGACTCGTCCGGCAGGGCGCGCAGGTGGTCGGCGAGTGAGGTGGTCATCGTCGTTCCACGCTAGCCCGCTGCGGGGCCGTCCCGCCCCTCGGACGTCCGGCTCGGTCCGGGTTGGGCGGGTACGTTCTCGGGGTGCTTCCACTGATGGTCGGTTTCGACCTCGACATGACCCTGGTCGACTCCCGCCCCGGCATCGCCGCCTGCTTCCGGGCGCTGACCGCGCAGACCGGCGTACCCGTCGACGCGGACCTCGCGGTCACCCGGCTCGGGCCGCCGTTGCGCACCGAGATCGCGCACTGGTTCCCGCCCGAGCGGGTGGACGAGGCGGTGACGCTCTACCGCGAGCTCTACCCGGCGTACGCGATCACCCCGACCGTCCCGATGCCGGGCGCGCGGGATGCGGTCGAGGCGGTGCACGCCCGTGGCGGTCGGGTGATGGTGGTGACCGCCAAGCTGGGCCGGCTGGCCCGGCTGCACCTGGAGCACCTCGGGCTGAGCGTCGACGAGGTGGCCGGGGACCTCTTCGCCGAGGAGAAGGCGACCGCGCTGCGCACGCACGGCGCGACCCTCTACGTCGGTGATCATGTGGCGGACATGGCGGCGGCGGGCGCGGCCGGGGTACCCGGCGTCGGGGTGGCCACCGGGCCGTGCCGCACCGACGAACTGCGGGCCGCCGGGGCGTACCAGGTGCTGGACGATCTCACCGGATTCCCGGCGGCGCTGGACCGGATCATCGGGCTAGCCTTGGAGCAGCAGTAGACGTCTCAAGCGAAGCAGGGGTTCTCAGGTGCCGACGGGTCGAGTGAAGTGGTATGACGCGGCCAAGGGATACGGGTTCGTCACCAGTGACGAGGGTGGCGACGTGTTCCTGCCCAAGGGCGCGCTACCCGCGGGTGTCACCGACCTGAAGGGTGGGCAGCGGGTCGACTTCAGCGTGGTGGACAGCCGCCGGGGCGCCCAGGCGATGGGGGTCAAGCTGCTGGACGTGCCGCCGTCGATGGCGGAGCTGCGCCGGCGCCCGGCCGAGGAGCTGCACGGCCTGGTCGAAGACATGATCAAGGTGCTGGAGGCGAAGGTCCAGCCGGACCTGCGCCGGGGCCGGTTCCCCGACAAGAAGACCGCGCAGAAGGTCGCTCAGCTGGTCCACGCGGTGGCGCGCGAGCTGGAGGTCTGAGGGCCGGAGGTCTTCGGGATCAGCCCGGCGTCGGCGGCCCGGCCCAGCAGCGCCTCCACGGCGGCGAAGCCCGCGTCCCCCAGGTCCGCGGTGAACTCGTTGACGTAGAGGCTGATGTGCCGGTCCACCACGTCGGGCTCCATCTCCTGCGCGCGCGAGAGCACGTACTCCCGGCTGGCGGCCGGATCGGCCCAGGCCTGGCGGACGGACTCCCGGATCCAGCCGGCCGCCGCCACCGGGTCGACGGCGCCCTTGCGAGCCAGGATCGCCCCGAGCGGGATCGGCAGGCCGGTGTCGCCCTCCCACCACTCGCCCAGGTCCACCAGCGCGGTCAGCCCGTGTCGGTGGTAGGTGAACCGCGCCTCGTGGATGACCAGCCCCGCGTCGTACTTCCCGGCGGCCACCGCCGGCATGATCTCGTGGAACGGCACCACCTCGATCCGCGCCGGCGGCCGCTCGGCTGACCAGAGCCGGAACAGCAGGTACGCGGTGGTCCGGTCGCCGGGCACCGCCACCGTGGCCCCGGTCAGGTCGGCCCGGTCCGGCCGGTCGGCCCCGATCGCTCCGTCGCCGGCTGCTCCGTCGCCGGCTGCGCTGCGGGTTAGCACCAGCGGGCCGCAGCCGCGGCCGAGCGCCCCGCCGCAGGGCAGCAGGTGGTAGTCGTCCAGCAGCCAGGGCAGTGCCGCGTAGCTCACCTTCACCAGGTCGAACGCACCCCGCTCGGCGGCCGTGTTGGTGACGTCCACGTCCGCGTAGGTCACCTCGACCGGCGGCGCGCCCGGCACTCGGCCGTGCACCAGCGCGTGGAAGACGAACGTGTCGTTGGGGCAGGGCGAGATCGCCAGGGAGAGCGCCACGCTCCCACGGTAGCCCCGCCCCCGGGTGCCCACTCCACCCCGCCCACCCCACTGTGACCCCACCCGCCGCCGCCCCGCGCCCCCGGCTTTCGCTCGCCGCTCGCCGCTTCCCCCCTCCCCACCCGGGACGCTTCTCGCCGTCCGCCACTTCCCCCGCTTGCCATCGCGCCGCCTGCCACTCCCCACGGCGCCGCTTCCCGCGTGGGCCGCTTGTGGGTCCCTACCGCGCCGCTTCCCGCGTGGGCCGCTTCCCGCTCCCTACCGCGCCGTTTCCTGCCTGCCTGCCGTCCGCAGATCTCCGGTCCCTACGGCGCTGCCCGCTGCCGCCCGTCGTTGCCGCCTGGCGACAGGCCTGGCCTGGCGACGGGCCTGGCCTCGCGACCGGACTGGCCCGGCGTCGCGACTGGTCCGGCGTCGCGACTGGTCCGGCGTCGCGACTGGTCCGGCGTCGCGACTGGTCCGGCGTCGCGACTGGTCCGGCGTCGCGACTGGTCCGGCGTCGCGACTGGTCCGGCGTCGCGACTGGCCCGGCGTCGCGACTGGCCCGGCGTCGCGACTGGCCCGGCGTCGCGACTGGCCCGGCGCGCCCGACCTCGCCGCGGCCCTCGCAGAGGGGACATGAGGTGCGTCTGTGTCGCTACCAATCTGATGACATGAATGAATCACCGGCACCACGGTCTCGGGAGACCGCCGAGAGCCGCCCCTGGCACCCGGTCCGCGCCACCAGGGCGGCGTCACGGTGGGCGGTGATCGACGCCTGGCTGCCGGTGCGGAAGTGGCCACGTGCGTCCTGCCAGTCGGGCTGAGAAGCCCAATCGGCCGTGTCGATGGCGGGCGCCGCGAGCCCTCGTCGGCCGCATGCCTATTGCGGCGGAACCGGTGAGTCATCCACGTCATCAGATTCGTAGCGACTCTTCAGGGCCCTTGTCCCCAGGTCCGAGCGTTGTCCACAGGGTTTTCCACAGGTCGCGGTGGGCTGTTGAAAATGGGAGGCCGTGCGGTCGAGCATGGTGCGGTGACGGAGCGGACACTCTCGGTCGATCTCGGTGCGGCGCTGCGGGCGCTGCGCCGGCAGGCCGATCTGAGCCAGCGAGAGCTGGCCGAAAAGTCGGGGGTGCCGCAGGCCACCATCGCGCGGATCGAGTCGGGGCGGACGACCGACCCGAGGTTCCGCACGGTCGAGCAGCTCGTCCGAGCGGCGTCCGGCCGGCTCGGCATCTCGTTGGCGGCCCCTGGTGCACCCGTGGGCGCGGGCGGCCCGGGCCGCTCCGCACGTGGCGCGAATGGCGACGAGGTGAGGGACGGCGCGTTGCCGGCTGTGCCGCACGAGGAGCTACAGGACGGCACGTTGGCGGCCGTGGCGCAAGAGGAGCTACGGGACGGGGCGCTGCCGGCTGTGCCGCACGAGGAGCTACGCGATGGCGCGGGGCGGCACTGCCCCGCTCACCTGGACGCCCGTGAGGTGCGGGAGCCGAAGGACTGGCCGGGCGCCTGGTGGGCGCACTTCTACAACCTGCCGCCCGAGCAGTGGCCGGCGCCGTTGCCCGCCGTGACCTACGAGCGGAACCGGGAACGCCGGGACAGGAGCCGTCGCCGGGAACGGGTCCGGCGCGAGGTCCAGGTACGGCGGGTCGGCCGGGACGAACTGCCGGCGACGTCCTGGCGTCTGGTCGCGGAGCTGCCCGACGGCGAGCTGGTCGGCGAACTGCGGGCGCACGAGCGCAGTATTGACCTCCTGCTGGGCTACGACCTCGGCGATCGGCGGGAGCTGCTGCTCGACGGCGTGCTGGTCGCCGCCGAACACCGTGGGCTCGGGATCGGCCGTCGGCTGCTCGACGTGCTCGTCACGGAGATGGCATCGGTCGGCATCACCACGGTCCACGCGATCGCGGAGTCCGGCGGGATCGCGTTTCTCCTCGCCTGCGGCTACCGCCTCCAGGCCGGCCGACCCGAAGCGCTCCGGCTCGACCGGCCGGTCAGCTCAGGACCCGGGCCGCCGCCGTCAGGGCGGTGAACGCCTCCCGCATCCGCCACGCCCCCCGGTCCCGGGGGCCGATCGGGTTGGAGACCGTGCGCAGCTCGGCGAAGGGCAGGCCGGCGTGCGCGGCGGCCACCGCCACGCCGTACCCCTCCATGGCCTCGGCCACGGCGTCCGGGTGACGGTCGGCGAGGGCTTGGGTGCTCGCGGCCGTGCCGGTCACCGTGCTGACGGTCAGCACCGCGCCGACGACCGCCTCGGGGAGCGCCGCGCACAGGGCGGCCAGCAGCTCCGGGTCGGCGTCGACGGTCGGGCCGCCACCCAGCAGCTCCGGCGGCATGCCCAGCTCGTCGACCGGGATGAACCCCTCGGGCGACTCCGCGCCCAGGTCCGCGGCCACGCTGCGGGTGCCGAGGACCGTCGCGCCGACGGCCACCCGGCCGGCGAAGCCGCCGCCGATCCCGGCGCTCACCACCGCCCGGTACGGGCGACCCGCCGCCTCCGCCAACGTCAGCAGCCGCGCGGTGGCGGCACCGGCCACCGCCGGCCCCACCCCGACCGGCCGTACGGTCACCGTCGGGTCGGTGAGGCCGGCCCGGATCGCCTCCGCCTCGGCCGGCACGGCGGTCAGCACCAGCAGACCCGTCACGACACCGACCCCGGCGACTGCCGGCGCTGGTCGTCGTCCACCCCGCCGGGACGCGCCACGGCGGAGGACGGCCGGTAGATGTGGTACCCGGGCGGTGCCAGCCCGGCGTCGTCGCCGGCGGTGTCGGGGGAGCGGTGGCCGGTGGGTGCCGGCGAGGTCGGCGCGGCCTGGGCGGCTGCCGCCGTGGCGGCGTCCGCCGCCGCGTCGGGATCGTGCGCCCCGGTGGTGTACGGCTCGTGGCTCGGCCCGGGCCGGTCCCGACCGGCGGTGCGCGGCTCACGGGTCGGCTCGGGCCGGTCGCGACCGTGACCGTACGGCCGGTCGGGGTGGGGCTCGTGGTTCGGCCCGGGCCGACCGCGGTCCGGGCTGTCCGGCCCGGCTGAGCCCCGGGGGCTGCCTGCCGCGTCCTCCGGCACGTCGTGGTCGGCCAGTTCCTCGTCGGTGAGCGGGCGGCCGATCAGCCGTTCGCCGCGCAGTCGACCGGCGACCACGATGCCCCGGACGGCGGCGAGCACGCCCACCCCGGCGGCTACCGCGATGCCGACCCGCCCCTCGAAGGGGACCAGGCCGAGGCCGCCGCCGGCCACGAAGGCCAGCATCAGCGCGGTCTCCGAGTGGGCGAAGGAACTGGCCCGCAGCCGCTCCGGGATCCGCTCCTGGATCGAGGCGTCCACGGCCAGTTTGGCGATTCCGCTGGTCAGCGCGGCGACCAGGCAGAGCACCGCCACCATCGGCAGGGAGAACTTCACCGTGGCCAGGACGGCCACCCCGGCCACGATGATCATGCTGCTCGACTGAATCGCGGCGGGCCGGTGGATGCGCAGCCGGGTGCCGAGCGCGGTGGCCAGGAAGCCGCCCACCACCAGCGCCCCGCCGACCAGGCCCAGCGCCGCCTGGTCGCTGAGTTCCCGCCCGAAGAAGTCGGTGTTCAGGTCGCCCTTCTTGAGCGCGAACGCGAGGAAGAGCAGCAGGAAGCCGTAGAGCGCCCGCGGCGCTGCCGCGCCGATCAGGGTGGCGATCACCAGGCGGCCGGCCGGGCGACCCCGGCCCAGCGGCCGGTCCCGGTCGGGGTTCAGCCCGCGCCACGGGCGGGGCACCCGCTCCGGCGGCTCGGAGTCCGCCTTCGGTGGCAGCCGCAGCGCGATCACCATGCCGACCAGGAAGATCACCGAGGCCACCCGCAGCGGCCACTGCGGCCCGAACCAGAACGCGGCCAGCCCGATCGGCGCCACCAGGGCACCGGCCACCGTGCCGTAGACGCTGGCCCGGGCGCCGACCTGGGAGAGGCCGAGCCCCTCGGGCAGCAACCGGGGCACGGCCGCCGAGCGGGCCACCCCGTACGCCCGGGAGAGCGCGAGCACGCCGAACGCGGCCGGGTAGAGCCCGAGGCCGCCGATGTAGTCCGAGATCAACCAGGCCAGGAACGCCCGGCCGAGCATGGTGGTGGCCAGGGCGTACCGGCGGCCGTGCCGGAAGTGGTCGAGCAACGGGCCGACCACCGGTGCGAGCATGGCGAACGGCACCATCGTGACCAGCAGGTAGAGCGCGACCTTGCTGCGCGCCTCGCCGAGCGGGACGTCGAAGAAGATCGTCCCGGCCAGGCCGATCGCGATCAGCGTGTCGCCGGCGCAGGAGACCGCGTGCAGGTCGAAGAGGCGGACCATGCCGACCTCACCGCCGGCTCCCCGGGCCCGCGCCGATCCCGCCCGCCGGGTCATCCAGCGTCCTCCGCGCAGTGATCCGCGGAACAGCAGACGTACGGAGCGGATGCCCGTGCCGACGGTCCGGCCGAGGACGGACCGCCCGGAGCGGGAGGAGAGCGGCATGTGCACCATCCTCGCCCATCTGATCCACGCCCGTCGCGCCACCTGGGGAAGACGTCATCGGGGAGTCCCTGTCAGGCGGCGACGCGCATGGGGAACAATGGACGGGTGACCAGGCCCGCCTCCACCCGCGCCGCCCGCCTCGACCAGGTCTGCGCCGCCGCCGTCGACGTGGCGCGCGACGCCATCACCGAGGTGGAGCCCTCCGACGTCGGTGATCACCTGCGCGCCGTCGCCGAGGGCGACCGGGTCGTCACGCACTACTTCGAGTGCCGGCTCGCCGGCTACCGCGGCTGGCGGTGGGCGGTCACCGTGACCCGGGTGCCGCGCAGCAAGCACGTCACGATCTGCGAGACCGTGCTGCTGCCCGGCTCCGACGCCCTGCTCGCCCCGGGCTGGCTGCCCTGGCAGGAGCGGCTCAAGCCGGGCGACCTCGGCCCGGGCGACCTGCTGCCCACCGCGCCCGACGACGAGCGGCTGGCCCCGGGCTACCTGCTCTCCGACGACCCGGCGGTCGAGGAGGTCTCCTGGGAGCTCGGCCTCGGCCGGCCCCGGGTGCTGTCCCGCGAGGGGCGCTCCGAGACTGCCGAGCGCTGGTACGAGGGCGACCACGGCCCGTCCGCGCCGATCTCGGTGGCGGCGCCCGCCGCCGCCCGCTGCGGCACCTGCGGCTTCTACCTGCCGCTGGCCGGTGCGATGCGGCAGGCCTTCGGCGCCTGCGGCAACTTCTACGCCCCGGACGACGGCCGGGTGGTCAGCGCCGACCACGGCTGTGGCGCGCACTCCGAGGCGCTGGTCGAGGCGGCGGAGTCCCCGGTCGACGAGATGCCCACGATCTACGACGACAGCGCGGTCGAGGCCATGTCGGTCAGCCGCGCGCCGGGGTCGGTGGAGTCGGCCGAGCCGGCGGAGCCGTACGGCCACTCCTGACCGTTCAGTCCCGCGGGGACGATTCGCGACGGCGGCGCCGGTTGGCGTCGTGCCGCATCATCACGGCCAGACCGGGAAAGCCCCACAGGAAACCGGCCAGGCAGGTCCAGAGCCAGTTCTGGTGCCCGTGCTCGGTGAGCCAGCCCCGGAAGAAGACCAGCAGGACGAGGCCGACGACCGCCCAGGCGATCAGCCCGGCGACCGCGAACGGGACCATCGGCGGGTCGAGCGGCTCGGGCCGCGGCGCTTGCTCCTGTGGCACGGGAGAAAGCGTACGCGATCAACTTTCCCTGCCTGGCCGTGATCTGGGACGATGCGCGCGACAACGGAAGATCACCTGCGAGGGACCTGATGGCCATTGCGCCGCCGGACAACGGCACTCCACCCGATCCCGCCCAGCCCCGCACCGGTTTCGACCGGTTCTTCGAGATCTCCGCCCGTGGTTCGACGATGAGCCGCGAGGTACGAGGCGGTCTGGCGACCTTCTTCACGATGGCGTACATCGTGGTGTTGAACCCGCTGATCCTGGGCGGCGCCGTCGACGGTGACGGCAAGAAGCTCTCGATCCCCGCACTGGCCGCCGCGACCGCCCTGGTCGCCGGCCTGATGACGATGCTGATGGGCGTCGTCGGACGATTCCCGATGGCGCTGGCCGCCGGTCTGGGCGTGAACGCGCTGGTCGCGTACGAGATCGCCCCGGAGATGACCTGGGCGGACGCGATGGGCCTGGTGGTGATCGAGGGTGTGATCATCGCCGTGCTGGTCCTCACCAACCTGCGTACCGCGGTCTTCCGCTCGGTCCCCACCCAGCTGAAGACGGCCATCGGCGTCGGCATCGGTCTCTTCCTGACCATCATCGGCCTGGTCGACGCCGGCTTCGTCCGGCGCGTCCCGGACGTGGCCAACACCACCGTCCCGGTGGGCCTGGGCATCAACGGCAAGATCGTCAGCTGGCCGATGCTGGTCTTCGTGCTCGGCCTGCTGCTCACCCTGGTGCTGGTGGTACGCCGGGTGCGCGGCGCGATCCTGATCGGCATCCTGGCCTCGACCGTGCTGGCGATCATCGTGGAGGCGGTCGCCAACGTCGGGCCGTCCTTCGTCGACGGCAAGCCCAACCCCAAGGGCTGGTCGCTGAACGTGCCGGAGCTGCCCAAGCAGATCGTGGACGTGCCGGACCTGTCGCTGCTGGGCAACTTCAACGTGCTGGACTCGTGGAGCCGGGCCGGCTGGCTGGTGCCGCTGATGTTCGTCTTCACCCTGCTGATCACCGACTTCTTCGACACCATGGGCACGATGGTGGCGATCGGCCAGGAGGGGGACATGCTCGACGAGCAGGGCACCCCGCCGCGGGCCAAGGAGATCCTGCTGGTCGACTCGATCGCCGCGGCGGCCGGTGGCGCGGCGAGCGTCTCCAGCAACACGTCGTACATCGAGAGCGCCGCCGGTGTGGGGGAGGGCGCCCGGACCGGCGTGGCCAACCTGGTCACCGGCACCCTGTTCCTGCTGGCGATGTTCCTGGCGCCGCTGTCGCTGGTGGTGCCCTTCGAGGCGGCCTCGACGGCGCTGGTGGTGGTCGGCTTCCTGATGATGACCGCGGTGCGCACCATCGACTGGACCGACTACGAGATCGCCATCCCGGCGTTCCTCGCCATCACCTTCATGCCGTTCACGTACTCGATCTCCAACGGCATCGGCGCCGGCATCATCAGCTACGTGGTGCTGAAGCTGGCCAAGGGGAAGGCGCGGGACATCCACCCACTGCTCTACGGGGTGGCCGCGCTCTTCGTGCTCTACTTCCTGCGCGGGCCGATCGAGTCCGCGGTGCTGTAGCTGACCGCCGCTCCGGGCCGGGGGCGAAACCGGATACCCGGCCCGGAGCAGCACAAACCCCTCGTGAGCATGGTCATATCGCGTGTCGTTAGCCAGGCTCATTAGTTATGCTAACTACTGTGACGGAGCGGACGGTGACGGCGAAACGCGTGCCACCGGCGCAGCTGGCCCCTCAGCTGCGTGATGCGATCACCCGACTCAACCGGCGGGTCCGACAGGCCCGCCCGGTCGGCGACCTGACGGTCACCCAGCTCTCCGCGCTCACCAGCCTCAAGCTGGCGGGCGCGCTGACGCCCCGGGAACTGGCCGACGTCGAGCGGGTGCAGCCACCGACGATGACCAAGATCGTCGCGAAGTTGGAGGAGCGCGGCCTCGTGCAGCGCACCCCCCACCCGACCGACGGTCGTCAGGTCATCCTGGCGGCGACCGAGGGGGGCCTGGCCGTGCTCGAACAGTTCGAGCGGGCCCGCAACGAATGGCTGGCCAGCCGGCTCGCCGCGCTCACGGAGGACGAACGCGACACGCTGCGGCGGGCCGCCGAGATCCTCCAGCAGCTCGCCAGAGCCTGACCGCACCCGTACCTCGGGGTCCGCACCGTCCGCCGTGGATGAGGCGTACCACCGAGGAGGCGCACCAAGAGTGCAGGCGAAGCTGACGACGATGTTCCAGTCCCTACAGGTCCGTAACTACCGGCTATTCGCATCCGGGCAGCTGATCAAGCTGATCGGCGTCTGGATGATGTTCATCGCCCAGGACTGGCTCGTCCTCGAGCTCTCCGACGACTCCGCCACCGCGCTCGGCGTGGTGACGGCGCTCCAGTTCACCCCGGTGCTGCTGCTCACCCTGCTCTCCGGCCGCCTCGCCGACCGGTACGACAAGCGACTGCTGCTCTTCGTCGCCAACGCCTTCTGGACGGTGCTCGCGCTCGCGATGAGCGCGCTGGTCCTCACCGACCTGGTGCAGCTCTGGCACGTCTTCGCCTTCGCCGCCCTGCTCGGCGTCGCCAACGCCGTCGAGACCCCGGTCCGGCAGGCGTTCGTCTCCGAGCTGGTCGGCATGTCCCTGCTGCCCAACGCGCTCTCGCTCAACGCGGCGGTGTTCAACTCGGCGCGGATCGTGGGCCCGGCCGTGGCCGGCCTGGCCATCGCCGCCTTCGACGTCGGCCCGGTGTTCCTCTTCACCGCGGTCAGCTCGATCGCCCCACTGGCCACCGTGGTACGGATGCGCCCCGCCGAACTGCACCGCAAGGACCTGCCGCCGGTCGGCGAGCGGGACTCGGCCAAGGTCGTCGACGGGCTGCGGTACGTCTTCCGCCGTCCCGACCTGCTGCTGCCGATGGCGGTGATGTCGGTGATCGGGATGACCCTGTTCAACTTCCAGCTCACCCTGGCCGCACTGGCCAAGACGGTGTTCCGTACCGGTGCCGCCTCGTTCGGCCTGTTCAGCACCGCGCTGGCGATCGGGGCCCTGGTCGGGGCGCTGGCCGGCACCGGGCGGCGCAGCCGCCCCTCGGTCTGGGTGGTGCTCGGCGCGGCGGTCGGCTGTGCCGTCTTCGGCACCCTGGTCGGGCTGGCGCCGGCGTACTGGCTGGTGGTGGCGTTGCTGCTGCCCACCGGCTTCTTCATGGTCTTCTTCGCCCAGGCCGCCAACCAGCGGGTCCAGCTCGGCGTCGACGCCGCCTTCCGGGGCCGGGTCATGGCGCTCTGGGTGCTGGTCTTCCTCGGCACCAACCCGGTCGGCGCCCCGCTGATCGGCTGGGTCGCCGAGACCTACGGCGCCGGGGCGAGCATCTGGATCGGCGGCCTGATCTCGCTGGCCACCGCCCTGCTCGCGCTCACCTGGCAGCTGCGCCGCTCCGGCGCCCGACTGCGCTTCCGGGTGCTGCCCATGCCCCGCTTCTACGTGATCTCGTCGCCCGACTGCTGACCGACGCGCCGCCGGCCCGCCCCCGCCATGCGGGAATGCGGGCCGGTTTCGCGTCCGGATACCGGCAATCCGGTGGCGGGAGCCCGGCGTCGGCCTTAGCGTCGATATGTGGCAGGCGGTGGCGCACTGACGCTGGTACTGGCGATCCTCGCCGTGGCATGTCTGCCGGCGGCGTTCGCCCTGCTCTTCTGCCTCGACGAGATCTTCGACCGGGTGGCCTGCGGCTGGGCCGAGTGGCGCGACGGGCGACGCGAGCGCCGCACCATCGCCCGGCTGGACCGGGCGATCGAGGCGGACGCCCTCACCCGCGACATCGACCTGACCCAGCTCGACCGGGTCGACCGGCAACCCCTGGAACGCATCGCCGCCGACCTGCGCCGCCTCGGCGGGCACCGGCTCGCCGCCCGTGGCCGCTCGGTGGTCTGGCACACCTCGGTCATCGACGCGTACGACGACCGGCTCGGGGCCGCCTGCGCGGCGCTGGCGATCACCGAGCACCTCACCGAGCTGGAGGGCGTGGACCGGGAGATCGAGCGGGTCCGGGTCGAAGGACTGCTCGCCCAGGCGGGGCTGGCGCTGCCGGCCGCCGTCGCCGGCCGCAGACCCCGTCACCGGCGGGCGTGAGACTCTTCGTCGCGGTCTACCCGCCGCCCGCCGTGGTCGCTCACCTGACCGACCGGCTCGCCGGGCTGCGGATCGGCGCCGCCTCCGCCGCCGGCATCAACGTACGCCTCGCCGACCCGGCGAACCTGCACGTCACGCTCGCCTTCCTCGGTGACGTGGAGGCGGACCGCCTGGTGGACGTGGAGAGCACCCTCGGGCTCGCCGCCGAGACCTCCCGGGCGGGGCGCCTCGGCGCACCCCGGCTCCGGCTCGGCGGGGGCGGCCGGTTCGGCCGGGGCCGCTTCACCGTGCTCTGGGTGGACCTGCTCGGCGACGTCGCGGCGCTGCACGTGCTGGGCCGGTTGATCCGGATGGGGCTGCGCCGCAACCGCCTCCCGCACGACGAGAAGCCGTTCCGCCCGCACCTGACGATCGCCCGTCCCGGCGACCGGATCGACCCGGCCGACGTGGAGGCCGACCGGGCCGCGCTCGGCGGCTACGAGGGGCCGGAGTGGCCGGCGACCGAGCTGGTGCTGGTCCGCAGCCACCCCGGCCCCCGGCCGACGTACGACCGGCTCGCCGCCTGGCCGCTCTGACCGGGCGGAGCACGCGCCTAACCGGCGTGGGTCACCAGGCCCAGGCCTCCGGGCCGGGGCCGCCGTTGCCGACCGGCGGGAACAGCTCGTCGAGGCGCTTCTCGGTCGCCTCGTCGATGTCGACGGTCAACGCGCCCAGGCTCCGGTCGAGCTGGTCCACGGTGCGCGGGCCGATGATCGGGGCGGTCACCCCGGGCCGGGAGAGCAGCCAGCCCAGCGCCACGTCGGCCGGGTCGTGCCCGAGGTCCGCGCAGAGCTTCTCGTACGCCTCGATGGTCGTCCGGTGCTCGGCCAGCGCGTCGGCGGCGCGCCCGCTGGCACCCCGCGCGGCACCGCCCTCGGCCATCTTGCGCAGGACGCCGCTGAGCAGTCCGCCGTGCAGCGGCGACCAGGGGATGACGCCCAGCCCGTAGTGCTGCGCGGCGGGGATCACCTCCAGCTCGACGTGCCGGGTGAGCAGGTTGTAGATGGACTGCTCGGCGACCAGACCGAGGAAGTTGCGTCGGCCCGCCGCCGCCTGCGCCTGGGCGATGTGCCAACCGGCGAAGTTGGACGATCCGACGTAGATCACCTTGCCCTGGGCGACCAGGGTCTCCATCGCCTGCCAGATCTCCTCCCACGGCGTGCTCCGGGAGACGTGGTGCATCTGGTACAGGTCGATCACGTCGGTCTGCAGCCGGCGCAGCGAGTCCTCGCAGGCCCGGATGATGTGCCGGGCGCTCAGGCCCTGCTCGTTGGGCCAGTCGCCCATCTTGCCGTAGACCTTGGTGGCGAGGACCACCTTGTCGCGCCGGCCGCCGCCCTGGGCGAACCAGCGGCCGATGATCTGCTCGGTGATGCCCTCACCGGTCTGCCAGCCGTACACGTTGGCGGTGTCGAAGAAGTTGATGCCGTGTTCCAGCGCCCGGTCCATGATGGCGAAGCTGTCCGGCTCGGTGGTCTGCGGCCCGAAGTTCATCGTGCCGAGGCAGAGCCGGCTCACCGACAGACCGGTGCGTCCCAGATTCGTGTACTCCATGGGTCCACCCTGGCACGCGCGCACTTAGAGTGCCTTACGACAACTCCAGTTCGGCGCGTCTGACGCCGCGCTGCGACCTGGAGCCGTCGCGCGTGCCAGGGTGCCGGTTGGATCAGGAGGACTCGCGGGCCGCCGGGCCGGTGCCGAAGAGGACGTCGTCCCAGCTCGGCAGCCGCTTGCGCGGCTTGCCGGAGGCATCCGTGGACTCGCCGCCGGCGGCCGCCGCGGCGCCCGTGCGGCGCGGCCGGAGCACCGCCAGCGACGGTACGGCCGGGACCTCCTTCGGCGCGTCCGAGTCGTCGTCGAACGCCGAACCCTGACCGCCGCCGAGCAGTGCCGCCGCGCCCCCGGCGACGGCCCGCTGCCGGGGTGCGTCGGCACCGGCCAGCGCGGCCGGGGAGCGCGGGTCGAGGCCGCGACCCGAGGTGCCGCCGAGCGGTCGGTCGAGGGAGGCGAGCAGGGCGTCGCGCCCGGCCCGGATCGGGTCCCGCCCGGGACGGCTGTGCTCGCCGGCCGCCGGCAGACCGTGCCCGCCCCGGCTCGGCTCGCCGCGCGACGGGCCGGGCAGCGCGTGCCCGCCCCGCTCCGGCGCCGGCTCCTGGCCGAGGATCGGCGTCGGACGCTCGGCGCACAGGTACTGCGCCATGTCGTCGTGCGGGGTGACGTTCTGCCGCAGCTTGTCGAGGTCCCAGACCGCCTGCGCGGTGGCCTTGCCCGACGGCCAGGTGGCGATGATCCGCCAGGTGCCGTCGTCGCGCCGGTACGCGTCCCAGGAGATCTTCTCGGTGTCTATCCCGTGCTGGGCCAGCCGGCCGTTGACCACCTCGGCCAGCGGGGTCGGCTTCTCGGCGCCCTTGAGCCGGGTGCGCCGGGCGTGCTGGGCGAGCATGGCCCGCTCCTGGAGCACCGGGCCGGCGTAGCGCAGCACCCGGTCGACCGGGACCCCCGCGATGCGGGCGACGTCCTCGGCGGACTCGCCGGAGCGGATCCGGGCCTGGATGTCCCGTGGGGAGAGCGACGGCGTCGGGTCGGCGGCGGCGGGCACCACCGCGAGCGGCGCCGCGCCGGGCTCGGCGTGCAGCACCGTGGCGATGCGTTCGTCGATGGGGAGGGCGAGCAGGCGCCCGACCTCGTCGGCGAGCACCAGAGCCTGGCCGTCCTCGGAGAGGGCGACGAAGCGTACTGGGCGCATGGCGTTGCCTCCGTCCCGCTTCGCTGGCCGTCACGCCACGAGCCGGCCACCCGGGCGTCCTCGGACCACCGTACGCTCTCCTACCCGAAGGTGGGGGATGCGACACCCGCATGTCGTGACTGAGCTGCGACGATGATCACGGTGGGTGGTCGACGGAGCCCCGTCGACCACCCACCGTGACTGTCTACTGGAGCCGGTCCACCACGTAGTCGATGCAGGCGGTCAGCGCCTCCACGTCGGCCGGCTCGACCGCCGGGAAGAGCGCGACGCGGAGCTGGTTGCGACCCAGCTTCCGGTACGGCTCGGTGTCCACGATGCCGTTGGCGCGCAGCGCCTTGGCGATCGCCGAGGCGTCCACCCCGTCGACGAAGTCGATCGTGGCGACCACGTTGGAGCGCAGCGCCGGGTCGGCGACGTACGGCGTGGCCACGGCGGAGCGCTCGGCCCAGCCGTACACGATGGCCGCGCTCTCGGCGGTGCGCTTGGCCGCCCAGGCCAGCCCGCCCTGCGAGTTCATCCAGTCGGTCTGCTCGGCCGCCAGGAAGATGGTGGCCAGCGCCGGCGTGTTGTACGTCTGCTCCAGCCGCGAGTTGTCGATCGCGGTGACCAGGTCGAGGAAGGCCGGGATGTAGCGGCCGGATCCCTTGATCTCGGTGGCCCGCTCCAGTGCGGCCGGCGACATCAGGGCCAGCCAGAGGCCACCGTCGGAGCCGAAGCACTTCTGCGGCGCGAAGTAGTAGACGTCGGTCTCGCCGACGTTGACCTCCAGGCCGCCCGCGCCCGAGGTGGCGTCGACCAGCAGCAGCGAGCCGGGGTCGGCGCCGGGCACCCGGCTGATCGGCACCGCGACACCGGTGGAGGTCTCGTTGTGCGGGGTGGCGTAGACGTCCACGCCGGCCTCGGCGACCAGCGTCGGCGCGGTGCCCGCCGCGGACTTGCGGACCGTCGGCTCGCCGAGGAACGGCGCGTCGGCGACCGACTTGGCGAACTTCGCGCCGAACTCGCCGAAGCTGGCGAACTGGGCGCGGTCGCGGATCAGGCCGAAGGTGGCGACCTCCCAGAAGGCGGTGGTGCCACCGTTGCCGATGATCACCTCGTAGCCCTCGGGGAGGGAGAAGAACTCAGCGACCCCCCGGCGCAGCCGGGCCACCTCGTCGCGGACGGTCTTCTGCCGGTGCGAGGTGCCCAGGTAGCTGGTGGCCACGTCCGCGAGTGCGGAGACGGCCGCCGGACGGACCTTGGACGGCCCGCAGCCGAACCGCCCGTCGGCGGGCTTGATGTCGTCGGGAATCCGGATGGTCGGTGCGTCAGCCACGGTTGTCGAGATCCTTCCGCATGGGCGAGGGCGGGCCCTTCACCGGGCGGGGACCTGCGGCGGACGCGTGCGCGGGCGCACGGGCGGCCGGGATCTCCAGCCCGGTCCGGCGGCACTGCCGAGCCTTCATCCTCGCACTTCGCCCCGGCGGTCCGGCGGCTGGTCCCGCCCCGTGCGCTGAGGGATGCGCCACAACCCGGCCGGGGCGCGCGAAGGGGCCCCGTCCGCGCGGACGGGGCCCCTCGACGGGTACGCGGGTCAGACGCCGTGCGGGATGGCGTCCCAGCCCTCGACCTCGCTGGGCTTGCGGCTGCCCGGCCCGACGTAGCGGGCGGACGGCCGGACCAGCCGCTGGAGCTTCTTCTGCTCCAGGATGTGCGCGCTCCAGCCGCCCATCCGGGCGCAGGTGAACATCGAGGTGAACATGTGCGCGGGCACCTCGGCGAAGTCCAGCACCACGGCCGACCAGAACTCGACGTTGGTGGCGAGCACCCGGTCCGGGCGGCGGGCCTGGAGCTCGGCCAGCGCGGCCTTCTCCAGCGCCTCGGCGATCTCGAAGCGCGGCGCGCCCAGCTCCTTGGCGGTCCGGCGCAGCACGCGGGCGCGGGGGTCCTCGGCCCGGTAGACCCGGTGGCCGAAGCCCATCAGCCGCTCGCCGCGGTCGAGGACGCCCTTGACGTACCCCTCGGCGTCGCCGCTGCGCTCGACGGCCTCCAGCATGCTCAGCACCCGGCTCGGGGCGCCGCCGTGCAGCGGGCCGGAGAGGGCGCCGATGCCGGAGGAGATGCAGGCCGCGGCGTCGGCGCCGGTGGAGGCGACGATCCGGGTGGTGAAGGTGGAGGCGTTCAGGCCGTGCTCGGCGGCCGAGATGAAGTACGCGTCGACGGCCTTGACGTGCCGCGGGTCGGGCTCGCCGCGCCAGCGCTTCATGAAGCGCTCGACGATCGTCTCGGCCTTGTCGATCTCCTTCTGCGGCACGGCGGGCAGGCCGAGGCCGCGAGCCGACTGGGCGACGAAGGACAGCGCGGTCACCGAGACCCGGGCCAGGTCCTCGCGGGCCTGCTCGTCGGAGATGTCCAGCAGCTGGTCGAGCCCCCAGTACGGGGCCAGCATGGCGACCGCGGACTGCACGTCGACGCGGATGTCGCCGGAGTGCACCGGTACCGGGAACGGCTCCGCCGGCGGCAGGCCCGGGCCGAACCGCCCGTCGACCAGCAGCGCCCAGACGTTGCCGAAGGAGACCTGGCCGATCAGATCCTCGATGTCGACACCGCGGTAGCGCAGCGCGCCACCCGCGCGGTCCGGTTCGGCGATCTCGGTCTCGAAGGCTACGACGCCCTCCAGGCCCGGTTTGAAGTCAGACATGTCGTCTCCTGGCTTCCGGCTCGGTGCGCCCTCGCGGGCTCAGTCCGGCCCAGACCTTAGGCGACCCTCAGGGATGGTTTCGTGACATCTTGCCTGCTCGGTAACCAAATGCGCGACCCGCTGCGACTGTGCCGCACGTGACATCCCCGGCGGTGGAGGCCGTCACGTCCTCGGTGACACTCTTTCGTGGGGGCTGGCCAGCGTCGGGGGATGCGGGCGCCGCCGCGAGGGGGAGAAGCGACGTGACGGGCGACACACCACCGCCGGCGGCCATGCGTAACGAGTACGCCGCCGACCTGGGCCTTTCCGAGGCCGATCTGGCCGCCGACTGGTACACCCAGTTCGACCGCTGGTTCGCCGACGCGGTCGCGGCCGGGCTGCCCGAGCCGAACGCGATGGTCGTCGGCACCGCCGACGCCGCCGGCCGCCCCAGCGGCCGCACCGTGCTGCTCAAGGGCTACGACCCGGAGGGCTTCGTCTTCTACACCAACTACACCTCCCGCAAGGGCGGCGAGGCGACCGCCAACCCGTACGCCAGCCTGGTCTTCCCCTGGTTTCCGATGCAGCGGCAGGTGGTCGTCGCCGGTCGGGTGGAGCGGGTCGACCGGGCGGAGACCGAGGCGTACTTCGCCAGCCGGCCGCGCGGGTCGCAGCTCGGGGCCTGGGCCAGCGCCCAGTCCCGGGTGATCCCGGACCGGGCCGCGCTGGACGAGGCGTACGAGGCGGTGGTGGCGCGCTTCGCCGACGTGGCGCAGATCCCCGCGCCGCCGCACTGGGGCGGCTTCCGGGTCCGGCCCGAGTCGGTGGAGTTCTGGCAGGGCCGGGTGAGCCGGCTGCACGACCGGCTGCGGTTCCGCCGGGCCGACGGCGGCGACTGGGTCGTGGAGCGGTTGAACCCGTGACGGCGACGAAGGAGACCCGGCCGCGCGGGGCGCGCCGCTGGGCGATCGACCTGCGTCCGCTGGCGGTGCCGGAGTTCCGGCGGATCTGGCTGGGCGGCGGCATCGCCATGCTCGGCTTCCAGTTCACGGCGGTGGCCGTGCCGGTGGAGATGTACGCGCTGACCCGGGACTCGTTCTGGGTCGGCCTGCTCGGGATCGCCGCGTTCCTGCCGCTGCTGGTCTTCGGGCTCTGGGGCGGGGCGGTCGCCGACGCCCGGGACCGGCGGGGCGTGCTGCTGGCCAGTCAGGCGCTGCTCTGGGCGTCGATGCTGGCGCTGCTGCTGCAGGCGGTGCTCCGGGTGGGCAGCCCGGTGCTGCTGCTGGCCCTGGTGGCGCTCCAGTCGGTCGGCTTCGCGGTCAGCGGGGCGGCCCGCACGGCGAGCCTTCCCCGGCTCGTCCCGGCCGAGCTGGTGCCGGCCGCCAGCACGCTGAACTTCACCACGTACACCGCCGCGTCGGTGGCCGGGCCGCTGCTGGCCGGGCTGATCTTCGCGAGCTGGCGGACCGACGTCGCGCTGCCGATCGCGTACGGCCTGGACACGATCCTGTTCACCGCCGCCGTCTGGGCGACCGTCCGGATGCCGGCGCTGCCGCCCGAGCCGGACCCGGACGGCGACGGCAGCCCGCGCCGGGCCGGCCTGGCCAGCATCGTGGACGGGCTCCGCTACCTGGCCACCACGCCGGTGCTGATGCTCTCGTTCGCCATCGACCTGATCGCGATGATTCTGGCCATGCCCCGGGCGCTCTTCCCCGAGGTGGCCCACGAACGGTTCGGCGGCGGGGCGGCGATCGGCTGGCTGTACGGCGCGATCTCGCTCGGCGCGATGCTCGGTGGGCTCACCTCCGGCTGGATCGGCCGGCTCCGCCGGCAGGGCCTGGTGCTGGTGGTGGCGGTGGTCGGCTGGGGCCTCGCGGTGGCCGCGGCCGGGCTGGCCCGCCAGCTCTGGCTGGTGGTGCTGCTGCTCGCCCTGGCCGGGGCGTCCGACCTGGTCAGCGCGGTGCTGCGACAGTCGATGCTGCTGGTCTACGCGCCGGACCGGATGCGCGGGCGACTCCAGGGCGTCAACACGGTGGTCATCGCCGGCGGGCCGCGCCTGGGCGACCTGCGCGCCGGCGCGGTGGCGGCCGGGTTCGGCACCGGCGTGGCCTGGGTGGGCGGGGGTCTGGTCTCCGCGGTGCTCGCCGTCGCGCTGGTGGTGGTCTTCCCGGCGCTGCTGCGCTACCGGGCCACCCCGGCCGCCGACCGGGACTGAACCGTCCGGCGGGCGGGTCGCGGCGGACCGGGCGACCGCTGGGCGGGAAGCGGCTCGGCTGGTCCGACGGGGGCGGGGGTGGGCGACTAAGGTCGCCAGACATGGAGAAGGCCGGAACCCGCCCGCCGTCCGGGACACAGTGGACCATTGCCGCCGACGGCCACGAGGCGGTCATCGTCGAGGTCGGCGGTGGGCTGCGGTCGTACCGGCACGACGGCGTGGACTACGTCGACGGGTACGCCGCCGACGAGATCTGCCCCGGCTCGGCCGGGCAGGTGCTGGCGCCCTGGCCGAACCGGATCCGCGACGGGCAGTACACCTTCGGGGAGCGCTCGTTGCAGCTCGACCTGAGCGAGCCGACCCGGCGCAACGCGATCCACGGCCTGGTCAACTGGGTGTCGTGGTACCTGGTCGAGCAGTCCGCCGACACGGTCACCGTGGGGTACGACCTGCCACCCACCCCGGGCTACCCCTGGCCGCTGCGGCTGCGGAACCGGTGGAGCGTCGGCGCGGACGGGCTGCGGGTCGAGCACGAGGTGGCGAACCTCGGCGCCGAGGACGCCCCGTACGGCTACTCGATGCACCCCTACCTGCGGCTGCCCGGCGTGCCGGTGGACGAGGTGGCGCTGCGCGTACCGGGGCGGATCCGGGTGCTGCTGGACGGCCGCCTGCTCCCCGTCGCCGCCACGCCGGTGGCCGGCACCGAGTACGACTTCACCGAGCCCCGTCCGATCGGCGACGCGGTGCTCGACCTGGCCTTCGGCGACCTGGTACGGCACGCCGACGGGGGCTCGGCGGTGACCCTGGCCGCCCCGGACGGCTCCGTCGCGGTGCAGATCTGGGCGGACCGGGAGTTCGGTTGGTGGCAGGTCTTCACCGGGGACACGCTGACCGGGGAACGGCACCGCCGGTCGGTGGCGGTGGAGCCGATGACCTGCCCGGCGGACGCGTTCCGCTCCGGCAAGGACCTGATCACGCTGAAGCCCGGCGGCTCCTGGCAGGGCGCCTGGGGCCTGCGGCCCGGCGTCTGAGCGGCGGGGGCATGGAGTTCGGCGAGGTCGTCCGGCGACGGCGGATGGTGCGCAACTACGACCCGGACCGTCCTGTCCCGCCGGACGTGGTGGACCGGCTGCTCGACCACGCGGTGCGGGCGCCATCGGCCGGGTTCGCGCAGGGCTGGGGCTTCCTGGTGCTGGAGACCCCGGAGGACCGGGAGCGGTTCTGGACGGCGGCCACCCCGGGCGGCGGCGGCCGGGAGCGCTGGCTGGCCGGGATGCGGCGGGCCCCGCTGATCGTGGTGCCGCACGCCAACCGCTCCGCTTACCTGGAGCGCTACGCCGAGCCGGACAAGGGCTGGGCGGACCGGGCGGCGGAGCGCTGGCCGGTGCCCTACTGGTACGTCGACACCGGCTTCGCCGCGCTGCTCATGCTGCTCACCGCCGTCGACGAGGGGCTGGGGGCCTGCTTCTTCGGGATCCCGCCGCAGCGGCTGGACGCCTACCGGGAGGCGTTCGGCGTGCCCGAGGAGTACCAGCCGATCGGCGCGGTGACCGTGGGTTACCGGGCGCCCGACCACCGGTCACCGTCACTGCGTCGGGGGCGTCGCCCGGTCGGCGAGGTGGTCCGGCGCGGCCGGTGGAGTTGAGCGTGGTTCATGCGGTCCCGGGTGGGTATCGGCGGTAGCGAAACCGACATGAGGGAGTAAAACGCAGTGTGGCGGAGGCGGTTAGGCTGGCACGGTCATCGGTGCCGCACCCCGCGGCACCACGGCGTGACCCGGCTCCGCGCCGTCGGTCGGCCCGGCCACGGGGAGGGGAGCGTGCCGTGATCTTCAGAGCGGTCCGGGACGGGCGTCCGTACCCGGAGCACAACTTCACGCTCAAGCAGTGGGCGGAGATCCCGCCGCGCCCGCTGCGGCTGGACCAGCTCATCACCACCAAGCGGGAGCTGGCGCTGGACAAGCTCCTCGCCGAGGACTCGACCTTCTACGGCGACCTCTTCCCGCATGTCGTGCAGTGGAACGGCGGGCTCTACCTGGAGGACGGGCTGCACCGGGCGCTGCGCGCGGCGTTGCAGCAGCGCAACCAGATCCACGCCCGGGTGCTGGTGCTCGGCGGCCAGGAGGGATGACGCCCTCCTGACGACTCGTTAAGGTGGCCCCCATGACCGCACCCCTGGACCTGCTCGACGTGGACGCCTCGCTCAGCGAGGAGGAACGGCAGATCCGCGCCGTCGTGCGCCAGCTCGTCGACGACCGGGTACGCCCGCACGTCGCCGACTGGTACGAGCAGGGCCACGTGCCGGCCCGCGAGCTGGCTCGGGAGTTCGGCAAGCTCGGCCTGCTCGGCATGCACCTGACCGGGTACGGCTGCGCCGGCGCGTCGGCGGTCGCGTACGGGCTGTCCTGCCTGGAGCTGGAGGCCGGCGACTCCGGCATCCGCTCGCTGGTCTCGGTGCAGGGCTCGCTCGCCATGTACGCCATCTGGCGCTACGGCAGCGAGGAGCAGAAGCAGCGCTGGCTGCCGGCGATGGCGGCCGGCGAGGCGATCGGCTGCTTCGGCCTGACCGAGCCCGACCACGGCTCCGACCCGGCCTCGATGGCCACCCGGGCCCGCCGCGACGGCGACGACTGGGTGCTCAACGGCGCCAAGATGTGGATCACCAACGCGCCGATCGCCGAGGTCGGGGTGATCTGGGCGCGCACCGACGAGGGGGTACGCGGTTTCGCCGTACCGATGGACACGCCGGGGGTGACGGCGCGCGAGATCCGGCGGAAGATGTCGCTGCGCGCCTCGCTGACCGGCGAGATCGCCCTCGACGACGTCCGGCTGCCGGCGGACGCCCAGCTGCCCGGGGCGATCGGGCTGAAGGCCCCGCTGAGCTGCCTGACCGAGGCCCGGCACGGCATCGTCTGGGGCGCGCTCGGCGCGGCCCGCGACTGCCTGTCGACGGCGCTGGACTACGCGACCACCCGGACCCAGTTCGGCCGGCCGTTGGCCGGCTTCCAGCTCACCCAGGCCAAGCTCGCCGACATGGCCGTCGAGTGGAACAAGGGCTACCTGCTGGCGCTGCACCTGGGCCGGCTCGCCGACGCCGGGAAGCTGCGCCCGGAGCAGGTCAGCGTGGGCAAGCTGAACAACGTGCGGGAGGCGTTGGCGATCGCCCGCCAGTGCCGGACGATCCTCGGCGCGAACGGCGTCTCGGGCGAGTACCCGGTGATGCGGCACGCCAACAACCTGGAGAGCGTGCTGACCTACGAGGGCACCTCGGAGATCCATCAGCTGGTCATCGGGCAGAAGCTGACCGGGGTCTCCGCCTTCGCCTGAGCGGGGCTTCACCCGTTCGGGTCGCTCGAATCGCGGGTGTCGTATCGGGCACGTACCGTCATCGCTAGACGACGTGTCTGACGAGGACGGTGAGGGCCATGGCCCGCGACGGTGACATCAACGAGCCCACCAGGGAGTTCCCCGGCTACCCGACCGCCGACACCCTTCCGGCCCGGTCGGACGACACCTCCCCGCCGCGGCCGGGCGGTTCGGCGCGCACCGGCGGGCCCGCCCCTCGGGGCCTGCTCATGGTGCTGGGCGCGGCGGCGCTGGCGGTGGTGGTGCTGCTCGGCGCCCAGGCGACCGGGATCTTCCCCGACTTCCGCAACCCCTTCGCCAAGGAGCAGACCGACCGCAGCCAGCCGCCGCTGCTCAAGTCGATCCAGGACCTCAGCCGCTACGTCGCCGCCGAGGGCAACTTCCAGGTCGTGGTCGACCTGCAGAACGATCGCAACAACGTGCCCGAGTTCCTGCTCAACCAGCGGACCCTCTTCGTCGGGGCGGGCAGCGTGGAGGCGTACGTCGACTTCACCAAGATCTCCGAGGGGGCGGTGGTCGAGTCCGCCGACGGCAAGTCGGTCGAGATCAAGCTGCCGGCGCCGCAGCTCGGCAAGACCAACCTCGACCTGGAGAAGAGCTACGTCTTCGCCGAGGAGCGCGGCCTGCTCAACCGGCTCAACGACCTGGTCAAGGGTGACCCCAACCGGCAGCAGCAGGTCTACCAGCTCGCCGAGGAGCGGATCACCGCGGCGGCGCGGGACAGCGGGCTGACCCAGCGCGCCGAGGAGAACACCCGCAAGATGCTGGAGGGCCTGCTCCGCTCGCTGGGCTACGAGAAGGTCACCGTCACCTACGCCGCCCCCTGACCCGGAACACGGCAGCGCCCGCCCCGGCATTCCGGGGCGGGCGCTGCCGTGCGGGGACGTCAGTAGCGGGTGGCGGCGCGGTCCTCGTTCGGCATCAGCACCCAGAGGACCAGGTAGACGATCACCTGGGTGCCGGGCAGCAGCAGCGACAGCAGGAACAGCAGCCGGATCATGAACGCCGAGGTGTTGAACCGGCGGGCCAGGCCGGCGCAGACGCCGGCGAGCATGCGCCCCTCGCGGGGCCGGACCAGTTTGCGACTCATCGTCGTACTCCCACTCTGCGGCGATCCGCCGCTCTGCCATCAACGGTAGGAAGGGGTGGCCACCGCGCCCTCCGTCCGAGGACGGATCCGGCGGCCCCGTACCCGTAGGTGGTTACCCGCGCCGCCCCCGCCCGACGCACCCTTGGAAGGTGTCGTCACCTGCGGCGGAAGGGCGGGGGGTGCGGCGGGCGGGTAGGCTCGCCGGTCGGATGCCGCCCACCACCCCGGGCGGTGCCGACGGCCGCCGGAGACCCCGGCGGGCGGAACCCGGGTCGGACCCGGCACCACCGGGCGCGACGGCGAGGAAAGTGCAGCCATGATCAGTGTTTTCGACCTCTTCAGCGTCGGCATCGGGCCGTCCAGCTCGCACACCGTCGGCCCCATGCGGGCCGCCCGGACGTTCGTCGCCGGGCTGAAGGGCGACGGGCTGCTCGCCGACGTCGTCCGGGTCCAGGCCGAGCTCTTCGGGTCGCTCGGCGCCACCGGCCACGGCCACGGCAGCGACCGGGCCGTGCTGCTCGGGCTGGAGGGCGAGGCACCGGAGACGGTCGACACCGACACCGTCGGCCCCCGGGTCGCCGCGATCCGCGTCGACCGCCGGCTGCACCTGCTCGGCGTGCAGGAGATCGACTTCAACCCGGACCGCGACCTGGTGCTGCATCGCCGCCGGTCGCTGCCGTACCACCCGAACGGGATGACCTTCGCGGCCTACGACGCCGCCGGGGCGCAGGTCAGGGCCCGTACCTACTACTCGGTGGGCGGCGGGTTCGTGGTGGACGAGGCGGCCGCCGGGGCGGACCGGATCAAGCCCGACACGACCCGGGTGCGGTACCCCTTCTACACCGGCGCCGAGCTGCTCGACGTGACCGCCGCGACCGGGCTGTCGATCAGCGAGGTGATGCTGGCCAACGAGTGCTCCTGGCGCAGCGAGGCCGACGTCCGGGCCGGCCTGCTGGAGATCTGGCGGGTGATGCGGGAGTGCGTCGCGGCCGGCTGCGAGCACGACGGCGTCCTCCCCGGCGGGCTGAAGGTCCGCCGCCGCGCCGCCGAGCTGCGTCGGAGCCTGGAGGCGGAGACCGACTCCACCGACCCGCTGCGCGCGATGGACTGGGTGACGCTCTTCGCCCTCGCCGTCAACGAGGAGAACGCCGCCGGCGGTCGGGTGGTGACCGCCCCGACCAACGGCGCGGCCGGCATCATCCCGGCGGTGCTGCACTACTACACCCGGTTCACCCCGGACGCCGACGAGGACGGGGTGGTCCGCTTCCTGCTGGCCGCCGGCGCGATCGGCGTGCTGTTCAAGGAGAACGCCTCGATCTCCGGCGCCGAGGTCGGCTGCCAGGGCGAGGTCGGCTCGGCCTGCTCGATGGCCGCCGCCGGGCTGGCCGAGGCCCTCGGTGGCACACCGGCGCAGGTGGAGAACGCCGCCGAGATCGGCATGGAGCACAACCTCGGGCTGACCTGCGACCCGGTCGGTGGGCTGGTGCAGATCCCGTGCATCGAGCGGAACGCGGTGGCTAGCATCAAGGCGATCACCGCCGCCCGGTTGGCGCTGCGTGGGGACGGGGTGCACGCCGTCTCGCTGGACAAGGTCATCAAGACCATGCGGGAGACGGGCGCCGACATGAAGGTCAAGTACAAGGAGACGGCGCGCGGCGGCCTGGCCGTCAACGTGATCGAGTGCTGAGGGGCGTTCGTTCACCGACTGCTAACCTGTCGTCCGTCCTGGGAGGCGGGAGGCGACGGTGACCGCTGGCGTCGCGGCGTTGTGGTCGCACCGCAACTCGCTGCGGATCCTGGTCAAGCGGGACCTCGCGGTGAAGTACCAGCAGTCGGTGCTCGGCTACTTCTGGTCGCTGATCGAGCCGCTGGGCATGGGGGCGATCTACTTCTTCGTCTTCGGCGTGCTCTACTCCGGCGACACCGAGCGGCACCTCGGGCAGGCCGCCGAGTCGTACCCGCTCTTCCTGATCACCGGCATCTTCGCCTGGATGTGGACCAGTTCGGCGCTGAGCGAGGCGACCAACGCGCTGACCGGCCAGTCCCGCCTGATCACCACGATGAACGTGCCCCGGCAGGTCTTCCCGATCGGCCGGGTCACCGGGCGGTTCGCCGAGTACGCCGCCGGCCTGCCCATCCTCTTCGCCGTCGCCGCGGTCTACGCCGCGCACGGCAGGATCCACCCCGGCTGGTCGCTGCTCGCCCTGCCGCTGGCGGTGCTGGTGCAGGCCACCCTGCTGGTCGGGCTGTCGCTGCTGCTCTCGGCGGTCAACGTGCTGATGCGCGACGTCGAGCGCTTCATGCGGCTGATCATCCGGGTGCTGTTCTACGCCACGCCGATCATCTACCCGCTGAGCCTGGTCCGGGAGTCCGGGATGCCGGGCTGGGTGAAGATCGTCTACGAGCTCAACCCGCTGGTCGGCATCTTCCAGCTCCAGCACGCGATCTGGTACCCGGACGAGTTCCCCGACGCCCGGCTGCTGGCCACCACGGTCGCCGGCAGCCTGCTGCTGCTGGTCGCCGGCTGGTGGGCGTTCCGCCGGCTCGAACCCGCCGTGCTCAAGGAGCTGTGAGGTGGCGCCGATCATCGAGGCCGAGGGCCTCGGTATCCGCTTCGTCCGCAACCGCCGGCGGCAGCTGCGGCTGCGTGAGCTGTTTATCCACCGGGGCGGGCGGGGCGCCGCGTCCGGTCAGTTCTGGCCGCTGCGGAACGTCTCCTTCACTGTGCAGCCCGGCGAGACGGTCGGGGTGATCGGGCGCAACGGCACCGGCAAGAGCACCCTGCTGCGGCTCATCGCCGGGGTGCTCATCCCCGACGAGGGGCGGATCCGGGTGCGCGGTGACGTCGCGCCGCTGCTGGAGCTCTCCGCCGGCTTCTCCAACGACCTCACCGGGCGGGAGAACCTCTATCTCGTCGGCGGCCTGCACGGGCTGTCGTCGGCGTACCTGAAGCGGCACTTCGACGACATCGTGTCGTTCGCGGGTGAGCAGGTGGAGCGGGCCATCGACACCTCGGTCCGGCACTACTCGTCGGGGATGAAGGTCCGGCTGGGGTTCGCCATCATCTCCCACCTGCCGCACCCGATCCTGCTGATGGACGAGGTGACCGCGGTGGGCGACGCGGAGTTCCGCAAGAAGTGCTATTCGACGATCGACCGACTGCTCGCGGAGGGGCGCACCTTGGTGCTGGTGTCACACAACGAGAAGGATCTGACCCGGTTCTGCCGTCGGGGGCTCTACCTCGACGGCGGGCGGCTGACCGTGGACGGCACGGTTGCCGAGGCGCTCGACGCGTACCACGCCGCGGTCCCGCGGTGACGCTCGCGATCGTGCTCGCCGCCGGTGCGCCGGCCGCGGGCCTGCCCACCGGCGCCGGGGAGCCGCTCGCCGACCGGCTGGCCGCCCAGTGGCGCCGGGCCGGGGCGGACGAGGTGCGCGCCGCAACCGACCTGGACGAGCTGGCCGCCCTGGTGGGCGCCGCCACCGGCCCGGTGATCGTCAGCGGGGCCGACCTGGTCGCGCACACCGCCGTACTCAAGCATCTGGCGACCAGCCCGGTCGGCCCGACGGTGGCCCTGGTGCTCACCGACCCGCCGGTCCCCGGCCGCACCGCCGTGCGCGAGGAGCGCGGCCAGGTGGTCGAGGCCGGGCCGGAGCTGGCCGACGCCACCGGCGTCTTCGGCGGCGCGCTGCGGGTCGGCGTGGAGGACCTGCCGGCCCTGGCGGCCGCCGCCCGGGCCGCCGCCACCCGGCCGGCGACCGGGCCCGCCGTGGACGGGCTCTTCGCCGCGCTCACCGCGCTCGGCACGCTGACCTTCGCCCACCGGGTACGCCTGCTCGTGGCGCACCGGGTCGGCGACGCCGTCGGGCTGCACGCCGCCGAGGCGGCGCTGGCGGGGGTGAACGAGGACAAGGCCGAGCTGCGGCTGTCGGTCAAGGAGCGGGACGACTTCTTCACCACCTACTTCGTCAGCACCTGGTCGCCGTACGTGACGAAGGCGTCGGCCCGGATCGGCCTCGGCCCGACCGCGGTGACCATGCTGTCGGTGCTCTTCGCCGTCGCCGCGGCGGTGCTGTTCGCGGTCGGCGGCCGGCCCGCGCTGGTCAGCGGGGCGGTGCTGCTCTACCTCGGCTTCGTGCTCGACTGTGTGGACGGCCAGCTGGCCCGCTACACCCGGCACTTCAGCGCCTGGGGCGGCTGGCTGGACACGATGGCCGACCGGGCGAAGGAGTACGTCGTCTACGCCGGCCTCGGCTACGGGGCGACGCACGCGGGCTTCCGGTACGGCTGGGCCCTCGCCATCGCCGCGATGACGTTGCAGACCGTGCGGCACATGACCGACACCTGGTACGGCGTGCTGCACGACGAGGCGGCCCGCCGGCCGAAGACGTCGGTGGGCGGGGGTGGCGGCGGCCTCGGTGACCGGCTGAACGCCGCCTCGACCCGGGTGCAGGCCGACACCGGCTCGGTGTCGTACTGGCTGAAGCGGACGGTGGTCTTCCCGATCGGCGAGCGGTGGGCGCTGATCGCGCTGACCGCGGCGCTGTTCAACCCGCTGGTCAGCCTGGTCGCGGTGCTGGTCTGGGGGACACTGGCGTTCGCGTACACCGGGGCGCTGCGCACTGTGCGGGCCCGCTGGATGTGGGTGCCGGTGCTGGACACGGTCGACGCCACCCTGCACCGCGACGACGGGCCGCTGGCGGCGCGGCTGCCGGTGGTTCGCCCGATGGGCCCGCTGACGCTGGCGGTGCTGGCGGCGCTGGGTCCGGCGGCGCTGCTGGTCGCGGCGCTGCTGACCGACGACGGCGGGCTGCGCTGGTGGGTGCCGGCGGCGCTGCTGGTGCTGCTGGTCGGCGGGCTGGGGGCCGGCGCGGCGCACAACGGGCCGCTGGACTGGTTGGTCCCGGCCGCGCTACGGGCCGGGGAGTACCTGTTCGCCATCGCCGTCGGGGCGGTCGGCGACGCGCCGCCCTGGCTGGTCTTCGGCTACGTCCTGGTGCTCACCCTGCACCACTACGACCTGACCGCCCGGCTGGAGAAGCGGCAGGCGGCCCCGCCGCTGCACCGCTGGACGCTGGGCTGGGAGGGGCGGTCGGTGCTGCTGGCGCTGGCGGCGATCGCCGGAATTGTGAGTATCGGTCTGGCTACACTCGGTACGCACCTTCTCGTGGGATTCGTGGCGAGTGTCGTCCTGGCCTGGGTCGTCCTGCCGGCCCGCGCCGCGCGGGTGACGGCCGTCCCGGTGGGAGGCGGTTCGCCGGGCTGACCAAGGGGGACGGCCGGGATGACCCTGATCAGCTTCGTCGTACCGGCCTACCGGGTGCAGGGCTACCTGCGTGAGTGCCTGGACTCGATCCTCGGGCAGCCCTTCGACGACCTCGAGGTGATCGGCGTCGACGACGCCTCGCCGGACGCCGTCGGCGACATCCTCGACGAGTACGCCGCCCGCGACCCCCGGGTCCGGGCGCTCCGGCTGCCCCGCAACGTCGGGCTCGGTCCGGCCCGCAACGCCGGGCTGGACCGGGCCGTCGGCGAGTACGTCTGGTTCGTCGACGGCGACGACTGGCTCGCCCCGGACTGCCTGCCCGAGGTCGCCGACCGGCTGCGGGTCGCCCGCCCGGACGTCCTCGTGGTGGACCACGTCCGCGCGCACTGGAACGACACCGCCACCCGCAGCGCCATGGCCGAGGTGTTCCCGGAGCCGCCCGGCGAGACCACCTTCCGGCTGCGGGACCGGCCGGAGACCATGCAGCTGCTGCACACCGCCTGGAACCGGGTGGTCCGCCGGGAGTTCCTGATCGACCTCGGGCTGCGCTTCGCCCCCGGGTGGTACGAGGACGTCTCCTTCACCTATCCGGTGCTGCTGGCCGCCGAGCGGATCGCCGTGCTCGACCGGGTCTGCGTCAACTACCGGCAGCGGCGGGCCGGGGCGATCACCCGGACCCGGGGGGACCGGCACTTCGAGGTCTTCGCGCAGTGGCACCGGGTCTTCGCGCTGATGGACCGCTGGGGGCCGGCGGTGGCCGAGCTGCGGCCGCCGGTCTTCGAGCGGATGGTCTGGCACCACCTGACCGTGCTCGGCAACGGCGAACGGATCGCCCCCGCGCTGCGCCCGGCGTTCTTCGCCCAGATGGCCGCCGACCACCGGCGCTTCCGGCCGCCCGACGGCTACCCCGCGCCGGCCGGGCTGGAGGGGCTCAAGCACCGGCTGGTCGCGGCGGGACGGTGGCGGACGTTCAGCGCCTTGCGCGCGGCGAACCAGGCCCGGGCGACGGCCCGCGGCACGGCCCGGTGGGCGCTGCCGGTGGCCCGGCGTACCGCCCGGCTGACCCGGGACGCGGTGCTGCGCGAGTACTACCGGGCCGAGCTGCGCCGACCGATCGACCCGACGCTGGCCGTCTACGCCGCGTACTGGTACCGCGGGTACGCCTGCAACCCGGCCGCGATCCACGCCGCCGCCGGCCGGCTGGCCCCCCAGGTCCGCGGGGTGTGGATCGTCCGGCGGGACCGGGTGGACACGCTGCCGCCCGGCACCGAGTACGTGGTCGCCGGCACCCCCGGCTACTACCGGACGTTGGCCCGGGCCCGGTGGCTGGTGAACAACGTCAACTTCCCGGACTTCGTCCGCAAGCGACCCGGCTCCGTGCACGTGCAGACCCACCACGGCACGCCGGTGAAGGTGATGGGCCTGGACCAGCAGCGCTTCCCGCTCGGCGCGGGCGGGATGGACTTCGCCGGGCTGCTGCGACGGGTGGACCGCTGGGACTACAGCATCACCTCGAACAGCTTCTCCACCCAGATGTGGGACCGGGCCTACCCGGCCTCGTACACCACGTTGGAGGTCGGCTACCCGCGCAACGACCGGCTGGTCACCGCCACCGCCGAGGAGGTCCGGGAGATCCGCGACCGGCTCGGCATCGGGCCGGACGAGCGGGTGGTGCTGTACGCGCCGACGCACCGCGAACACCTGCCCCGCTACCGCCCACCGTTCGACCCGGCGCGGCTGCTCGACGTGCTCGGGCCGTCCGGGCGGCTGCTGATCCGCAGCCACTACTTCCACGACCGCGCCGGCCGGGCCCGCCGGCGTACCCGGGGTCGGGCGGTCGACGTCAGCGACCACCGCTGCGTGGAGGACCTCTATCTCGCGGCCGACGTGCTGGTCACCGACTATTCGTCGGCGATGTTCGACTACGCCGTCCTGGATCGCCCGATCGTCGTGTACGCGCCGGACCGCGACGCGTACGCGCTGGCCCGGGGCGTCTACTTCGACGTGACCGCCGAACCGCCCGGCGCCGTCGCGTTCACCTTCGCCGAGCTGCTGGAACTCTTCCGCTCCGACGCGGTGACCGGGGCGGAGGCTCAGCGGGCGCGGCAGCGGTTCCGGGACCGGTTCTGCACCCTGGACGACGGGCACGCCGCGGAGCGGGTGGTCCGTCGGGTCTTCCTCGACGATCCCGCCTGAACCTGTGGTCCCGTTGATCGGGCCGCTGCCGGTAATAGGACCGTCATGACCGCAACATCGCACGTTTACCCGATGTGCTGATCGAATGATGCTCGTCACAGTCAAGCGCGGGGTTCGGCCGAGCTGGGGGAGGAGACGGTGACCACCGTCGCGCTCAAGGATGTCACCAAGGTGTTCCAGGACGGGACGCTCGCGGTCGACAGCGTCAATCTGGACGTCAACGACGGCGAGTTCATGGTGCTGCTCGGCCCGTCGGGCTGCGGCAAGTCCACCGTGCTGCGGATGGTCGCCGGCCTGGAGGACCCGAGTTCCGGCGCCGTGATGCTCGACGGCGAGGTCGCCAACGACCTGCCGCCACGGGAGCGCAGGATCGCCATGGTCTTCCAGGACTTCGCGCTCTATCCGCACATGACCGTCGGGGACAACATCGCCTTCCCACTGCGACTGGCCGGTGTGGAGCCGGCCCCGCGCGGCGAGCGGGTGCAGGACGTCGCCGGCGCGCTCGGCATCGGGGACGTCCTCGGCCGCAAGCCGAGCCAGCTCTCCGGCGGCCAGCGGCAGCGGGTGGCGATGGGGCGGGCGATAGTGCGTCGTCCGGGGCTCTTCTTGATGGATGAGCCGCTCTCCAACCTGGACAGCGGACTGCGCGCCGAGCTGCGCGCGGAGATCTCCGGGCTGACCCGGGAGCTGGGCGTCACCACCATCTACGTCACGCACGACCAGGCCGAGGCGCTGACCATGGCCGACCGGGTCGCCATCATGCGCAAGGGCGTCCTGCAGGACGTCGGCACGCCGACCCAGGTGTACGGCCGGCCGGCCACCCTCTACGTCGCGGCGTTCCTGGGCAGCCCCCGGATGAACCTGCTGGAGGCGTCGGTCTACGTCCACCTCGACCGGTACGTCACCCTCACCCTCGGCGAGCAGGCGCTCTACCTGCCCTGGGACGACATCCGCAGCCGGGCGGTGGCGCACTACCACGGCGAGCGGATCGTGGTCGGGATGCGGGCCGAGGCGCTGACCCCGGTCGCCCCGGACACTTCCGGCGACGTGCTCCAAGGCCGGGTCCGCTACCTGGAGCACCACGGGCACGAGTCGCTGGCCTTCCTGGACATCGGCGCCACCGCGATCGTGGTGGACGAGATGGGCGCCACGGCCGACGACGCGCCGGCCGGGCAGCGCGGGCTGCGCCGGTTCGGGCAGGTCATGCAGCGGCTCACCGGCCGGGCCGGCGAGCTGGAGCCGATCTCCGCCCCGACCGGGGGCGGCAACCGGACCAGCGTGCTCCCCGACCTGGGGCGCCACCATCGCCGCCCCGCCGAGCTGGCGGTACGCCTCGCCCCGTACCCGGCGATCTCGGCGGGTCACCCGATGTCGGTCGCCGTACGGATGGACGCCCTGCACTTCTTCGACGAGCGCGGCGACCGGATCGACGTCGGCTGGCGCTGAGCCGTCCGGCTCGGGCGGGGCTGCGGGCGACGGCTCCCATGCCCTACGGTCAGCGCACCCAGTCCACTGAGCACCGCCTGTAGAGAGGGGCCCGTCGTGTCGGGTGACCGTCCGAGCCCGCTCGTGATCGAGCGGATCCTGCGTGATCGGCAGGGCATCTGGCAGCAGATCGTCGCCGACGACGACCTGAACGCGCTGACCGGGCGGATGCTGGCCAGCTCCGCCGTCGCGCTGGCCTGCTACGGGGCGGTGCTCGGCGCGTTCCACGGTGTGCTGATGGCGCTGACCTCGGCGGTCAAGCTGCCGCTGCTCTTCCTCATCACCCTGGCCATCTGCCTGCCCACGCTCTACCTGTTCAACCTGGTGTTCGGGGCCCGGCTGTCGGTACGCCAGTCGGTGGCCCTGGTGATGGTGGCGATCACGGTCACCTCGATGCTGGCGGTGGCGTTCGCCCCGATCAGCCTCTTCTTCCTGATCACGGCACCGGACTACGGCTTCTTCAAGCTGCTGAACGTGGCGATCCTGACGCTGTCGGCGGTGGTCGGGCTGCGCTTCCTCACCGGCGGGATGCAGGTGCTCAATCAGCACGGCCTGCTCGCCCCGCCGACCGCCGCCGCTGCCACTCAGGCCGCCGTGGCCGCCCCGGCCGCGCAGGCCGCGGTACCCGCCCAGCCGGTGGCCGGTGAGCCGGTCGCGGAGCCGGTGGCCGTGGGGGCGGGCGCGAACGGCGCGGCGGGCGCGAACGGCACCACCACGCCGGTCGCCGAGGCGCAGCCGGTCTCCGTCGTTCCCGCGCAGCCGGCCGCCGGTGTCCCGGCGCAGCCGGTCGTGCTGGCCGGCCACCCGGTGGCGGCCTTCCCGCCCGGGATGGTGCCGCCGGGGTACGCCGGTGCGGGCCGGCCGTGGGCCACCCCGCCGGTGCGGCGCGGCGAGTCGGAGCGGCCGGCCAGCATGACCCTGCTGTACGTCTGGATCCTGCTCTTCGGCTTCGTCGGCACTCAGCTCGCCTGGACCCTGCGCCCGTTCGTCGGCAGCCCGGGCGAGAACTTCGCGCTGTTCCGCAGCATCGAGGGCAACTTCTACGCGGAGATCCTGCGCACCCTCGGCAACCTGTTCTGAGAGGCAGGGGCCGGCGACGGGGCCGACACCGCCCCGCCGCCGGCCCGCGCGCGTCGTTGGCCGCGCGTCGTCCGCCGCCATGTCGCCGTAGTGGCGGTGTCCGGGCGGGGCAGATACCGCCGTTCCGCCGACATGGCGTCGATCATGGGGCTGCCGGCCCCGGCGAAATTGCTGGTCGCCGGTGGCTTGCCGGAAAAGTTACTGGCTAGTAACGTCGGGGCATGTCCATCGACTCGCGCCAGGTGGCGGCCGGGATGCTCCAGGCCGTGCCGTTCGCCCGTACCCTCGGCTTCGAGTTCGTCGAGGTCGCCCCGGAGGCCCAGGGCGGGGTCCGGGCCGTGGTCCGGCTGCCCGACACGCCGGCCACCCACAACCACGTCGGCGGCCCGCACGCCGGCGCCATGTTCACCCTCGGCGAGACCGCGTCCGGCACGGTGGTGATGGCCGCCTTCGGCCACCTGCTCGACCGCGCGGTGCCGCTCGCCGTGCGGGCCGACATCGCGTACCGGAAGCTGGCCATGGGGCCGGTGCTGGCCACCGCCCGGCTCGGTCGTACGCCGGCCGAGGTGGTCGCCGAGCTCGACGCCGGGCAGCGCCCGGAGTTCCCCGTGGAGGTCGAGATCGGCACCGAGGACGGCACCGTCACCGGCACGATGACCGTCGTCTGGACGCTGCGCCCCAACCGCTGACGGCACCGGCACCTGACGAAACGGGTTTGTTCGGGCGGTGCGCTGGATAGATTCGTACCGTGCTGGGCCTACCTGCTCATGTGTCCGCCTGTCTCTTCGATCTGGACGGTGTGCTGACGCAGACCGCCAAGGTGCACAACGCCGCCTGGAAGCAGACCTTCGACGCGTTCCTGGCGCGGCGGGCGGCGGCCACCGGTGAGCCGTTCCGGCCCTTCGACCCCGGGCCGGACTACAACCGGTACGTCGACGGCAGGCCCCGCGCCGACGGGGTCCGGTCCTTCCTCGCCTCCCGGGGCGTGGTGCTGCCGGAGGGCAGCCCCGACGACCCGCCGGAGGCGGACACGGTCAACGGGGTCGGCAACCGCAAGAACGTCGTCCTGCTGGAGCGGATCCACCATGACGGTGTCGAGGTCTACCCGGGCTCGGTGACGTACCTGCGGGCGGCCGTCGCGGCCGGGCTGCGCCGCGCGGTGGTCTCGGCCAGCGCGAACTGCCGTGACGTGGTCGCCGCCGCCGGCCTGGAACCGCTGCTCGAGGCGCGGGTCGACGGTCTGGTGGCAAGGGCCGAGGGACTGCGCGGCAAGCCGCACCCGGACACCTTCCTGGCCGGCGCGAAGCTGCTCGGGGTCGACCCGGCCAACGCCGCCGTCTTCGAGGACGCCCTCGCCGGGGTGGCCGCCGGGCGGGCCGGCGGCTTCGGCTACGTGGTCGGCGTCGACCGGGTCGGGCAGGCCGACGAGTTGCGCGCCCACGGCGCCGACATCGTGGTCACCGACCTTTCCGACCTGTTGAAAGGGACCGCGGCATGATCCGCGAACGCGCCTATCCGGTCGAGCCCTGGCACATCCGGGAGACCCGGCTCGACATGGACGTGCTGGCCCAGTCCGAGTCGGTCTTCGCGCTCTCCAACGGACACGTGGGGCTGCGCGGCAACCTCGACGAGGGGGAGCCGCACGGCCTGCCCGGCACCTACCTCAACTCCTTCTACGAGCTGCGCCCGCTGCCGTACGCGGAGGCCGGCTTCGGCTTCCCCGAGTCGGGCCAGACCATCGTCAACGTCACCAACGGCAAGCTGATCCGGCTGCTGGTCGACGACGAGCCGCTCGACGTCCGGTACGGCGAGCTGCTGAGCCACGAGCGGATCCTCGACCTGCGCGCCGGCACCCTGCACCGGGAGATGCACTGGCGCTCCCCGGCCGGACGCGAGGTCAAGGTCCGCAGCACCCGCCTGGTCTCCTTCACCCAGCGCGCGGTCGCCGCGATCAACTACGAGGTGGAGGCGGTGGACGGGCCGCTGCGGCTCATCCTCCAGTCCGAGCTGGTCGCCAACGAGACGCTGCCGGCGCAGAGCCGTGACCCGCGGGTGGCCGCCGTGCTGGAATCGCCGTTGCTGGCCGAGGAGGAGCTGACCACTGACGACGGCGGGCTGCTCATCCACCGCACCAAGGTCAGCAGCCTGCGGGTGGCCGCCGAGATGGGCCACGACGTGTTCGCCCCGGGGAAGTTCACCGTCGAGTCCGAGGGCTACGAGGACTGGGTGCGGACCACCGTGGGCTGCGTGCTGAAGCCCGGCGAGACGCTGCGGGTGGTCAAGTACCTCACGTACGGCTGGTCGAGCAAGCGGTCGCTGCCGGCGCTGCGCGACCAGGTCGGCGCGGCGCTGGCCGCGGCCCGGTTGGACGGCTGGGAGGGTCTGCGCCGGGAGCAGCGGGAGTACCTCGACGAGTTCTGGGACGCTGCCGACGTGCGGGTCGAGGGCGATCCGGAGGTGCAGCAGGCGGTCCGCTTCGGGCTGTTCCACGTCCTGCAGGCCGGCGCCCGGGCCGAGCGGCGACCCATCTCGGCCAAGGGCCTGACCGGCCCCGGGTACGACGGGCACGCGTTCTGGGACACCGAGATGTTCGTGCTGCCGGTGCTCACCTACACCCAGCCGTCCGCCGTCCGGGACGCGCTCTACTGGCGGCACTCGACGCTCGGGCAGGCCCAGGAACGGGCCCGGACGTTGAACCTCCAGGGCGCGGCGTTCCCCTGGCGGACCATCGAGGGCCCCGAGTCGTCGGCGTACTGGCCGGCCGGCACCGCCGCCTTCCACATCGCCGCCGACGTCGCCGACGCGCTGCGCCGCTACCTGCTGGTCACCGGCGACGACCAGCTGGAGCAGGAGATCGGCCTGGAGCTGCTGGTGGAGACGGCTCGGCTCTGGCGCTCGCTGGGCCACCACGACCGCAGCGGTCGGTTCCACGTCGACGGGGTGACCGGGCCGGACGAGTACACCGCCGTCAAGGACGACAACATCTACACCAACCTGATGGCCCAGCGGAACCTGCTCACCGCCGCCGACTGCGCGATGCGCTACCGGGACGAGGCGATCGACCTCGGGGTGACCGAGGAGGAGGCGGCCCAGTGGCGGGACGCCGCGAACGCCATGTACATCCCGTACGACAAGGGGCTGAAGGTCCACCAGCAGGTGGAGGGCTTCACCCGGTTGCAGGAGTGGGACTTCGAGCACACCCCGCCGGAGAAGTACCCGCTGCTGCTGCACTACCCGTACTTCGACCTGTACCGCAAGCAGGTGGTCAAGCAGGCCGACCTGGTGCTGGCCATGCACTGGCGGGGTGACGCCTTCACCGCCGACGAGAAGCTGCGCAACTTCCTCTACTACGAGCGGCGTACCGTCCGGGACTCCTCGCTGTCGGCATGCACCCAGGCGGTGATGGCGGCCGAGGTCGGGCACCCGGAGCTGGCCCACCGCTACCTGCGCGAGGCCGCGCTGATGGACCTGCACGACCTCAACGAGAACACCCGCGACGGGGTGCACATGGCCTCGCTGGCCGGCGCCTGGATCGCGCTGGTCTCCGGCTTCGGCGGCCTGCGCGACCACGACGGGACGCTGTCGTTCTCGCCGCGCCTGTCCAGTCGGCTGAGCCGGCTGGAGTTCTCGTTGCAGTGGCGCTCACTGCGGCTGCGGGTGGACGTGCGGCCGCACCAGACGACGTACTCGCTGCGCAACGGCGGGCCGGACACGGTGGTGGAGCTGCACCACCACGGCGAGAAGATCACCGTGACCAGTTCCCTGCCGGTCACCGTCCCGGTGCCCACGCCCGACCCGCCCGGCCCGGCACCCGAGCAACCCCCGGGTCGGTCCCCGCTGCTGCACCTTCCCGAGGAGGGCTGACCAGCCCGACCGGCCATGAGGCCGGCTGGTCAGGCCGACCGGCCACGAGGCCGGCTGACCAGCCCGACCGGCCACGAGGCCGGCGGCGTCCACCGCCAGCCTCGTGGCCGGAAAGGGTCAGAACTGGCGGCCGTTGGAGGGCCGACCCCCCGCGTCGCGCGGAGCCATCGCGGCCGGGTCGTCCGCCGTGCGGGCCCGAGCCGCCTCGTCCGCCCAGTCCCGGCCGCGCTCGGCGTCCTGTTCGCGTTCTTCCTGCTCGGCCGTCCGGGTCTGCTGCCTGGACTTCTGCTCAGCCATGGCGATCCTCGCGATCCGTCGGGGCGCCGGGCACGCCGGCGCCGTCCTGCGGTCACCCTGCGGCTTCCCGAGGTCGTCGGCGGCAAACGCCGGGCGACCGCCGCAGCCCGTCCGCGGCACCCCCGCTTGGGTACCGGCGGCGCGGGTATCCCGCCGGGCCGGTGCGGATCGACGGTACGGAGGGGTACAGATGCGGACAGGAAGCAACGAAGTGACCATCCCGGTGGCCGACATCGGGCTCCCGGCCGACGTGACCGTCCCGGAGGGCGCGAACGGCGTGGTGCTCTTCGCCCACGGCAGCGGCAGCTCGCGGCACAGCCCGCGCAACACGGCGGTGGCCGGGGTGCTGCGGAGTCGGGGCGCCGCCACCGTGCTGGTCGACCTGCTCACCCCGGAGGAGGACGCGGTCGACGCCGTCACGGCCGAGCTGCGCTTCGACATCGGCCTGCTCGCCGACCGGCTCGCCGGAATCGTCGACTGGCTGGGCACCGAGCCCACTCTGGGCCGGCTGCCGGTGGGCCTGTTCGGGGCGAGCACCGGTGCGGCGGCGGCACTGGTCGCGGCGGCGGGGCGACCGGACCGGGTGTCGGCGGTGGTCTCCCGGGGCGGCCGGCCGGACCTGGCGGGTCCCGCCCTCACCGGGGTACGCGCGCCGACGCTGATGCTGGTCGGTGGCCTGGACGAGCAGGTGATCACGCTCAACGAGCAGGCCGCCGCGGCGCTCACCGCGCCGCACGAGTTGCGGATCGTGCCCGGCGCCACCCACCTCTTCGAGGAGCCCGGCACGCTGGAGCAGGTGGCGGCCGACGCGGCCGACTGGTTCGCCGCCCACCTCCGCGTCCCCGCCTGACCTCCCACCCACCCCGCTCCGCGAGCGCGGCCCGCTCCGCGAGGGCGGCCCGCTCCGCGAGGGCGGCCCGCTCCGCGAGGGCGGCCCGCTCCGCGAGGGCGGCCCGCTCCGCGAGGGCGGCCCGCTCCGCGAGGGCGGCCCGCTCCGCGAGGGCGGCCCGCTCCGCGAGCGTGCACTTTCACGGAAAGCGTGGCTATCCGGCGCGCGATAGCCACGCTTTCAGTGAAAGTGCCCGTGCCCGTGCGGGTGCGGGTGCGGGTGCGGGTGCGGGTGGGTGGGGTCAGGCGGGGGTTGGTGGCGGGGAGGGGCGCGGGGTGGGGCGGGTGGTGGCGATCCGTTCGCGGTGGCGCTGGACGGTGTCGACGACCCGGTAGGCGACGGCGGCGATCGGCACCGAGACGAAGGCGCCCGCGACCCCGGCGATCAGTGTGCCCGCGGTGACCACCACCAGGATCACCGCCGGGTGCAGCTGCACCTGCCGCTTCATGATCAGCGGCTCCAGCAGGTTGCCCTCGATCTGCTGGACGGCGATCACCGCGACCAGCACCAGCAGCGCCGTCGTCGGACCCTTGGCGGCCAGCGCCACCAGCACGGCGACCGTACCCGCGACCGTGGCGCCGATGATCGGCACGAAGCCGCCGAGGAAGGTGATCAGCGCCAGCGGCAGGGCGAGCGGCACCCGCAGCAGCACCAGGGACAGCCCGATGCCGAGCGCGTCGATCGCCGCGATGATCATCGTTCCCCGGCTGTACGCGCCCAGCGTGTGCCAGCCGGCCCGGCCGGCCTCGGCGGTCAGCTCGCGGTTCGGGCCGGTCGTCCGGCGCAGCACCCACTGCCACATCGTCCGGCCGTCCTTGAGCAGGAAGAAGAGCAGCACCAGGGCGAGCAGGGCGGAACCGACCACCTCGGCTGCCGTCCGGGCCCCGCCGACCGGGTCGAAGCCCCCGCCCATGCCGGAGCGCACCTGCTGGATCAGCTTGTCCAGCTGCGCGTCGCTGACCGGCAGGGTGGAGGTGACGAAGTCCCGGCTGCGCTGGACGCCCTCGCCGAGTTCCTCGCTCAGCTCGCTGAACTGGGCCGCGGTCAGGTTCCACACCAGCACGCCGACCCCGACCAGGATGCCCAGCAGCAGCAGGAGCGACAGCAGCGCCGCCGGCGCGGGCGGTACCCGCAGCCGGCGCAGGCGCAGCAGCACCGGATCGAGCAGTGCGGTGAGGAAGAGGGTGACCGCGACGGCGATCGCCAGTGGCGCCAGCAGCACCGCCACCCGACCCAGCAGGTAGAGCGCGAACACCACGACCACCAGGCAGGCGCTCCACACCACCGCCGTACGGACCAGCCAGGGCAGCGCCGCCCAGGCCTGTCGTGGCGCCGGCCGGGCACGCGCCGCCGTCACCTCGGGCGTACGCCCGGCACCGTCCTCGTCCACGTCGATCCTCCTCGGTCTCGGCGGGATCGATACCCGTACGGCCGCGCTCCGACACCCGTCGGTGGATCAACGCCGTCCCGGGCGCGTGGTTCCGCTCTGGACGGTCCGGGCCAGGCGGGCGGACAACCACCGCCGGGCATGGCCGGCGAAGGACTTCGCCCGCGCCGGCCACTGCTGCGGCGGCCGAGGGTGACCTGGGCACGCGACAGGAGCCGGGGGTGTTTGCGGTCGGGACCGGAGGGAACGCAGCAGGTACCGAGCGAGGAGGACCGTGGTGAGTGACTTCATGGACAAGGCCAAGGACATGGCCGACAAGCACGACAAGCAGGTCGACCAGGGCCTGGACAAGGCCGGCGAGGCCGCCGACCAGCGCACCGGCGGCAAGTACGACGAGCAGACCGACAAGGCCGTCGACATGGCGCAGGCGCGCACGGGTGAGGGCGACCAGGCCCGCTGACATCGCGTTTCCGCTGCCGGACCGCCCGCGGGTGGTCCGGCAGCGGCGTGTCCGGGGATGGCGACGGTCTGGTCAGCATCGACCGGCCTCGCTACGATCCGCAGTCGTGGCATGACTCACCGTGGAGTCGTGCGGAGCGGACCGGCCCCGCCCGGCGCGGCGGGCCGCGGACCAGAGGGAGCGACCCCCGGTGACCGAGACTGCCCAGCCGACCATCCCGCAGCCCTACCCGTTCAGCGACCCCCACCGGCTCGACATCGACCCCCGCTACGCCCGGCTGCGGCACGAGCAGCCGCTGACCCGGATCCGGATGCCGTTCGGCGAGCCCGCCTGGCTGGCCACCCGGCACGCCGACGTCCGGACCGTGCTCGGTGACCCCCGGTTCAGCCGGGCCGCCTCGGTGGGCCGCGACGAGCCCCGCAACAGTCCACGGCAGACCGACACGGGCATCCTCCAGATGGACCCGCCGGAGCACACCCGGCTGCGCCGGCTGGTGGCGAAGGCGTTCACCGCCCGCCGGGTGGAGGAGCTACGCCCGCGTACCCGGTCGGTGGCCGAGGAGCTGGTCGCGGCCATGGTCGCCGCCGGGCCGCCGGCCGACCTCGTCGCCCACCTGGCCACCCCGTTGCCGATCCGGGTCATCTGCGACCTGCTCGGGGTGCCGGTCACCGACCAGGACCGCTTCCACACCTGGTCGGAGGCGGTCGTCTCGACCACCTCGCTGCCACCGGAGGTGGCCGAGAGCTACGTCGAGCAGCTGCTGGGGTACATGGCCGGGCTGATCGCCGAGCGACGGAGCGCCCCGACCGACGACCTGATCGGCGCGATGGTCCGGGCCCGCGACGAGCACGCCGACCGGCTCAGCGAGGAGGAGGTGGTCCGGCTGGCCGCCGGCCTGCTCGCCGCCGGCCACGAGACCACCGTGACCCAGATCCCCAACATGGTGTACGTCCTGCTGACCGAGCCGGACGGCTGGGAGCGGCTACGGGCCGACCCGGCCCTGGTGCCGACGGCGGTCGAGGAGCTGATGCGTTTCATCCCGCTCGGCGCGACCGCCGCCTTCCCCCGGTACGCCCTGGCCGACGTCGAACTCGGCGGCGAGCTGGTCCGGGCCGGCGAGCCGGTGATCGTGTCGATCCACTCGGCCAACCGGGACGAGCGGGTCTTCGCCGACCCCGACCGGCTGGACCTGGGCCGGGAGGTCAATCCGCACGTCGGATTCGGCCACGGTGTGCACCATTGCGTCGGCGCGCAACTGGCCCGGATGGAACTCCAGGTGGTGCTGGAGACCCTGCTGCGGCGTACCCCCGGTCTGCGGCTCGCGGTGCCGGAGTCGGAACTGACGTGGAAGAGCGGCCTGCTGGTCCGGGGCCTGACCGCGATGCCGGTGGCCTGGTGAGCGCGGAGCCGGGTCCGGTGCCGGCGGACGGCCGGTGGCGCCGGTGAGCGCCGGGAGTGCGGCAGGCGACGCCGCCCGCTGGCGGGTCTTCGTCGACCCGACCCGGTGCATCGGGTCGGGGATCTGCGCGGGCGCCGCACCCGCCCACTTCGTGCTGGTGGACGGGCTCTCCCGCCCGCTGGCCGAGCGGGTCGCCCCGGGGGATGAGGTGCGGGACGCCGCCGAGTCGTGCCCGATGGAGGCGATCATCGTCTCCGACGCCGAGGGGAGCCGGATCGCGCCGGAGCCGTGAGCCCGGCGCGCCCGGGTGGCCGGCGGCACCGGCCACCCGGACGCCGACCGGTCACCAGCCCGGGTAGCGGACGCCGCTGACGTTGACCCGCAGCGTGTAGAGCGAGCTGGAGGCGCAGAGGTAGAGGTGGTTGCGCTTCGGGCCGGCGAAGGTGAAGTTGGCGACCACCTCCGGCAGGTGCAGCTTGCCGAGCAGGGTGCCGTCCGGATCGAAGCAGTGCAGGCCGTCGTGGGCCGCCACCCAGACCCGGCCGGCCTCGTCCAGGCGTACGCCGTCGAAGGAGCCGGCGTCGCAGGTGGCGAAGACCTCGCCCCCGGCGAGCGTGCCGTCGTCGCGGACGGCGAAGCGGCGCAGGTGCTTGTGTCGGGTGTCGACCACGTACAGAGTGGACTCGTCGGCGCTGAAGGCCAGGCCGTTGGGCTGCCCGAAGTCGTCGGCGACCAGGCCCACCTCGCCGCTGGTCGGGTCGATGCGGTAGACGTGGTTGCCGCCGATCTCCGACTCGCCCCGGTTGCCCTCGTAGTCGCTGTCGATGCCGTAGCTCGGGTCGGTGAACCAGATCGACCCGTCGGAGCGCTCGACCACGTCGTTCGGGCTGTTCAGCCGCTTGCCGCGCCACCGGTCGGCCAGCACGGTGTCGGAGCCGTCCGGCTCGGTGCGGGTGACCCGGCGGTTGCCCTGCTCGCAGCTGAGCAGCCGGCCGCGCCGGTCGACGGTGTGCCCGTTGGCGTACCCGGCGCTGTGCCGGAACACGCCCACCGCGCCGGTGGTCTCGTCCCAGCGCAGCACCCGGTCGTTCGGGATGTCGCTGAAGAGCAGGTACCGCCCGGCGGGGAACCAGGCCGGCCCCTCCAGCCAGCGCCCGCCGGTCCACAGGCACTCCACCCACTCGTCGCCGTTGACCCGCCGGAACCGCTCGTCGCACACCTCGAACCGGGTCCTGAACCTGTCCACCGTCTGCCACCCCCTGTGATCGCGTTCGGCGTGACGCTAGCATGACCGGACCACAGTCGTTCAACCTATAGTTTGGCCGGATCACATTCGAGGAGGCTCAGTGGACGACATCGACCGCGGGTTGCTGGCGGCCCTGCAACGGGACGCCACCCAGTCGTACGCCGCGCTCGCCGCGACGGTCGGGCTTTCCACCGGGGCGGCCCACGAGCGGGTCCGCAAGCTGCGGGAGCAGGGGGTCATCCGGCGTACGACGGTGGACGTCGACCCGGCGGCGGTGGGTCGGGGCGTGCTGGCCTTCGTGATGGTCGAGGCGAACGCCTGGATGGGGGACCGGCCCACCCACGAGGCACTGGCCGCCCTGCCGGAGGTGGAGGAGGCGCACGTGGTGGCCGGCCCCGCCTCGGTGCTCGTGAAGATCCGCGTGGGCACCCCGGAACAGCTCCAGGCCAGCCTCCGCCGGCTCTTCGCCGTCGAGGGGGTCACCGGCACCCGGACCATCGTCGTGCTGGAGACGTTCTTCGAACGCCCACTCGATCCCCGCCCGCCCACGGCCGCCCCATGAACGACGCGACGGCCACGCCCCGATGGGCACGGCCGTCGCGGGGACGCTCGGGTCACTTCTTGCGCAGCTCCGCCATCGAGGTCGGCCGGCCGCTGAGCGCGTCGCGCATCCGGTCCACCAGGCCGGCGCCGGGAGCGAGCAGCTTGTTCGCCGGCGGGTGGTCCGGGGCGGCCGGGTGGGGGCGCGTCGGCGCGGTTTTCTTCGCCGCCTGCACCTTGCCGGCCAGCTCGACCAGCTCCTCGCGCGCCACAGCGGCCCGCAGGCGCGGGAAGAGGTCGGCCTCCTCGTCCTCGATGTGGTGCCGGATCGTGCTGGTCAGGTGAGCGAGCAGCTCGTCGAAGCGCGGGTCGGAGGGATCGACGGACTCCAGCTCCTTCATGGTCCGCTCGGCCTCGGCGTGCTCGGAGATCTCGTGCTCGGCGACCTGCTTGCCGTCCGGCAGCGCCTTGCGGGCGGCCGGGTAGACGTACGCCTCCTCGGCGACGGAGTGCCGGACCAGCTCGGCGATCACCACGTCGGCCAGCTGGCGGCGGTGCTCCGGCGTGCCCCGGCGGCTCTCCAGCTCGACGAAGATCGCCTCGACCTCGCGGTGGTCGGTCGTCAGCACGTCCACGACGTCCTGGTGGCTCGTCTCGTGATGGCTCATGTTCTGCTGCCCCTTACCGGTTGCGGACGGTCGGTTGTGGGGCTGGTACCCCGTTGCGGCCGACCGAATCTCCTCCGGCGGATGCGGTACGGATCGCCCGTTCTCGCACCGGCACCGCGGGCGCGCAGTGGATCCCGATCGACCTGGACCACCCGCAGGCCGCCGACGACCCGGCGGTGGCGAAGCAGATCGAGTCGATGACCGGCTTCTTCTTCGGCGGCGGCGACCAGTACCGCTACGTCACCACGATGACCCGGGGCGCCGCCCAGCGGGATTCGGCCGCCCTGGCCGCCGTACGGCGCAAGCCCGGCTACTTCGAGGACCCGGGCGTCCTGGGCTACCTGCCCAAGGGGGGCTTCGGCTTCTTCACCGAGGGTCTGCTGGACACCCACTTCTCCCGGCGGGGCCGGGAGGCCCGGTCGATCCGCCTCGCTGCCGACACCGGCAACGACCGGGTCTTCGGACTGGACGAGAACACCGCGCTGGAGGTGACCGGGGTCGGCGGCCGGCACCGCTCGCTTCGGGTGATCGGCCAGCGCGGGGTCAGCGTGCTCGACCTGCGCCGGGCGCGGGTCACCGACACCGGCGGGGTGTGGGGCGTCGAGGGCGTCCGGTGGAGCCGGCTCACCGAGGGCGACCGCTACCGGGCCGAGCGCTGGCAGCCGGTGATCGCGCCGGGCAAGGAGGGGGTGGCCCCGGCCGCCGGGTCGTGCACCGTGCCGCAGTCGGACGACGTCTTCTACGACTACGCCCTGGTCGGGCTGGCCGAGGGCCTGGTGGACCAGGCCACGAGCGCACCCGCGCCTTCCTGGAGAAGGTGCTCTGATGGATCCACTGCTCGCCACCGCCGGGGACCGGCTCGGGGCGTACCACGAGCGGTTGGCCCAGCTCGTCGCCGTCGACTCCGGCTCCGGTCAGGTCGACGGGTTGCGCGAGGCGGCCGACCTGGTGCAGACCTGGTGCCTGGCGGCCGGACTGGCGGTCGAGCGGGAACCCGTCGCCGACCCGTCCGGCACGCCGCTCGGTGACGTGCTCGTCGCCCGGCGGCGGGGCCGGGGAGAGCGCCGCATCCTGCTCGCCGGCCACCTCGACACCGTCTTCCCACCCGGCACGGCCGCCACCCGGCCGTTCCGGGTGCACGACGGCCGGGCGTACGGGCCGGGGGTCTGCGACGACAAGGGGGGCCTGCTCGCCGGGCTCGCCGCCGTCGAGGTGCTGGTCGGGCTGGGCCGCGAGGAGTACGGCGAGCTGGTGCTGGTCTGCACCCCGGACGAGGAGATCGGCTCGCCGGGCAGCCGGCCGCTGCTGCGTACCCTCGGATCGGAGGCCGACGTGGCCCTCTGCCTGGAGTGCGCGCGCGACAACGGTGACCTGGTGTCGGCGCGCAAGGGCGTCGCGGACCTGGAGATCGTGCTGCGGGGCCGGGCCGCGCACGCCGGCATCGAGCCGGAGCGCGGGGCGAACGCGCTGCTCGCCGCCGCCCGGCTGACCGTCGCGCTGGACGCGTTGAACGGCCGCTGGCCCGGGGTCACCGTCAACGTCGGCGTGCTGGACGCCGGCGGCCGGCCCAACGTGGTCGCCGACCGGGCCCGGATGCTGGTCGACCTGCGCGCCTGGCACACCGGGGAGTACGCCGCCGCGCTCGCCGAGATCCGCCGGCTGGTCGCCGAGCCGGCCGTCCCCGGGGTACGCGCCGAGCTGGCCGTGCACGCGCCCACCCCGCCGTGGGAGCCCGGGCCCGAGGAGCGGTGGCTGGCCGAGCTGGCCGGGAAGGTCGGCGCCGGCCTCGGCCTGCCCGTGTCGCACACCGCCACCGGGGGCTGCGCCGACGCGAACCTGCTGGCCGAGGCGGGCGCGACCGTGCTGGACGGGCTCGGCCCGGTCGGCGGCGACGATCACAGCCCCGCCGAGTGGCTGGACCTGGACTCCGTGGTGCCCCGGGTGGCGCTGCTGGCCGGGCTGATCGACGAGGTGGCCCGCCGTTGAACAGCGACGAGGGCCGGCCTCGCCCTGTCGGGGAGACCGGCCCTCGGTCGATCATCGATCAGTTCGGGATCAGGAGCTGTAACCGCGGCCCGCGATCCAGTTGGCCAGCTCGGCCACGTCCATCCAGTACTCCTGGACGTCCGGCGCGGCCGGGTCGGCGATCTTGACGGTGTTGCCGTCGTCCTTGTACTCCACCACGGTCAGGTAGTGACCGGGGTAGTAGTGCTCGACGCCGTCGACGTCGACCGCACCGCCGAGGATGTTGGCCACCACCGGGTCACCGGCGTCCACCGCGGCCTTGACGTCCGCCCGGAGCCGCTCGATCTGCTCCTTGGACGCGACCTCGTCGCTGATCTCGGTGGTCTTGTACCGGCCGCCGGTGTACTCGTTGAGCACCCGGGTGACGTCGATGGCCGAGTCCGTGCCGTTCTCGGTGGTACCCAGCTTCTTGGCCAGCTCGTCCTGGCTGACCGCCTTGCCGTCGGCCGACAGCGCCATCCGGGTCGACGCCGGGCCACAGTAGAAGAAGTTCGGCTGCGCCTGGTACTCGTAGCCGGCGCGGCGCTCGCCCTTGCCCTTGCCCTTGTCCTTGCCCTTCTCGGACACGACGGACGCGGAGGCCTTCTCGGCCGGCGCGGCCTGCGCGGCCACGGCGGGGCCGACGATGGCGCCACCGGTCATGACCAGGCCGGCGACGGAGAGCATGCCGTTACGGAAAATCGTCTTCATGGTCGAAGCTCCTTTGGGGGGGTTGCCGCCCGGCCATGCAGACCCGGACGCAAGCACCGGGAAAGGCGCTCGGATCATCAGGACGCGGACCCGATCGGCCCGCGCTCACCAGCAACGCAACGACCGACGGCCCGGACCCATTCCGGCCCGTCACCTGCCCTGCCACGGTCGTACGCAGGATCCAACGACCCACCCCACCCCGCCGATTCCGCGCCCCCCGTGGCCCCCCTCACCCCCGCCCACCCCGACCCCGACACCCGGGCCGAGACCTCACTTTCACGGAATGAGTGGCTATTCGGCGCGGAATAGGCACGCATTCCGTGAAAGTGCGGACGGGAAAGGGGGGCGAGGGCGGGGGTGGGGGGTCAGGTGGGTGGGGGGAGGCTGCCGAGGAGGCGGGTGACGGCGATCTCGATGACGACGCGCTCGGGGTTGGGGCGGGGCTGGCGGTAGCGCTCGGCGTAACGGCGCTCGGCCTCGGCCACCGACGCCGCGTCGGTGCGGAGGATCGCTCGGCCCTCGATGGTCAGCCACCACCGCCCGTCGAGGTGGCACACCGCGACGGGAGTGCCCTCGGGGCCGGCGGCGGCGACGTGCCGGGCCTTGGCGGAGCCGCCGGAGGTGATCACCCGGGCCAGCCCGGCGTCCGGGTCGAAGGTGACCCCCACCGGCACCACGTGGGGGGTGCCGTCGGCGCGCAGGGTGGTCAGCGTGGCGAGGTGCCGCTCCCGGCAGAACGCGACGACCCGTTCGTCGTGCGGGTCCAACCGATGGTCGCCGGCCATGTCCGTCCCCTTCCGGCCCGGTGCTTCGGCCGGCCCGCACGATCATGGCACGGGACGGCGTACCCGGTCCTGACCAGGGGGAGTGTCCGGCTGGCCGGGCAACCGGCGGGCCTGCGCCCGGCGCTGGTGAGCCAGCCGGGTCAGGTAGATCAGCGCCCCGGCGAGGATCCCCATGTCGTCCAGGTAGATCGGGTCGGGCAGCACGTCCACCGGAAGGATCGTGTAGATCAGCGCGCCGTAGAAGGCCACCTTGCCCCCGACGCCCAGCGTGCCGAGCAGCCGGCGGGCGCGGACCACCCGGATCGCCAGCAGCACCGCGCCGACCAGCGTCGCCAGCGCCAGGATGCCGCCGATGACGACGAGGACCAACGTCTCCCGGGACATGCCGTCACGCTAGCCGAACTCCGCATCCACCGCCGACGAGCGCGGCGGTGAGACCCGGCGGATACCTGCCGCCGAGCCTGCTCGGGTCAGTAGGCGGCGACGGCGGCCCGACCCCGGGCCACGCTTGCCGACTCCCGGACCGGCTCCGCCGCCGTCCGCCGGGTCTCCGGCATCGGCACCACCGACTCGACCTCCTCCGGCCTGCGGTCCAGCGCGGCGAACGCCTCCTCGCGCAGGCTGCGCGCCGCCGCCACGGTCAGCTCCGCTTCCCGCCACGCCGCCCGCTCCCGCTCCGACGCGGCCCGGTGTCGGGCGGCCAGGTTGTCCCGGATGGCGCGGCGCAGCACCAGCTCCTGCTCGACCGGGTGCCGCCGCGGGTCCCAGCCGTTGCGGTGGGCGAAGACGTCGCTGAGCTGCTCCACCGAGAGCTCCTTGCCCCAGTACGCGTCCAGCGCGGCCCGGTGCAGGTACCGCTCCCGGTCGGCGTACTCGGCCGGGGTGCGGACCGTGCCGGGCAGGGGCATCGCGGCGGCGGCGGACAGCCGGCGGACGGCCGCCTCGGCCGCCTCGTACGCCGCCCAGGCCGCCTCCACCTCGTCCTGCGCGGCCAGCCACTCGGCGCGCCGCCGCCCGGCGGTGGCCGACGCGCGCTCGGCGGCGACCCCGACCTCGCCGGCGTACCGGGTGCGTTCCCGTTCCTCCTCGGCCAGCTCCATGGTGCTGGGCAGCGCGGCCTGCCGGATCCGGCCGGCGACGGCGGAGCGCAGCCAACCCGGACGGGCGACCAGCGCGCCGAAGGCGACGGCCGCGACGGCGAGCAGAACCAGCCAGATCACGGCGGCGGCGGGAACGTCGGGCAGGACGGAGGAGAAGACGGTCTGCATCACCAGCACCTCACGGCGGGGATCGATGTGGACGGACGGGCCGGGCGAGCGGAGCGGCGGGCGTACCCGGAGCGGAGCCGCGTGCGCGACGGGTCGCGCGGCGGTGGTCCGGCGCCGGGCGGGCGCCGCGTGGCTCAGCGCCGGGGCGGGCCGCGCCGGCCGGTGGCGTCCCGGACCGGGTCCGTCGTCGCCGCTGGCGCCGCGAGCGGCCGGTCGGTCGGGGCGGCGTCCCGCCGGGCCGGGATCGGCCGGGCGGGGAAGTCGGTGGGCTGCTCGTCGATCGGCTGGGCGGTGGCCGGCGCCTCGGCCACCCGGGCGGCCGACACGGCGGGCCGGGTCGGCGCGGCGGCGGCCGGGCCGGTCGTCGGGGCGAAGACGCCGCCGAGACCGACCGCGAGCACCAGGGCGGTCAGCGCCAGCCGGGTCAGGTCGCGCAGCGTCGCCCGCCGAACGGGGCGGGTGGACGCTACGGGCAACACATCTCCAACCTATCGCCACGCAAGGGCCGGTGCAGCGGACCGAGGGCGGTCACCGGCGTGACCCCGACCACTCGTCCCGTGTGGACGGACGGACTGCCCGGCGGGACGACGGGGCCGGGTTGGCGCGGTTTCCGCTGAGCCCGGCCGGCTGGGCTACCTCTGCTGACGTCCGCGCAGCCGTGCGCCCGGCACGTCGGCGAGGGCCCCGTCGTCCGTGCGAGCCTCGAACGATCCGATGCCCCGGAACGCGAAGCGGCCCACCCGGAAACTCCCGGGTGGGCCGCTCGTCGTGCGTCAGGTCAGCGGTCGCCGCCGAGTACCGGCGGGGCGGTGTCGGCGCCGTCGTGCCACACCATCTCGTCCTCGGTGAGCCAGGTCAGCCGCTCGTCGCTGTCGTCCTCGCCGTGCTGGCCGCGCCCGCCGATCACGCCGTTGCGGCCGGCGCCACCGGCCGTGGCCGCCCGGTTGGCCGGCGCCCCGCCCGTGCCCGGCCGGCCGCCGTTGGCGCTGCCCAGCTGCCCGGAGGCCAGCCGTCCGGTGCCGGCGGCGGACCGGTTCTCCATGCCGGTGGCGCCGGTGGCCGGCCGGACCGGCGCCGGGGCGGACGCCCGGCCCGAGGAGGCCAGCGCGCCGGTGCCGAGCACCCCGCCGGCCGCGATGCCGGCGGCCGCGCCGAACGCCATGCCCGAGCCACCGCCCGTCGCGGCCCCGGCGCCGGCCAGGCCAGCACCCCCGGGAAGCCCGCCGCCGGTGAGCGGTTCGGCGCCGGCGAGCGAGGTGCCGGTGCCGACGAGCCCACCGCCGGTGACCGGCGTGGTCGTGGTACCCGTGCCGGTGCCGCCCGTGCCGGTGTCGCCGGAACCGGTCGTCGGGCCGTGCGCCGGGCTGCTGGGGGTGGACACCGTGGCGCCGCCACCCGGACCGGCGATCCCGGTGCCGGGCGCGGACGCCGGGCTGCCCACCGACGGGCCGGCCTTGGTCGTGGCGCCGTTCCGGTCGGCCTCACCGGGCAGTCGCGGTGGCGGGGCCGGCGGGTCGACGACCCGGCCGTACGAGGCGACCTCGTAGCCCGCGGCCAGGTCGGCCACCACCTGCACCATCCGCTGGTGGGCCTTCTCCTGCTCGGCCTTGTCCTGCTGGTGGCCCAGGATGCCGCCGACGATCATGCCCGGCACGCCGAGGACCAGTCCCTTGGTCGCCCCGTCCAGCGCCTTGTCGTGGTCGTCGGTGGCCTCCGGGCTCTCCGCGTTCCGCTGGGCGGTGCGCAGCTGGCCGGCCATCAGCGAGAGCGCCTGCCGCACGTCGGCAGTGCCCTCGGCCAGGTCCGACGAGTAGCGCACGACCAGGGAGAGCCGGTCCTGGAACTCCCGCGCGGCGTCGCCCGTCCAGGTCGGGGCCAACTTGTCCAGGTCGGCGCCGAGATCCCGGGCGAGGTTGTCGAGCGTGTCCCGCAGCGAACTCCACTGGCTGGCCAGGTTGTCGATCTGCTGCGGGTCGCCGGCGTGCACCGCGTCGTACAGCTCGCGGTGGCTGACATGCTGATAGCGCTGGGTGTACTCAGACACGACCGTCCCCCCGCTCGTTGAGCGCCTCGTCCACCCCGTTGAGCGCGGCCTCGATGTCGGCGGCGTTCGCCGCGTTGCGCGCCTCGGTGGTGCGGTAGTTCGTCATGATCGTGTGGGTCGCCGTCCGGGACGCCTCGACGGCGCGGCGCAGCCGGGCGACCTGCTCGGCGTAGCTCGCCTGCATCTCGCTGTAGCGGCGGGCGTTGCTGCTGGCGTCGGTGAAGGAGCCGAGCGCGGGCGGGCGGCACTGCAGCTCGGTGTTGAGCTTCTTCAGCGCCGCCTCCGCCTGGGCGAGCCGGTCCGCCAACCGCTGGTGAAAGTCCTCCAGGGACAGAACGTCGACTGTCGTACGCCCGGTCATGGCAGCATCCCCGTTGTCCATAGTCGATCCGTCGGCCACGCCCAGGTTAGTCGACCGGCGCCAGCCGGGGCGACCCGTGCATCGGCCGGCGGCACCCCTCAACCGCCCTGGGCCGGCGCTCCGGTGGCCGGCTTCGGCTGCGCCGACGGGCTGCCGGGGCCGTCGCCGGGGGCGAAGTAGGAGAGCGCGTCCTGCCGCTCCAGGGTCGGGCCGGTCGGGATCAGCGAGAGCAGCGACGCCGGCACGACCAGGGGCTTCACCCCGCCGTACCCGAGCGCGGTGGCCGCGTCGCCGGAGCGCTTGCCCAGCGGGTACCGCACCCCCTGCGGGCTGATCAGGTAGACCGTCGCGCCGGCCGCCGCCTCGGTGCCCTCACCGGCGCCCGGGGCGGCCTGCACCAGCACGCCCTTGCCGCCCGGCAGCAGCACCTCCTCGGCCGTCTCGACGGCGTCGCGCGAGCCCTGCCGCACCGCCGTCGCGCCGTCGGCGCCGGCCAGCTCGGGCGGCGTCCGGTCGAAGACCTCCAGCGTGGTGGTCGGCGCACCGCCGGCGGGACCGGGCCGGTAGCTGGCGCAGACCACCGTCTGCCCCGGGCGGACCGGGTGCAGCGCGGGCAGCGCCTGCGGCATGCCGTCGGGCTCCACCCGCCGGTCGGACAGCTCGCCGACCTGGTCGGGGCTGATGTCGGTGACCTGACCGCCGTCGCTCTGCAGCAGCAGGGCGCTCACCTCGCCGATGGAGACCAGGCCGTCGCGGGTCAGCACGTAGTGCTCGCCGGCGGCCCGGAACACCTGGCCGATCCGGGCCGGGCGGCCCCCGACCGACCGGTTGCTCGGCGTGCCGTCGCCGTCGATGCCCAGCTCCCGCAGCGCCGGCCCGGCCGGGACCGCGTTGAGCAGTTGCGCGCCGACGTCGAGCGCGGTGGCGTTGGCCATCCGCAGCGCGGCCAGCGCCGGGTCCCCGCCGACGATCTGGAGCCGGGAGCCGCCGGTGAGCAGGAAGCGCTGCCCGTCACCCCGGACCAGCACCGCCCGGTCCGCCAGCGGGTTACCGCCGGTCAACGGCCGGTCGATCACCACGCGGGTGGTCGACCGGCGGGAGTCGCCCGGGTCCGGCACGTCGCAGACCGACCAGGGGAGCCCGACCAGCGACTTGCGGTCCGGCAAGGCGTCGGGGGCGCCGACGATGCCGACGGTACGACCCCGGGGCCGGTCCTCGATCGACGCGCGCGACATCGTCCGGGTCGGCGGATCGGCCTCGTTGAGGATCAGCCGTGCCGAGGCGTAGTTCAACGTCGGGTGCAGCACCCCGTCGGCGAAGACGTACGTGGCGCCGGTCTCCCGCTCGATGACCAGCGTGTTCGCCTCCAGCGGTGCGGTGTTCCCGGTGAACTGGCCGTACGCGCCGGCCCCGCCGAGCACGATCGCGGCGGTGAGCACGCTGCCGATCACGGCCATGCCCAGCCGCCGCATCGGCAGGTTGGTGGTCTCGGGGTCGCCGGAGAGCAGCGCGGAGACGATGCGGCGGGTGACGAAGCGGTACGCCTGCACCTGATCGCGGCGGGTCCGCATGTTTGACCTCCGGCGGGGGTGGGTCCGCGACGATCAGGTCCGAGCTCCGCCGCGGGCTTCCCTACGATAAGGGGCCACGGGCGGGTCATCGGGACCCCCGCCCGTCCTCCGGCAACCGCACCGCCCCGCCGGATGCCCATGATGTCCAGAAGGGACGCTCACCGATGACGCAGCTCCAGGCGCCACCCGGTCGTACCCCCGCCGCCCCGGACGCCGCGGCCGACCGGCCGGTGGTGCCGGCCGACCGGCGCGGACGCGGCCGGATCGGGCCGGTCGCCGTCGGTCAGCTCGTCGTGCTGGAACTCTGCGCGCTCGCCGTCTGGGCCGCGCTGGGCGGGCCCGGCTGGGTGGTCGGGGTGGTCGGCGGCCTGGCCCTGTTCGCGACGGTGGCGTCGTTCGCCCGGCGCGGCGGCCGCTGGTGGTACGAGGACCTGCTGCTGCGCCGCCGGCTGGGGCGCCGCCGCGAGCAGGCGAGGACGGCGGTCGCCGAGGGCGCCGTGGTGGATCCACGGCTGGCGGCGCTCACCCCCGAGCTCAACGTGATCGAACTCACCGAGCGGGGTACCCGGCTCGGCATCGGCCAGGACGGGCGGGGCTGGTTCGCCGCCGTGGCGCTGACCGGGCGGCCCGGCGCGCCGGCCGGTTCGATCGAGGCGTCCGTGGTGGACCGTGCCCTGGAGGTGCTCACCGACTTCGCCGGCCCGGTGACCCTCACCCAGGTCGTCTCGCACACCCTGGTCTGGTACCCGGCGCCGGGCGCGCCACCGGCCGCCCACCGCACGGTCTGGGTGGCGCTGCGCCTGTCGGTGTCGGACGCCCGCACCGAGACGGTGACCCGCGGCGGCGGGATGCGCGGTGTGCACCGCACGGTCGCGGCCGGCGTCGGGCGGCTGGGTAAGGCGCTGAACGCGGCCGGGCTGAGCCACCGCGTGCTGGGCCGGGACGAGCTACGCGCGGCGGTGGTCTCCGCGGCGGGCCTCGACCTCGCCCCGGCGGCGCCCGCGGAGACCTGGACGGGCCTGCGCGGCGGCGGTTGGACGCAGCTCTGCCTGACCCTGCGCAAGCGGCCCGAGGCGTCGCTGGGCACCCTGGTGGACGCGATCACCTCCACCTCGGCCCCGTCGCACACGGTGGCGGCGGTGGTGGTGCCGGGCGGCCGGCCGGTGCCGCCCCTGCTGCGCGTCGCCGCCATGGACGGCCACGTCGAGGCCCTGGTCAAGGTGGTCCGCGACATGGCCCGCCGGTGCGGCATCCCGGCCCGTCCGCTGGACGGCCAGCACGGGCCGGGGGTCTACGCCACCACGCCGGTCGCCACCGCGGCCGGCACGTTCAGGGTCGGAGATTGACGATCCAGCCGTAGAGCCCGCACACCCAGAACGCCAGCGGCACCAGCGAGACGATCAGCAGGATCTCGACGATGTCCAGGGTCCGGCCCCAGACCGGCGAGATCCGCTTGCCCGCCACGCTCAGGCCGTAGATCAGGCTGATCACCGCGGTCAGCAGCAGGCCGCCGAGGACCAGCCCGAGCCGCGTCACCAGCGAGCCGCCGGCGAAGGTGGCCGCTGCGGTCAGCGCCAGCCCGGCGGTGCCGGTGACGAGCACCGGGGTGCGCTGGGCGCGCCCGATGAACGGCCGGGCCCGCAGCAGCGACAGCAGCGCCAACACCAGGCAGAGCAGCACGGCCGGCAGCCGGCCGTTGCCGGCGAGCACCACCTGGCTGCCCAGCACGAGCAGCGACACCGTCCACAGCAGCCCGGTGAGGAACGCGTCGGCGCGCTCGCTGAGCCGCAGCACCCGTCGGCCGTCGACCGTCTCGGTGTCGGTCTTCAGGTCGTCCGGGCCGGTGGGGATGGACGGCACGGGCAGCCGGGCCAGCCGGTAGGCGGCCATCGGCAGCGCCGGCAGGGTGGCGAACGCGACGGTGGCGACGATCGCGGCGGCGGCCGCCGCGCCGATGCCGAAGGCCAGCGAGAGCAGCGCACCGAGGGCCACCGCCGCGCCGACCGCGACGGCCCCGAAGAACAGCGGCATCCGGTCGCCGACCGCCAGTGCGGCGACCGCGGCGAAGAGCACCACGGCGGTACCGGCCAGCAGCACGTGCGGACTCGCCAGCTCGGTCAGCGTCCGGTCGCCGGCCAGCACCAGCAGGCCACCCACGGCGGCGTAGCCGAGGCCGGCCATGGCGAGCACCGAGCCGGTCCGGCTGTCACCGGCCGCCCTCGACAGCACCGCCGCGCCCACCACCAGCACGACCGCCATCAGCAGGGCGGCCACCGCGCCGGGCAGCTGCGGCGGGCCGGCGAGCAGCGTGACGACCGCGCCGATCCCCAGCGTCACCGCCGCCAGCAGTACCGAGAACGTGCGGGTGGTGCCGACCTGCCAGGTGCCCGGGCGCTGGTTGGTCGCCGTCGCGACCGCGTCCACCACGTCGTCGAAGACGATCTCCGGGGCCGCCGCCGCGCGCGGGTTGAAGTAGAGCACCTCGCCGTCGCGGACCCCGAGCTGCGCGGCGGTACGGCCACCGTCGAGCGGCTGGCCGCCGAGCCGGGCCAGGCTCCAGCCACCGTGCCGTACGCCCTCGTCGGCGAGGTCCTCGCCGGCGTACCGCAGCAGGGTGGGGAGCAGGTCCGCCAGGGGCACGTCGGACGGCAGCGCCAGATCCATCCTCGTCCGGGGTGCCACGATGGTGATCCGGCTCAACCCGCCGGTCGCCGACTTCGTCGCCACTGTGGCCTCCTCGTGCTCTGTCAGATCCACCTCGGCCGGCGGCCTCGCCCCCGTGGGTCCACGACGCCCACGGGAGATTACCTACGATGGCGGGCACGTACGATGCCCACCCGACGACTCAGGTCGGTCGCGAAACCGCATCAGGGCCGCTTCTGGGGAGGAGACAGCCGTGAGCACGGTGGTGTTCCGCCGGCTTCCGCGTCAACCGGGGCCCGCGCTGCCGCGCGGCGAGGTGCTGCTGGAGTCCCCTCCGGAGCTGCCCGAACAGACGCCCCGAGGCATGGGCCAACTGTTGATGATCCTGCCGATGGTGTGCGGGGTCGGCGCGATGGCGTTCCTCTACGCCGGCCGGGGCGGCGGCATGATGACGTACGTCGCCGGTGGCCTCTTCGGCGTGTCCATGTTGGGCATGGCGATCGGCTCGCTCGGCAACGGCGGCAACGACAAGGCCGAGCTGAACGCCGAGCGGCGCGACTACATGCGCTACCTGGCGCAGATGCGCAAGCGCACCCGGCGCGCCGCCGAGCAGCAGCGGGCCGCGATGACCTGGCGGCACCCGGAGCCGGACGCGCTCTGGTCGGTCGCCGCGTCCCGGCGGATGTGGGAGCGGCGGATCACCGAGGACGACTTCGGCGAGGCCCGGATCGCCACCGGCCCGCAGCGCCTCGCGGTGGAAATCGTGCCGCCGGAGACCAAGCCGGTGGAGGACCTGGAGCCGATGAGCGCGATCGCGCTGCGCCGGTTCGTCCGGGCCCACTCCAGCGTGCCCGAGCTGCCCACCGCGCTCTCCCTGCGGGCGTTCAGCCGGATCGTGTTGCGCGGCGACCGCGAGCCGGTGCTGGACCTGACCCGGGCGGCGCTGGCCCAGCTGGCCACCTTCCACACCCCCGACGACCTGATCCTCGCGGTGGTCGCCGCGCCCGACCGGCAGCAGGTGTGGGACTGGGTCAAGTGGCTGCCGCACGCCCACCACAGCGCGCGGACCGACGCCGCCGGCGCCCGCCGGCTGGTCTTCGCCAGCCTGGCCGAGGCCGAGGAGTCGCTCGCCGACGAACTGGCCGGGCGGCCCCGCTTCGCCCCGGAGGCCAAGCCGCTGACCAGCGCCCCGCATGTGGTGGTGGTGATCGACGGCGGCGAGGTGTCGGCGACCTGCCAACTGATGGGGCCGGGCCTGCTCGGCGCCACCACCATCGACCTCTCCGGCACCATCCCGCGCGACGCCGGCCGCTGGCTGCTCTGCCTGGACGCCGGTGACGGCAGCTCGCTGGAGCTGGTCCGGGGCGGCGCCTCCAGCTCGCGGCTCGGCACGCCGGACCGGCTCAGCGCCGAGGCCGCCGAGGGGCTGGCCCGGCAGATCGCGCCGTACCGGCTGTCCCAGCAGCAGACCACCTCGGACGAGCCGCTGGCCCGCAGCATGGAGCTGCCCGACCTGCTCGGCGTCGGCGACGCGGCGGCGGTCGACGTGCAGCAGACCTGGCGGCCGCGCAGCCACCGGGACCGGCTGCGCATCCCGCTCGGCGTCGGCCCGGACGGCAACGTCGTCGAGCTGGACTTCAAGGAGTCCGCGCACGAGGGCATGGGCCCGCACGGCCTGGTGATCGGCGCGACCGGCTCCGGCAAGAGCGAGCTGCTGCGCACGATCGTCGGCGCGCTGGCGGTGACCCACTCGTCCGAGGAGCTCAACTTCGTCCTGGTCGACTTCAAGGGTGGCGCGACGTTCGCGTCGCTGGAGGCGTTGCCGCACACCAGCGCCGTGATCACCAACCTGGCCGACGAGCTGCCGCTGGTAGACCGGATGCGCGACGCGCTCGCCGGTGAGATGACCCGCCGGCAGGAGGTGCTGCGGGCCGCCGGGAACTACGTCTCCCGGTTCGACTACGAGAAGGCCCGGGCCGCCGGTGAGCCGCTCGCCCCGATGCCGAGCCTGCTCATCATCTGCGACGAGTTCAGCGAGCTGCTCGCCGCCAAGCCGGACTTCATCGACCTCTTCGTGATGATCGGCCGGCTGGGCCGGTCGCTCGGCGTGCACCTGCTGCTGGCCTCCCAGCGGCTGGAGGAGGGCAAGCTGCGCGGGCTGGACACCCACCTGTCGTACCGGATCGGTCTGCGGACCTTCTCGGCGGTGGAGAGCCGGATCGTGCTCGGCGTGCCCGACGCGTACGAGCTGCCGAACGCGCCCGGCCACGGCTACCTGAAGACCGACACCAGCACCATGCTGCGGTTCCGGGCGGCGTACGTGTCCGGGCCGTACCGGGCGCCGGGGGAGGGCCAGCGCTCGTCCCGGGCGCTGGTGCAGCGCCGGATCGTGCCGTACGGGGTGAACTTCGTGCCGGTGCAGGTCCCGCAGGCGCCGGTCGAGGTGGCCCCGGCCGAGGAGAAGCCGGCCGACGGCAAGGCCGTGGCGATGCTGGACGTGCTCATCGAGCGGCTCAAGGGTCGGGGCACTCCGGCCCACCAGGTGTGGCTGCCGCCGCTGTCCGAGCCGCCGAGCCTCTCCGAGCTGCTGCCGCCGCTGGCCGTCCACTCGACCTTCGGGCTGTGCACCGCGACCTGGCCGGGCCGGGGGCAGCTCACCGTCCCGGTCGGGGTGGTCGACCGCCCGTACGAGCAGCGCCGCGACCCGATGATGGTGGAGCTGGCCGGCGCGGGCGGCAACGTGGTCATCGTGGGCGCCTCGCTCAGCGGCAAGAGCACAATGCTCCGCTCGATGATCGCCTCGCTGGCGCTCACCCACACCCCACGCGAGGCGCAGTTCTTCTGCCTCGACTTCGGCGGTGGGGCGCTGCGCAGCCTGGACGGGCTGCCGCACGTCGCCGGGGTGGCCGGCCGCCGGGACACCGAGGCGGTGCGCCGCACGGTGGCCGAGGTGGTGGCGATCCTGGACGACCGGGAGACCCGCTTCGCCCAGCACGGCATCGACTCGGTCGCCAGCTACCGCCGGCGTCGGGCGGCCGGTGAGTTCGCCGACGACCCGTTCGGCGACGTCTTCCTGGTGGTCGACGGCTGGAACACGCTGCGCCAGGAGTACGAGGAGCTGGAGCAGACGATCACCAACCTGGCCAACCGCGGCCTGGGCTTCGGCGTGCACGTGGTGCTGACCGCGGTCCGCTGGGCGGAGATCCGGATCAACATGCGGGACCTGCTCGGCACCAAGCTGGAGCTGCGCCTGGGCGACGCCAACGAGTCGGAGATCGACCGGCGGGCCGCGGCGAACGTGCCGACCGGCGCGCCGGGGCGCGGCCTCACCCGGGACAAGCTGCACTTCCTCACCGCGGTCTCGCGGATCGACAACCGCCGCGACATCGAGGACCTGACCGAGGCGTCGGCCAAGCTGGCCCGGCACGTCGCCGACGCCTGGCCCGGCGCCCCGGCGCCCAAGGTGCGGCTGCTGCCGCGCAAGCTGCCCTTCACCGAGCTGGTCCGGGTCGCCGACCGGTCGGCCCCCGGCCTGCCGATCGGCGTCAACGAGTCGGCGCTGGCGCCGGTCCACCTCGACCTGGCGAACGAGCCGCACCTCACGGTCTTCGGCGACGCGGAGTGCGGCAAGACCAACGTGCTGCGGGTGATCGCCCGGGGTATCACCGAGCGGTACACCCCGGCGCAGGCGCGGATCGTGATCGCCGACTACCGGCGGGGCCTGCTCGGCGCGGTCGAGGGCGACCACCTGCTCGACTACGCGCCGTCCAACCAGGTGTTCAGCCAGGGCCTCGGGTCGATCCGCAGCGCCCTGCAGAACCGGCTGCCCGGGCCGGACGTCACCACCGCGCAGCTGCGCGACCGCAGCTGGTGGAAGGGTCCGGACCTCTACATCCTGGTCGACGACTACGACCTGGTCGCCTCGGGCGGCAACAACCCGCTCAGCGCGCTACACGAGCTGCTGCCGCAGGCCCGCGACATCGGCCTGCACCTGATCGTCACCCGCCGGGTCGGCGGCATCGCCCGGGCCCTCTACGAGCCGGTGCTGCAACGCCTGCGCGAGCTGGACTCGCCGGGCCTGCTGATGTCCGGCAACCGCGAGGAGGGTGCGGTCTTCGGCACGCTGCGGCCGAGCCCGCAGCCGCCCGGCCGGGGCACCCTGGTCCGCCGCCGGGACGGTCAGCAGCTGATCCAGACCGCCTGGGTGGAGCCGGTGTGAGCGGGATGACCGGCCTCGATCCGCTCACCCGACAGCGCAAACACGTCGGTCGATAGGTGGGAACGGCTCGACGTCGGGCGACCGGTCCGTCCACAATGAGTCATGGTGTGTGCGGTCTCGCGCCCGGGCAGGGCTGCGCGCGCTGGACACGGTGGGCTACCGTCTCCTACGGAGTGTCCGTCGGTGGGGTGTTGGCCTTGCCGCGGGGGAGGGCGCGGCAGATTCCGCCGCCACAACATGACGGAAGGGTGTGAAGCATGGCGTTCGAGGTCGAAGCAGCGACTCTGCATACCGCCGCGAGTGACGTGCGGTCCACGCGCAGCGAGGTCGACGGCGAGCTGAAGAAGCTGTGGAACGTGGTCGACGACCTGGCCATCGCCTGGAAGGGACAGGCGTCCACGGGCTTCCAGTCGCTGATGAACCGCTGGAACGAGGACACGGTCAAGCTGCTGACGGCGATGGACAACATCGCCGACCTGCTCGACAAGTCGGGTACGACGCACCAGGTCAACGACGAAGAGCAGCAGCAGATGCTGGACAAGTTCCACTCTGCTCTCAACCCGTGATCCGCCGAGAAGAGCAGGGGAGGAAATCATGAGCATCAAGGTTGACTACGCAGTTCTCGAGAGCGCCAACCAGCAGATGCAGTCCATCTCGAAGACCATCGACGAGAAGCTGGACACGCTGCGGTCGATGCTGTCGAAGCTCCAGTGGGACGGCCAGGACCGGGCCGCCTACGAGCAGCACCAGGCGCAGTGGGACACCGCTGTGCGCGACATCAACCGCGTCCTGAACGAGATCGGCGGTGCGGTCGGCGTGGCGCGCGAAAACTACGTCTCCACCGAGATGAGCAACTCGAAGGTGTGGGGCTGAGATAATCGCCCCGTCGCGGCTCCGGTCCGGCTCGACCGGACCGGAGCCGCACTGCGTTGCGAGTCGCCGAGGTCCTGGGAGTGTCATGCGTACGTGGAAAAGTCTCCGGCCGGTGCTGAGGTCCACGGTGGCCGCACTGGCCCTGGCGGTCGCCGCCGGAACGGTTCCACTGGCCGCGCCGGCCCCGGCCCGCGCCGCCGACACGGTACGCGGCCTCCAGTGGTACCTCGACGCGCTGAAGATCCCACAGGCCCACAAGATCACCAAGGGGCGCGGCGTGGTCGTCGCCGTCCTCGACACCGGGGTCGAACCCGAAGTCCCCGACCTGCGCGGCCAGGTCCTCCCCGGGTACGCCACCGGCGCGGACGGGTCCGCGAAGGGCTGGGGCACCGACGACAAGATCGCGCACGGCACGGCCATGGCGGGCATCATCGCCGGGCGTGGCGGCGGCGACATGCGAGAGCTCGGCATCGCCCCCGAGGCCAAGATCCTGCCCATCTCCGTCGGTACCCGGCTCCAGGCCGATGACATCGCGAAGGGCATCCGCTGGGCGGCGGACCACGGCGCCGATGTGATCAACATTTCGATGGGCGCCAAGGAAGCCGCGAAGCCGGAAGAGGTGGCGGCCGTCCGTTACGCCCTCGAGAAGAACGTCGTGGTTGTTGCCTCCGCCGGCAACGTCCACCAGGGCGACGTCGACGTCGCCTCGCCGGCGGACGTCCCCGGAGTGATCGCGGTGACCGGGCTGGGCAGGAACGGCTCGTTCTTCGGCGACAGCGTGCGGGGCCCGGAAGCCGTGCTGGCCGCGCCGATGGAGAAAATCATCTCACCGTTGCCCACCTCGGTGTCCGACAACGGCTACGGCGTCAGCAGCGGCACCAGCGAGTCGGCGGCGATCGTGTCCGGCCTGGCGGCGCTGGTCCGGGCGAAGTACCCGGACCTGGACGCGGCCAACGTGGTGAACCGGCTCATCCGCACCGCCCAGGACCGGGGTCCCGCCGGCCGGGACGAGGAGTACGGGTTCGGGGCGGTGGACCCGGTGGCGGCGCTGACCCGCTCGGTGCCGAACGTGTCGAGCAACCCGCTGCTGGCCGGCGCGCCCGCCGGGGGTGACGCGGAGAACGGCTCGCAACCCCTGCCGGAGCGGTCGAAGGACGACGACCCGGTCGTCTCGTTCGGCGTGAAGAACGGCACCGGTGCGCTGATCCAGGGCGCGCTCTGCCTGCTGGTGCCGATCGCGGTGGCGATCCTGGTGATCGTGCTGGTGCGCCGGTCCCGCCGACGGCCGGCCGCGCCGACCGCCGGCCCCGGCTTCCCGCCGCCCGCCGGTCCTGGCTTCCCGCCGCCGCCCGGCCACCCGGTCTCCGCCGGCCACGCCGTGCCGCCGGGCGCCGTCCCGGGCGCCCGTGGCCCGTACCCGCCCGCGGCCCCGCACGGCGTACCGGGTCAGGTGCCGCCGGGGGCCTACGGTCCGCCCGGTGCGGCACCCCAGGGTGCCCCCTGGCCGCACCCGGGGGCGACGCCCCCACCGCCGCCGGCCCCGCCGGGCCCCGGCGTGCACCACCAGTAAGCCAGAGAGTCTGATCGGCGACGGGGAGGAACCGATGACGGACGACAGGACGCAGCAGTCGGACAGGGTCGAGATCGACACGCCCAACGTCCCGGTGGCACCGACCATCACGCCGTTCGTCTACTACGACGGCGTCTCGTTGGACAACGTCAACAAGGCCCACCGGCCGACGCACCTCACGCCCGCCCCGGGCGGCGCGGGCGCCAAGACCGAGTGGGACGCCTCGACTCTCGACAAGGCCATCACGTGGCTCGACGACCACGCCGAGTTCCTCAACCAGCAGTCCTACAAGATGGAAGAGGACATCCGGAAGTGGATGCGCAACGCCACCGGGGCGGCGGCGGTGGGCGGTGGCGGTGAGAAGAGCCCGCTCGGCAGCTTCGAGCGGGCCAACGCCCTCGCCACCAAGCACGCCGGTCTCTACGACAGCACCCAGACCAGGCTGCGGGAGCTCGCCCGTGAGCTCTGGAAGGCCGCCAACGCGCTCCGGAAGGTCAAGGAGAACTACGACACGGCCGATGAGCGCAACCGGATGAACGCCAACCAGATGCAGAACGCCATCAACAGCGCGTCCAGCCGCGCCGGGAAGAACTGAGTCGGGGGAGGCGGCAGATGCCGAGTTGGGAAGAGATGTGCCAGCAGATCGTCATCGACGGCAGGCCCGGTGACGTCACCAGCGCCGCCTTCGGCTGGGAGCAGCTGCTGAAGAACCTGAACACGGTCAAGCAGAACCTCGAAACCAACGTCAAGGACCTCGGTGAGACCTGGAAGGGCCCGGCGTACGAGGCGTTCAAGACCCACATCGAGGGGCTCGCGAAGACCACCGGCGAGGTGGTCGCGGACGCCGAGAGCCGGGGCGGCATCGTGCACTCGCTCAAGGACGCCGCGGACAAGCTGAGCGCCGCGCAGGCCGAGTTCCCGATCCCGGCGAGCTGCGTCAACGACGTGCTGGAGGCCCGCAACGGCCGGATCACGATCAGCGCCGGCTTCTTCGAGATGAAGGTCAAGCCGGACTTCCTCGGCCTGGCCGACCCGATCAGTTCGATGGTCGACTGGTTCAACGACAAGACCGACGACGCTAACCGGGTCTACGGTCAGGTCAGCGGCCAGTACCTGGCGATCGACGAGAATCTCGACGCGCCGAGCGGCACCGCGCCCCCCACGCGTACCGACACCTTCGACCGGCCGGACCTCGGCGGTGGAGGCGGCGGCGGTGGTGGCGGTGGCGTGCCGGACATCGGCGGGGCGCCCTCCACCGGGGGCATCGGCGGCGGCCCCTCCGCGGGCGGCATCGGCTCGCCCCCCGGCCTCGGCTCGGGCGGCCCGAGCATCGGCTCCGGCGCCCACCCCGACCTTTCATCCGGCACCGGCGGCTACCCGGGCGGCGGCGGCACCGGCAGCCTCGGCGACGAGTACGGCAGCGGTCTGGCCGGTGCCGGCGGCGGCGTCGGCACCCTGCCCGGCGCGGGTGGCGGTGGCCTGCCCAGCACCACCGGCCTCGGCTCCGGTGGCGGCCTCGGCGGTGGCAGCGGCCTCGGCGGCGCCGGCGGCATGATCCCCGGCGGCGGCTCCCTCGGCAAGGCGGTGAGCACCGGCATGCCCGGGATGATGGGCGGCGCGGGCGGTGCGGGTGCCGGCCGGGGTGCGGGTCGCGGTGCGGGCCGGCTCGGCGGCGGCATGGGCGGCATGGCCGGCGGCATGGGTGGTGCGGCCGGTCGTGGCGGCGCCGGCAAGGGCGCGGCCGGCGGTGTCCGGGGCGGTGCCGGGGTCAAGGGCGGCGGCATGGCCGGCATGGGCGGCGGCCACGGTGCCGGCTACGGCGAGGAGGAGGCTCCCCGCAACACCTGGCTGGAGGAGGACGAGGACGTCTGGGGCGCGGACGGCGGCGCCGCGCCCGGCATCCTGCGCTGAGCCTCGGAAGGAGCGCCATCCACGGTCACGTGGGCGGCGCTCCGCCGTTCGTGGGGCAGCTCCGCCGTTCGAGGACCGCTGCGCCGTTCGAGGACCGCTCCGCCGTTCCTGCGGCGCCTCACCGTTCGCAGGCAGCGTCGGGCGGCAGTCAGGCGTCGACGGTTTCGGCGCGGCGGCCGGGCCGCCACTTCCGCCGGCGGCCCAGGGCCACGATCGGTCGGGCCGCCAGCAGCGTCAGGGCGAGCACTCCGGCGGCACCGGCGACCCAGAGCGCCACGGTGCGCTGCCAGCCCAGCGGGTCCTCCGCCGCGCCGGGTGGCGGCATGGCCCCGACCGGGGGATCGGTCCGGGTGCCGAGCAGGCTGGTCAGCGCCCGGTACGGGTTCACCACCCCGTACCCGAGCTCGGGGTTGTGCCCCTCGGGCGGGTTGTCGGCCGTGCGGGTGAGCCGGTAGGCGACCTGTTCCGGGGTGAGGTCGGGCCGGGCGGCGCGGATCAGTGCCGCCGCGCCCGAGACGTACGCGGCGGCGAAGCTGGTGCCGCCCTGCGGCTCGGCGAGGTAGCCCTGGCCGCCGGGGGCGGGGCCGACGATGTCCAGTCCGGGGGCGGCGATGTCCACGTAGTTGCCGCTGACCGAGCTGCCGACGTGGCCGCCCTCCCGGTCGACCCCGGCGACCGCGATCACCCCCGGGTACGCGGCCGGGTACGCCGGTAGGTCCTGCTGCTCCTGCTGCCGGTTGCCGGCGGCGGCCACCACCACCACGCCCTTGCCGAGCGCGTAGTCGACGGCCCGGGCGAGCTCCGGATGGTCCACCGTGACCAGCGACAGGTTGATCACCTGCACGTCCTGGTCGGCCGACCAGCGGATCGCGTCGGCGATCTGCAGGGGCAGGCCGGGGTCGTTGGTGCGCTGGGTGTCGGGCAGCACCCGGACCGGCAGGATCCGGGCTGCGGGCGCGATGCCGCTGTACGGGGCTCCGGTGTCGTCCCGCCCGGCGATGATCCCGGCCACGATGGTGCCGTGGCCGGCCAGGTCGCACCGGCCCTGCATCGACGGCAGGCCGTTGAAGTCGCGGCCCTCGCGTACCTGCCCCTTGAGCAGCGGATGGGTGGGGGAGACGCCGGAGTCGATGACCGCCACCGTGACCCGCTCGCCCCGGGTGATCCGCCAGGCCGACGCCGGGTCGAGCCGGCGCAGCGCCCACGGTGTCTCGGCGGGGGCGACCCCGCCGGCCGGGCCGGGGCAGGTCGGGGCCGCCACGGCCGGTGCCGGCGGCACCACGAGCGAGGCGAGCAGGGCCGCCAACACTCCACCGAGGACGGTCCGGGATGGACGCCCGGCGGCCTCGGTCAGCGCCGTCCCAGTCGGCCGGAAGCTCTCGCGCACGCGCTGAGATTACCGCCGCCGCGCCCGGGACGGGGCGACGGGCGGTCCGGGCGCCCAGAATGAGAGCGGTCGTCAGGAGGTGGACTCGGCGCGCTCGCCGGTGAAGAGGGCGAGCAGATCACCCACCTGGCGGTCGGACTCGGCCGGGTGTCGGAAGTGGCCGCGCGGGTTGACCGTGTACTCGTTGCGCCGGCCCACCCGGGTGCGGTGCAGGTAGCCGCCGGCCTCCAGGTCGGCGACGATCGCCTGCGCGGCGCGCTCGGTGACCCCGACCTCGTCGGCGACGTCCCGCAGCCGGGCGGTGGGGTTGCGGGCGATGGCGAGCAGCACGTGCGCGTGGTTGGTGAGGAACGTCCAGTTCCGGGTGCTCCCGTTCTGCGCAGTCGTCGCCATGCCCGTCATGGTATGGCCAGCCGGCCGGCATTTCCGCCCTGGCCTCCACGCACCCGGAGCTGTCCGGGCGCGGCCCGGGGGGCACGGCGGCGAAACACGCTGCCCACGTCCCGGTAATGTATGAAATCTGTATCACGTATACCTTGACGTATCTTTTGCTGCGTGTGACGGTGGGCGGCGAGGCCGCCTCCGTCGCCGGCCGGGTGTGACCAGGCCGATCTCGCGAGGGACCGAGGTGAGGCAATGACCCTGACCGATCCGACGCAGGCGCTCGCCGAGCTGCACGCCGGCAACCGGCGCTTCGTGACGGGCGCGCAGCGCCACCCCAACCAGGACTCGGTGCACCGGGCGGCGGTCGCCGAGGGCCAGCAGCCGTTCGCGGTGATCGTCGGCTGCTCCGACTCCCGCCTCGCCGCCGAGATCATTTTCGACCGGGGCCTGGGTGACCTCTTCGTGGTCCGTACCGCCGGGCACACCGCCGGCCCCGAGGTGCTCGGCAGCGTCGAGTACGCGGTGAGCGTCCTGGGCACCCCGCTGGTGGTGGTGCTCGGCCACGACTCCTGCGGGGCGGTGCAGGCTGCCCGGGACGCCGCGCGGACCGGTACGCCGCCGGCCGGGCACCTGCGGGCGGTGGTGGACGCGGTGGTGCCCAGCCTCCGACGGGCCGCCGAGCAGGGCGTCGACGATGTCGACGGGATCGTCGACATCCACATCGCGCACACCGTCGAGGCGCTGCTGGGCAACTCCGCCGTACTGGCCGCCGCGGTCGCCGAGGGGCGGTGCGCGGTGGTCGGCATGTCGTACCGGCTCGCCGCCGGTGAGGTGCGGACGGTGGCCGCGGTGCCGAGTGTCGTGCCGGCCCAGGCCGGCGATCGGGCGACCGCCGTCGCCGGCTGAACAACCCCGTACGCGACGAGGGCCGCCCCCACCCGGGGACGGCCCTCGTTCGGTACGCGTCGCGCGTTACCAAGATGCGGGCCAGTGCTTCGCCCGTTAGGGCGGGGGTGAAGGCTCACGCGGGAGGGCCGTCTAGGCCCGAGGGTGCTCTAGCCTGGCCGGTTGTGAATAAGTGGGCGTGCATGGCGGAAACGCAATGCCTGCCAGTACGCACGTTGCATTCTCTGTCGTAGGCCACTGCGAGGCTGTCCGATGTGCAGCTGCGGTACAACTATCGCGTCTATCCGACGTCGGGTCAGCGGGAAGCGCTGGCGCGGGCGTTCGGGTGCGCGCGGGTGGTGTTCAACGACGGGCTGCGCGTCCGGCAGCAGGCCCGCGAGGTCGGGCTGCCGTACGTGTCGGACGGGGAGCTGTCCAAGCGGGTGATTACCGAGGCGAAGACGACGCCGGAGCGGGCGTGGCTGGGCGAGGTGTCGGCGGTGGTGTTGCAGCAGGCCCTCGCGGACCTGAACGTGGCGTACCGCAACTTCTTCGCATCTCTATCGGGGAAGCGCAGGGGGCGGGTGGCTCCGCCGCGTTTTCGGTCGCGTAAGGATAACCGGCAGGCGATTCGATTCACCGCCAACGCCCGATTCAAGGTGTTGGACAACGGTCGGCTGCGGCTGCCGAAGATTGGTGATCTGGCGGTGCGGTGGTCGCGGGTGCTACCCGCCGCGCCCAGTTCGGTGACGATCATCAAGGACTCGGCCGGCCGGTACTTCGCCTCGTTCGTCGTCCAGGCTGCCGACGAGCCGCTGCCGCCGGCCGACGCCGAGGTGGGCATCGACCTGGGTCTGACCCACTTCGCGGTCCTGTCCGACGGCACGAAGGTCGCGGCGCCACGATTCCTGCGCCGAGCCGCTCGCAGGCTGCGCCGGTTGCAGCAGGCGCTGTCGCGTAAGCAGCGGGGCAGCAACAACCGCAAGAAGGCCGTCGTCACGGTGGCGAAGGCGCACGCCCGGGTGGCTGACACCCGGCGAGACTGGCAGCACAAGCTCTCGACCCAGATCATCCGCGACAACCAAGCGGTGTACGTCGAGGACCTGTGCGTTAGCGGCCTTGCCCGGACCCGCCTGGCGAAGTCGGTGCACGACGCCGGCTGGGCCGGCTTCACCGCGATGCTGCAGTACAAGGCCGCCCGGTACGGGCGCACCTTCGCAAAGATCGACCGGTTCGCGCCCACGTCGCAGACGTGCTCGGAGTGCGGCCGGCCCGACGGACCCAAGCCGCTCAACGTCCGGTCGTGGACCTGCCCCTGCGGTGCGGTCCACGACCGGGACGTCAACGCGGCCATCAACGTGCTCGCGGCGGGACGCGCCGAGAGCCTAAACGCCTGTGGAGCGCAGGTAAGACCGGCACCCGTGCCGGCACCGCGCCGAGAAGCAGGAATCCGCCCGCGCGCTGCGCGCTGTTCCACGCGCAGCGCGGAGGGAATCCCCGTCCTTTAGGGCGGGGAGAACGTCAAAGCATCGACATGTGCACGTGGTCGGTGTGGTTCGACGGTCCGCTGTACGACTTCCACCCGGTGGCCGGGAACCAGATCTGCCGGTTCCAGATCACGTAGTAGATGCCGAGCCGGTCGGCGTTGCGGATCAGGAACGCGGCGAGGTTGTTGCCGTACATCCGGGTGTCGTTGTTGTGCCAGGGCGCGAAGCCGCTCCGCTGCAACGACCAGTCGCAGGCCTTGCCCTTCGGGTGCTCCCACGGCCCACCGGGCCGGTAGCAGCCCGCGAACCGGTTGAAGCCGGCCCGCCGGACCTCCTTGTACGCGTGCAGGGTGCGCGGCGTGATGGTGCCGGAGGTCGTCGGGTCGTCCTCGGTGCGCGACTCGGGACGCCAGCCGCCGTCCGCGGTTCGGCCGGGGCCGATCCGGGCGACCGGCGAGGTCGCGTCGACCAGGCCGCCGGTGAAGCCCCGGCCGCCGACCAGCTGGAGGGCCTTCTCGGCCTCCCGGCTCTCCCGGGCCATGTCGTTGGTGAGCTTCTGCTGCTCGCGCACCTCGGCGTCCAGCGCCAGCTTGGCCTGCTCCGCGCGGTTCTTGGCGGCGGTGACCTTGGCCAGCTTCTGCGCGTTGACCATGTTCAGCTCGTCCAGGGCGGCGGCGCGCCGGACGAACGAGTCGGGGGCGTCGCTCTCCAACAGCATCGCCACCGCGCCGATCCGGCCGGTCCGGTACGACTGCGCCGCGAGCTGCGAGACCGTCGGCTGCAACGCCGCCAGCTCGTCCTGCGCGCGCCGCACCTCCAGCCCGAGCTGCTGCTGGCGCTTCTTGGACTTCTCCAGCTGCGTCTTGGCCTTGGAATACTCGCGGTTGCGCAGCTCGATGACGTCGGTGAGCAGCTTGGGCTCGTCGTCCTCCTCGTGCCCGGAGGGGGTGGGGGTCGAGGGCGCGGCGATCGCGGCTGTCGGACCGCCGAGGATGGCCAGAGCGGCGAACACGGCCACCACCGGAGTCAACCAGCGGCGCAGGGGTGCCGTCACAGTGTTCCCTTCCGTCGACCGCCGACCGGGTTAGCTGACGGGTTCGGGACGGAAGTGGCCCCTACCGCTCGCGCGGATTCACCCCATGTACCTGGTTCCCCGGTTCGCCTCGCGGCGATTGGGCGGCGGCACCGCAGGCGCCGCTGCGCGCCTTCGGCGGTGACCGGCAGCGAGGTTACCCGAGAGTCGTACCGGGGATCTACGTCCAGAACCCGACTAAAAGCGTTATTTCGTCGTAGCGATGCGTGACGAGTGACGCGTTCGTCAGGTTCCGCGTCGGCGTCGGTCACGCTGCGGAGTCTCACCATGCGGTGTCCGTGCTCCTTTCCGGGTCGGGCCACCGTGCGGGGGCCGGGGTGGACGGTCGGCCGGGACGCGACGCGCTCAGCGCCTCGAGCGCCGTGTCCCGGTCGGCGGAGGGGCGGGGCGTGGGTGCCGGCCCGTTGTCCCGGGCGGGCTCGTCGGCCGGGCCACGACCGGCGGTGGCGACCAGCGCGGCCAGCGCGGTGGTCAGCGGTACGGCGGCGACCAGGCCGAGCGTCGCCACCGCGCTGCGGACGATCTCCTGGGCCAGGAACTCGCTGGTGAGGATCTGGCTCACCGGCCGGCTGTCGGCGGTGAGCAGGAGCAGCAGCGGCAGCGACGCGCCCGCGTACGCGAGCACGATGGTGTTCACCGTGGAGGCGATGTGCGCCCGGCCGACCCGGGTGGCGGCCCGGTAGAGCTGCGTCCGGGACAGTCCGGGGTTGGCGTGCGCCAGCTCGGTGACGGTGGCGGCCTGGGTGACGGTGACGTCGTCGAGCACGCCGAGCGAGCCGATGATGATGCCGGCCAGCAGCAGCCCGTGCAGGTCGACGTCGCGCTGGTACATCGACAGCGTGGTGGCCTCCTCGCTGCCGAACCCGGTCAGGTGGGCGGCAGCGGTGGCCAGGCTGCCGAGGAGTCCGGTCAGCACCAGGCTGCCGAGCGTGCCGAGGACCGCCACCGAGGTCTGCGCGGTGATCCCGTGGGTCAGGTACAGCACCACGAACATGATCAGCGCCGAGCCGGTGATCGCGATCAGCAGCGGCGAGCCGCCCGCCGCGATGCCGGGTACGACGAAGGCCAGCAGGATGGCGAAGCTGGCGCCGAGCCCGGCCAGCGCGGCCAGCCCGCGCAGCCGGCCGAACGCCACGATCGCCGCCGCGAAGAGCGCCACCAGCCACACCAGGGGCTTGCCGCGTTGGTGTTCGGCGATCTGGTAGCTGGTGGCGGTGGGGTCGGCCGGGTCGGCGAGCTGGACCAGCACCACCTCGTCGCCGACCGCCACGGTGGGCGCGCCCGGGCCGGCGGGCACCGGCGTCTCCACCTGCTGGCCGCTGTCCGGGCCCTGCTCGACCCGGACCGTCACGGTCCCGCACGGGCCCTCGGCCGCGCCGGGCGGCGCCTCCGGCGTCGGCGGGCAGGGTTCGGTCACCACCCGGGTCACCGTGCCGTGGTGGCGCGCCGGCTCGGCGCCGACGTCGGCCTGCCGCGAGTCGCGCGGCCACAGCACCAGGGCGGCGATCACCGTGACGACGAACAGCGGGACCACCGTCGCGACGAGGATCCGTCGCACCCCCGGTGGGGTGGACGGAGCGGGACGGGTGTGGTCGGCGCCCATTGCGAGTCTCCCAACGATCCAGGGCGGGGTACGTGTCAGCCGGCCGGTCGGTTCACCGGCGCAACGCGCGTGGCGAGCCGCGTACCCCGGTGTGGCCCCTGGGTGCCGGCGAGGTCACCCAGCGTGACCGGACGGTGCGGTCGCCCGGCGTGGCGACCCGCCCGGGCGGTCGCCCACGGCAGCCGAGCCCGGCGCGGTACGCGGGCGGGCGGCAGCTGCGGCGGATGGCGAGTCATGGCCGGAGAATCGTAGCCAGGTTCGGTGCGGGTCCGCCCGGTTCGGGCCATCGGCAGCGCGCCCACCGGGCATCGTGGGGGCATGGACCAGCACGCCGGACCGGCCGGGTCCCCGGGGCCGGGCCGGCACCGGGGGCACGACCGGCACGCCGGCCACGACCCGGAGATGTTCCGCCGTCGGTTCTGGTTCTGCCTGGCGCTGACCCTGCCCGTGGTCGCCACCAGCCACATGGTGATGGAGTGGTTCGGCTACCCGCTGGAGTTCCCCGGCCGGTCCCTGGTCGGGCCGGTGCTCGGCTCGGTGGTCTTCTGGTGGGGCGGCTGGCCGTTCCTCGTCGGCGCGGTGCGCGAGGTGCGCGACCGGGCCCCGGGCATGATGCTGCTGATCGGGATGGCGATCACCGTCGCGTACGCCGCGTCGCTCGCCACCAGCCTCGGCGCCTTCGAGCTGGACTTCTGGTGGGAGTTGGCCGCCCTGGTCACCATCATGCTGCTCGGGCACTGGCAGGAGATGAAGGCCGTCGGGCAGGCGCGGGGTGCGCTCGCGGCGCTGGCCGCGCTGCTCCCCGACGACGCCGAGCGGGTCGGGCCGCAGGGCGGCACCGAACGGGTGCCGGTGAGCGGCCTGCGGGTGGCCGACGTGGTGCTGGTCCGCCCCGGTGGCCGGGTGCCGGCCGACGGGCGGATCATCGACGGGGCCGCCGAGCTGGACGAGTCGATGGTCACCGGCGAGTCCCGCCCGGTCTCCCGGGCGGTCGGGGACCGGGTGGTGGCCGGCACCGTCGCCACCGACTCGGCGATCCGGGTCCGGGTGGAGGCGGTCGGCGACCAGACCACCCTCGCCGGCATCCAGCGCCTCGTGACGCAGGCGCAGCAGTCCGGCGGGCGGGCGCAGGCGCTGGCGGACCGCTTCGCCGCCTGGCTCTTCTACGTCGCCACCGCCACCGCCGTGCTGACCGTCGTGGGGTGGACCGCGCTGGGCGAGCGGGACGAGGCCGTGGTGCGGACCGTGACGGTGCTGGTGATCGCCTGCCCGCACGCGCTCGGCCTGGCCATTCCACTGGTGATCGCGCTCTCCACCGCGCTGGCCGCCCGCTCCGGCGTGCTGGTCCGCGACCGGCTCGCGCTGGAACGGATGCGCACCGTCGACGTGGTGCTCTTCGACAAGACCGGCACCCTCACCAGGGGCGAGCACGCCGTGGTCGGGGTGGCCGCCGCGCCGGGGACCGGCGAGGACGAGGTGCTGCGGCTCGCCGCCGGGGTCGAGGCGGACAGCGAACACCCGCTGGCCCGGGCGATCGTCGCGGCCGCCGCCGAGCGCGGCGGCCCGGCCCCGGCCGCCGGCTTTCGCTCGCTGCCGGGGCGCGGCGTCCGGGCCGACATCGACGGTACGCCGTACGCGGTCGGTGGCCCCGCGCTCCTGCGCGAGCAGGGGCTGGAGCTGCCCGGGGCGCTGGAGTCGGCGGCCCGGCGCTGGGCGGGGCGCGGCGCGGCGGTGCTGCACCTGGTCCGCCTGCCGGACACCGTCCTCGGCCTGCTCGCCCTCGCCGACGAGGTACGCCCCGAGGCCCGGGAGGCGATCGCGGAACTGCGTGCCGAGGGGGTCCGCAGCATCGCGATGATCACCGGGGACGCCCGGACGGTGGCCGAGGCGGTCGCCGCGGACCTCGGCTTCCGGCCCGGCGTCGACGAGGTCTTCGCCGAGGTGCTGCCCGCCGACAAGGATCGCAAGGTGACCGCGCTGCAACGCCGGGGGCTGCGGGTGGCGATGGTCGGTGACGGGGTCAACGACGCGCCGGCGCTGGCCCGGGCAGACGTGGGGATCGCGATCGGGGCGGGCACCGACGTGGCGATCGAGTCGGCCGGGGTGGTGCTGGCCTCCTCCGACCCGCGCGGGGTCGCCGGGGTGGTCCGGCTGAGTCGGGCGGCGTACCGGAAGATGCGGCAGAACCTCGCCTGGGCGGCCGGCTACAACGTGGTGGCGCTGCCGCTGGCGGCCGGCGTGCTGGCCTTCGCGGGGGTGGCGCTCAGTCCGGCGCTCGCCGCAGCGCTGATGTCCGCCTCGACGATCGTCGTCGCGCTCAACGCCCAACTGTTGCGCCGGGTACGCCTCTGATCCCCGCCCGGATCGGGCTAGCGTGGTCGGGTGCGAACGGCGACGGCGACGGCGCGGCCGGCCGGGTGGTGGGCCCGGCTGTTCCTGCTCGCCTGCACCCTGCTCGGGCTGGCCGCCATGCACACCATCGGCCACGGCACGCACTCCGTCGCGTCCCACCCGGACGGCCACGCCGCCGCCGGGTCGCAGCGGCTGATGGTCGTTCAGGCCACCCTGCCCGAGGCGGTCCCGGTCGCCCACAGCGCCGCACCCGAAACGGTCCCGGTCGCCCACAGCGCCGCGCCCGAAACGGTCCCGGCCGCCCACGGCGCCGGGCCGGTGTCGTTCGCCGGCCAGGCCGGCGGGGTGATGGTGGCTGACTGCGCCGGGGACGGCTGCGGACGGGCCGCCCCCGCCGACCAGCCGGGCGGTGCCCCGAGTGGCTGGAGTGTCTGCCTGGCGGTGCTCGGCGCCTTCACGGTGGCACTGCTGCTGGCGACGCTGCTGCTCGGTCGTGCCCGCCCGGCCGTCCACACCCGCCATGCGTCGGGTCCGTCGCGCGGGCCGCGCGCCCCGCCACCCCGCCCGGTCGGGCTTCGCCTCGCCACGGTGTCGGTGCTGCGCAGATAGGACACCCCGGCGCGGCCACGCCGCGTCCGAAGTCCGCTGCGTACGTATTCACACCGAAAGGTTTCGACCGTGTCCACTCGTACCATTGCGCGCCGTGCCGCCCTGGCCGGCGTCGCTCTCAGCGCCACTCTCGCCCTGGCCGCCTGCGCCGGCGACGACCACCAGGCCGGCTCCGGCCACGACATGCCGGGCGCGGGAGCCCCCGCCGGCCCGTCGGCGAGCGCGTCCGCCACGTTCGGCGACGCCGACGTGATGTTCGCCCAGATGATGATCCCGCACCACCAGCAGGCGGTGCGGATGTCGGAGCTGGCCGACAGCCGTGCCGAGGACCCGGAGGTCAAGCACCTCGCCGCACAGATCAAGGCCGCCCAGGCGCCGGAGATCGCCACCATGACCGGCTGGCTCACTGCCTGGGGTCGGCCCGTCCCGTCCGGCAGCCCGACCGGCGGCCACCACGACCACGGCATGCCGGGCATGATGTCCGACGCCGACATGGCGAAGCTGGCGGACGCCTCCGGCCGGGAGTTCGACCGGCAGTTCCTGACCATGATGATCGCCCACCACGAGGGCGCCATCACCATGGCGGAGGAGGAGCTCGCCAGCGGCGGCAACGCGGACGCCAAGGCCATGGCGCAGCAGATCGTCAACGCCCAGCAGAGCGAGATCGACGCGATGAAGAAGATCCTCGCCCGGCTCTGACCACCGCCGGCCGGGGCGCCCGGAGCTGTCGTGGCTCCGGCGCCCCGGCCTGGTGACCGTGCCGGTCAGGCCCGGGTCCGCAGTGCCGACCGCCGCCGCTGGTACGCCTCGTCGTCGATCTCGCCGCGCGTGGCGGGCTCAGCCGCGCTTCATCAGGCGGCCGACGGCGGCCATCATCTCGGCGGCCATCTCGTCGGCGCGGCCCTCGGCGGCCCCCTCGTGCATGCAGTGCCGGGCGTGGCCGTCGAGCAGGCCGAGGGCGACCTTGTCCAGGGCGGCCTGGATCGCCGAGATCTGGGTCAGCACGTCGATGCAGTAGCGGTCGTCGTCGACCATCTTCTCCACGCCGCGGACCTGGCCCTCGACGCGGCGCAGCCGCGCGAGCAGCTGGTCCTTGCTGGCGGTGTAGCCCCGGGTCGGGGTGCTCGGTGTGGTCATGACGACCAGGATAGCGTACCCCCTGGGGGTATGCTACGGTCCTCGGGAGAGCTACCCCTGGGGGGTATAGCATGGATGCGGGAGGAGAGTTGCCATGGTCACCACCACGTACCAGGTACAGGGCATGACCTGCGGGCACTGCGTCAACTCGGTCAGCACCGAGGTGAGCGCGATCCAGGGCGTCAGCGACGTCCAGGTGGACCTGGCCTCCGGCCGGGTCACCGTCACCAGTGAGAGCCCGCTGGACACCGACGCCGTACGCGCCGCCGTCGACGAGGCCGGATACGACCTCGTCGAGGCGTGACGGGGTCACGACCCCAGAGAACCGAGGTATCACGATGAACACGGCGACGAAGCTGAGCGGTTTCGCCCTCGGCCTCGCGGCGGTGTTCGGCACGGCGTACGGGGTCGGCCACCTGACCGACCCCGTCACCCCGGCCGCCGACACCCGTCACGAGCCCGTCGACGCCGACCACGGCGCCGACCCGCACGGCGGCTCCGACTCGCACGGTGGCGACCCCGGCGGTGCCGCGCACCTGCCCGGCGGGCTGCTCGTCTCCGACCGCGGCTACACCATGCAGCCGGTGGACGCCCCGACCGGGCAGTTCGCCTTCCGGATCACCGGCCCGGACGGCGCCGCGGTGACCGGCTACGAGATCGCCCACGACAAGCGGATGCACCTGATCGTGGCGCGGCGCGACCTGTCCGGCTTCCGGCACGTCCACCCCGAGCTGGGCGCCGACGGCACCTGGCGGGTGGACTCCCCGCTGGGCGGGCCGGGCGTCTGGCGCGCCTTCGCCGACTTCACCCCGTCGGGCGGGGAGGCGCTCACCCTCGGGGTCGACGTGACCGTCCCCGGCCAGCTCCAGCCCCGGCCGCTGCCGGCCCCGGCCGCCAGCGCCACGGTCGACGGCTACACGGTCACCCTCGCCGGCACCCCGCAGCCGGGCCGTACCAGCCAGCTGACGCTGACCGTCAGCCGGGACGGGAAGCCGGTCACCGACCTGGAGCCCTATCTCGGCGCGTACGGGCACCTGGTGGCGTTGCGGCAGGGCGACCTCGCGTACCTGCACGTGCACCCGGAGGGCGTGCCCGGTGACGGGCGTACCCCGGCCGGACCGGCGGTGAGCTTCGCCGCCGAGGTGCCCTCGGCCGGCAGCTACCGGCTGTACCTGGACTTCCGGCACGGCGGGGCGGTGCACACCGCCGAGTTCACGGTGCTGGCCGGCGACGCCCCGGCGGCCCCGGCGAGCACCCCCGGCACCCGGACCACCCCGACCGTTCCCACCCCGACCGCCGACGCCGGCCACGGCGCCCCCGGTCACGGGCACAACTGATCGGAGGTGCCGCGATGACCCCCACCACGGACTCCCTGCCGGTCGCACCTCACCGGATCGAGCTGGCCATCGGCGGGATGACCTGCGCGTCCTGCGCCGCGCGGATCGAGAAGAAGCTCAACCGGATGGAGGGCGTGACCGCCACCGTCAACTACGCCACCGAGAAGGCCACCGTCCGGTACGCCGACGAGGTCACGCCGGCGGACCTCATCGCCACGGTGGAGAAGACCGGCTACACCGCCGTCGTGCCGCCCCCACCCACCCCGGCCGGTACGACCGGACCGGCCGCCGAGCCGGCCGACGAGCTGCGCGGCCTGCGGACCAGGCTGTGGCTCTCGATCGCGCTGACCGTGCCGGTGATCCTGCTGGCCATGGTGCCGGCCTGGCAGTTCACCTACTGGCAGTGGCTGTCGCTGACCCTGGCCGCCCCGGTGGTGGTCTACGGCGGGCTGCCGTTCCACCGGGCCGCCTGGATCAACCTGCGGCACGGCGCCGCCACCATGGACACCCTGGTCTCGCTGGGCACCCTGGCCGCGTTCGGCTGGTCGCTCTGGGCGCTCTTCCTCGGTGACGCCGGGATGCCCGGGATGACGCACCCGTTCCGGCTCGACATCACCCGCACCGACGGGGCCGGCAACATCTACCTGGAGGCGGCGGCCGGCGTCACCGTCTTCATCCTCGCCGGCCGGTACTTCGAGGCCCGCTCCAAGCGGACCGCCGGCGCCGCCCTGCGCGCCCTGTTGGAGCTGGGTGCCCGGGACGTCGCGGTGCTGCGCGGCGACGTCGAGACCCGGATCCCGGTCGACCAGCTCGCGGTGGGCGACCGGTTCGTGGTCCGCCCCGGTGAGAAGGTCGCCACCGACGGGGTGGTGGACGAGGGCACGTCGGCCGTCGACGCCAGCATGCTCACCGGCGAGTCGGTGCCGGTCGAGGTCGGCCCGGGCGACACCGTGGTCGGCGCGACGGTGAACGCCGGTGGCCGGCTGGTGGTCACCGCCACCCGGGTCGGTGCGGACACCCAGCTCGCCCAGATGGCGAAGCTGGTGGAGCAGGCGCAGACCGGCAAGGCGGCCGTGCAGCGGCTGGCCGACCGGATCTCCGGCGTCTTCGTCCCGATCGTGATCGCCCTGGCCGCCGGCACGCTCGGCTGGTGGCTCGGCACCGGGGCGGGCCCGACGGCCGCGTTCACCGCCGCGGTCGCCGTGCTGATCATCGCCTGCCCGTGCGCGCTCGGCCTGGCCACGCCCACGGCGCTGCTGGTCGGGACCGGCCGGGGAGCCCAGCTCGGCATCCTGATCAAGGGGCCGGAGATGCTGGAGTCCACCCGCCAGGTGGACACCGTCGTGCTGGACAAGACCGGCACGGTCACCACCGGCCGAATGACCCTGGTCGACGTGCTTCCCGCCCAGGGGGTCGACCGGACGGAACTGCTCCGGCTCGCCGGGGCGCTGGAGGCCGGCTCGGAGCACCCGGTCGCCCGGGCGGTCGCGGCGGGCGCCGCCGAGGCGGGCGCGCTGCCGCCGGTCACGGGCTTCGCCAACGCCGAGGGGCTCGGTGTCACCGGCACGGTGGACGGCCACGAGGTGGTCGTCGGTCGGCTCCGGCTGCTGCGCGAGCGGGGCCTGGCCGTACCCGAGGAGGTCGTGCGGGCGGCGGGTGACGCGGAGGCGGCCGGCCGGACGGCCGTGCTGGCCGGCTGGGACGGCCGGGCCCGGGGCGTCCTCGCGGTCGCCGACGCGGTCAAGCCGACCAGCCGGGCGGCGATCGACGGGCTGCGCGGCCTGGGCCTGAAGCCGGTGCTGCTCACCGGCGACAACGCGACCGTCGCCCGGGCGGTGGCGGCCGAGGTCGGCATCGACGAGGTGATCGCCGAGGTGCTGCCGGCCGACAAGGTCGACGTGGTCAGGCGACTCCAGGGCGAGGGGCGGACCGTCGCGATGGTCGGCGACGGGGTCAACGACGCCGCCGCGCTGGCCCAGGCCGACCTGGGGCTGGCCATGGGCACCGGCACCGACGTGGCGATCGAGGCCGCCGACCTGACGCTGGTGCGCGGCGACCTCACCGCCGCGGTCGACGCCATCCGGCTCTCCCGGCGGACCCTGGCCATCATCAAGGGCAACCTCTTCTGGGCGTTCGCCTACAACCTGGCCGCGCTGCCGCTGGCCGCCGCCGGCCTGCTCAACCCGATGATCGCCGGGGCCGCGATGGCCTTCTCGTCGGTGTTCGTGGTCGCCAACAGCCTCCGGCTGCGCGGGTTCCGCCCGGTCGGCTGAGCATCGGCGCGCCGCCGCCGGTCCCACCGAGGGGCCGGCGGCGAGGGCGTCTCCCTATCCCGCCACCCCGACCAGTCGCCGGTCACCGTGGGTGATCACGTATGGGTGATCGGTGTTTCCGGCGAAAAGACCCGGGGTACATCCGGGACGTCGGAGGAACTGCAAACTGGAGGTTCGCATGGGTATCGACGACAAGATCGACAACGCCGGCGAGAACACCGCGGGCAAGATCAAGGAGGGCGTGGGTCGGGCGACCGACGACGAGCGCCTCGAGGCCGAGGGCCGCAACGACCAGGCGAAGTCCAACCTCAAGCAGGCCGGCGAGAAGATCAAGGACGCTTTCAAGAGCTGACCCACGCATTCCGCACGCCGGGCCGACGACCTGTCGGCCCGGCGTGCGGCGCGCTGCGCCCGCCGGCGATCGCGGTCACCACCGGGGAGCCGATACCCGGCAGCGGAGCGTGAGTGCCCGTGCCATGTTGACGTGACCTGACAGCGATCCTGGTCGTTGCCAGAACGACATCCGCCGCGATCCGACCCAGCGGCCGCGCGACGAGATCCGGCCGTGGGTCGACCCGCGCCGTCCCCTCCGGACGGCCGACACCCGAACGGGGAGTCCCATGTTCCGAAGCTCCGCCGCCGCGCTCGCCCTGGTGGCCTGCGCCGCCCTCGCCGCCGGCTGCCAGCAGGCCGGCGACGACGCCCCGCAGGACGCTCCGGCCGCCGCGAGCGCCACCGCCACCGCGAGCGCGGCCTCGACGCCCAGCCCGAGCGCGTCGCCGACCGGCCCGAGCGCCGCCAACACCGCCGCCGTCTGCCGGCGCGCCGATGAGCTGATCATCGAGGCCAGCCGGAGGATCGCCGACGACTCGGCCGCGGCCACCCGCCGCCAACTCACCCCGGAGCAGCTCAACGGCCAGCTCAAGGGCACCCTCGCCGGGCTCGCCGACGACCTGCGCGAGCAGGCCGGCAACGCCGAGGACGCGCGGATCAGGGACCTGGTGACCGATGCCGCGAAGCAGATCGACACGGGAGCCGCCGCGGCCAGCCCGGCGACCTGGATGGCGACCGGCTTCGTCCGCATCCCCGAGCGGCTCACCCGCGACTGCCACGTCTGACCGGCGGCGGCCCGACGAGCGATTGGTGCCGCGGAGCCGGCCCGCTGAGCGGGAGCCACAGGCGTGCCACAGACCCTGTGGAGCTGATGTCGTAGATGAATCACCGATCGGGGCCGGCGGCCGGCGCGGTCCATCCCACCCGTGATTCGTTCACGACATCAGCTCCACAGCGACCGACCCCTGCCCCGACCGGCCGACCAGATGCTCAGCGCCGTACCCGGTAGGTCACGTGGGTGACGGTCGGGCCGGCGACCACCGACACCTGCTCCAGCCGCGGGTCGCCGACCCCCTCGAAGAGCCGTTCGCCGGCCCCGAGCACGATCGGCACGACGTGCAGCTGGAGGGTGTCCAGCAGCCCCGCCGCCAGGCACTGGTTGACCGTGCTCGCGCCGCCCGCCACGGAGACCACCCGGTCGCCGGCCGCCTCCCGGGCCTGCCGCAGCGCGGCGGCGAGCCCGTCGGTGACGAACCGGAACTCCGTCCCGCCGCGCATCACCAGCGTCTCGCGCGGATGGTGGGTGAGCACGAAGACCGGCGTCCGGAACGGCGGGTCCTCGCCCCACCAGCCGGTCCAGTCGAGGTCCCACGGCCCGTCGCCGCCGCCGAACATCCGGCGTCCCATCACGTACGCCCCGACGTCCCGGGTCATCTCGTCGACCACCTCGGCGTCGACGCCGCGCTCCCCACCGGCCAGCCCGTGCCGCTCCCGCCAGGCGTCCAGCCCGAAGAACCACTCGTGCAGGCGCAGCCCGCCCCGACCGAGCGGGTCCTGCCGGCTCTGGTCCGGCCCCGCCACGTACCCGTCCAACGACATCGAGATCTGACAGCTCACTGTGGTCATGCGGGGTGGACTCCCGTCGTCACCGGAACTCATCGGTCGCCCGCCAGCCGGGCCGCGCGCACCTCCAGGTAGCGCCGCTCCGGCAGGCTGGTGGTCCGCCGGGCCGCCAGCAGGTACGCCTCCCGTGCCGCGTCCCGCTCCCCGGCCAGCTCCAGCAGGTGGGCCCGGACGGCCGCCAGCCGGTGGTGGCCGGCGATCCGCTCGTCGGCGTCGAGCGGGGTGAGCAGGGCGAGCCCGGCGCGCGGTCCGTCCACCATGGCCACCGCGGCGGCCTGGTTGAGGGTGACCATCGGGTTCGGCGACACGGCCGCCAGCACCCGGTAGAGCGCGACGATCTGCGGCCAGTCCGTCCGCTCGGCGGAGGGCGCCTCGGCGTGCACCGCCGCGATCGCCGCCTGGAGCTGGTACGGGCCCGGCAGCGACCAGGTCAGCGCCTCGGTCACCAGGGCCACCCCCTCGGCGATGGCGGCCAGGTCCCACCGGCTCCGGTCCTGTTCGGCGAGCGGGACCAGTTCCCCGCCCGGCCCGGTCCGCGCCGCCCGGTGCGCGTCGGTGAGCAGCATCAGCGCGAGCAGGCCGGCGACCTCGCCGTCGTGGGGCAGCGCCCGGTGCAGCTGGCGGGTCAGCCGGATCGCCTCGCCGGTCAGCTCGGCCCGGTGCAGGTCCGCCCCGCTGGAGGCGGTGTAGCCCTCGTTGAAGATCAGGTACAGCACGTGCAGTACGGTTCGCAGCCGCTCGTCCCGCTCGGCGGGCGACGGCATGACGAACCGCGCGCCGGCCGCCTCGACGCGCTGCTTGGCCCGGCGGATGCGCTGGCTCATGGTCGGCTCCGGCAGCAGGAACGCCTGCGCGATCTGCGCCGTGCTCAGCCCACCGACCGCGCGCAGGGTCAGCGCCAGCTGCGCCGAGCGGGGCAGCGCCGGATGGCAGCAGAGGAAGAACAGGGTGAGGCTGTCGTCCCCGGCCGACGGCGACTCGTCGGCGGCCGGGGCGACCGTCGCGTACGCCGGCTCCCGGAGCGCGACGGCGACCTCGCGGTCGCGGCGGGCCCGCTCGCTGCGCCACTCGTCGGTCAGCCGGCGGCCGGCGACGGTGAGCAGCCAGGCGCGGGGATTGTCCGGCACTCCCCGCTCCGGCCACTGCGTGGCGGCGGCCAGCAGCGCCTCCTGCACCGCGTCCTCACCGGCGGAGAAGGCGCCGTGCCGGCGGACCAGGATGCCGAGGACCTGCGGCGCGAGGGCGCGCAGCAGGTCCTCCACCTCCCGCTGCGTCACATCTCGGTCCCGGCCTCGTCCATCACCGGGCGCACCTCCAGCACGCCGAAGCCCATCCGGACGTCGGGCCAGCGCGCGGCGATCTCGGCGGCCCGCTCCGGGCTGTCGCAGTCGACCATCAGGTAGCCGGCGAACTGTTCCTTGCTCTCCATGAACGGTCCGTCGGTCACCTCGGGGCGCTCGCCGGCGAGCCGGACCGTCCGGGTCTGCGACGGGTCGGCCAGCGCCTGGCCGCCGACCAGCTCGCCGGACTCGGTCAGCTCCTTCATGATCTCGTCGACCTCGCCGAAGAGCGCGGTGCGCTCCTGCTCGTTGAGGCCCTCGACGAAGCCGGGCCGGTTCCAGATCAGCAACATGTACTTCACGTGGTGCTCCTGACGTCGCGTGGCCACGCCGTTCGTGGCCCTCGATGACAGGTCGGAGCCCGCCTGCTGGATCCGACACCGCCGCCGGACGAATTCTGCCCGAGCGGTCAGCTCCGGCCGGGCAGCGGCCGGGCCGGTGGCGTGCCGGCGTGCAGCGACGCCCGGTCGGCGGCGGAGGTGCCGGAGTGCCAGCCGTCGGCGTCCCGGATGGTCAGCCGGGCCCGGGTGACGCCGGGGAAGAGGGTCTCCATCCGCTCGCGGACCGCGTCCGAGCGGGCGGCCAGCACGGGGAGCAGCCGTTCCGGGCCGGTCGCGTCGGCCGCCTGCCGGCCGGCCTCCTCGGTCGCGGCCCGCAGCCGTTCCCCGATCCGCAGCGCGAACGCGTGCAGGAACGACTCGTCGTACGCCTTGGTCCGCCGGCTGCTGCCCCGCTTGCGCTCGGTGCGCCCGCGCAGCATCGCGGCGGTGGCCTGCACCAGCAGCGAGGTGTAGAGCAGCTCGACCGCCTCCAGATCGCCGGCGAAGCCGAGCACGGTGGCGAAGCCCAGGTCGTCGTTCCACACCGACTCGCACCGGTTCGCCGCCGCCACCTCCTGCACCAGCAGCGCCTTCGCCCCGGCGTACGGGGCGTCGGTGCTCAGGCGCATGCCGCCGGGCAGGTCGGGGCGCTCGGCGGTGGCCTCGACCAGCGCCCGGTCCAGGCTGTGCCGGGCGATCAACTCCTGCGCCTTGCCGGTCAGCGCCTCCGCCTCGGCCGGGAAGGTGGTCGACTCGGCCTTGGCCAGCAGCGCCCGCACCCGGTCGAGCAGCACCGAACCGCTGCGCCCCGGGGCGGCGCGCCGGGTCACGGTCGGCCCGCCCCCGCCCGGCGGCGGGCGCAGCATCGCGATCGGTGGCAGGCCGTCCAGCAGCGCCAGCACCTCGACCGCGTCGCGCAGCGCGATTATCCGGTCCTCGCCCTCGCGGGCCGCCCACCGGGTCAGCCAGCCGGCGTCGTCGTCCCACCACACCCGGGCCGCCAGCCCGTCGAGCTGCTCGTCCCACCACGGCGGGACGTCGCCGGCCTGCCCCCGCCGCTGGGCGGCGAGCGTGTCGCGGACCAGCCGGCCGGGTCGCGCGCCGAGGCGGCGGGTCACCATCCTGGCCACGTCGACCGGCTGCCAGCCGCGCGGCCAGAGCCGGGCGAGGGCGCCCGCCAGGCGGTCGAGGAGGGCGGCGTCCACCGCCGCCGTGCCGTCCGGGGCGCCGGTGCCGACCACGAGCCGGTCCAGCTTCCGCTCCGCGTCGCGTACGTCGGTGCCGCGCACCGCCGCGACCGCGTCGGCGATGAGGGCGTGGGCGTCCGGCACGGGTGGTCCTTCCTGGGCGAGACGCCCGGGTGGTGTCCGGATCGTCGGGAGTGTCTGCCCGGCAACGGTACCGGGTGCGGATTGGACGGCCGCAGCACTCATCCGCACGGGCCCCGTCCGCGTACTACTGCGCGAGCGGACGGAGGGTCGAGGGTGGGCAGCCTCACGGTGAGCGGGTCGGCCGACCGGAGCCGGCACCGTGGTCGTCGCGGGGCCGGGGCCCGGGCGGTCGCGCTGGTGCTGGCGCTGGTGGTGGTCGCCGGCCTGGGCGGCGGCGCCTGGGCGGCCCGGCGCGGCGAGCTGGACCCCGGCGCGCTGATCGGTGACGTCCGCCGGGCGCCCGCGCCGGCCCGCGCGGCGGTGGCCGCCCCGCCGGCCGACGCCCCGCCCCCGGGCCGACCGGCGGCGACGCCCACCGCCCCCGCCCTGGGCTACCCCGAGCGGGGTACGGGCACCTGGCGGACGGCGACCGCCCGGGGTGCGGTGGCCGGACGCGTGGGCGAGCTGCTGCGGTACCGGGTGGCGGTCGAGGGCGGCATCGACGAGGTGGAGGTGGAACGGTTCGGCCGGGAGGTGGCCGTGGTGCTGGCCGACCGCCGGGGTTGGACGGGCGGGGGGCGGTGGCGGCTGCAACGGGTCGGCCCGGACGTCCCGGCCGACTTCACCGTGCTGCTGACCACCCCGGCGACCCGCGCCGACCTGTGCGGGGACGCCGACGACCGCTACACCTCCTGCCGCAACGGCGACCGGGTGGTGGTCAACGTGGCCCGCTGGGCGCGCGGCGTGCCCGGGTTCGGCGGTGACCTGGCGACCTACCGGGCGTACGTGCTCAACCACGAGGTCGGCCACCGGCTCGGGATGGGACACGAGCTGTGCCCGGCCCGGGGCGTGCCGGCCCCGGTGATGCAGCAGCAGACGCTGGGGCTGCACGGCTGCACGCCGAACGCCTGGCCGTACGTCGACGGCACGCTGCACACCGGCCGTCCCGGCGAGTACGACGACCCGGTGCCGGCCGGGGACTGACCCCGTCGTCGGTGTCCCGCCCACGGGACGGAACCGTGCTTTCCCCGCCGCCTGCGGCTAGGCTGGCGGCGCTGGTCTCTGCCTTCTGCTACGAGGGAACGAGCCCGGTGGGCGTAGGGAGCAGTGCAGTGCACACCGAGCCTGGGCAACTTCTGTCGATATCGGCGGCCGACCTCCGGATCACTCTCACCAACCTCGGCCACCTCCTGCGGGTGAGCGTCGCCGGTGAGGTGGATTTCGCCACCTCCGGCGAGCTGCGCGCGGCGCTGGACGCCGTGCTGGCCGACCTGGCCGGCACCCCCGTCGAGGTGGACCTCGCCGAGGTGCCCTTCCTGGACTCCTCCGGCGTCCACGCCCTGCTCGACGCGTACGCCTCGGCCGCCGACCGGGACTGCCCGCTGGTGGTCGCGAACGCGCAGCCCATCGTCCGTCGGGTCCTTGAGATCACCGGGGTGCTCGCCCTGCTCGGGCTCGCTCCCGCTGGCCGGTGACGCTCAGCTCGCCGGTCTCCACCAGCTCGCGGGCCACGTCGACCAGCTTGACGTTGATCCGTTGGCTCGCCATCACCAGCAGCTCGAAGGCCTGGGCGCCGGTGAGCCGGTGCCGTTCCATCAGGATGCCCTTGGCCTGGCCGATCAGGTCCCGTACGTCCAGCGCCCGGCTGAGCTGGTCGAGCCGCCGCGCGTCGGCGACCGCCACGGCGGCGTGCGAGGCGAAGATCAGCCCGACCCGTTCCGACTCGTCGGTGAAGGCGTGCGGCTCGCGGGCGTAGAGGTTGAGCGCGCCCAGATTGTCCCGAGCGACGTAGAGCTGGAACGACAGCATGCTGCCGACGCCCAGCTCCCGCGCCCGGGCGATGAACCTGGGCCAGCGCTCCTCGGTGTCCACGTCGGGCAGCCGGACGGTCCGCTCGGTGTACGCCGAGGTGAGGCAGGGCCCCTCGCCGGTCTCGTACTGCGCCCGGTCGACCCGCAGCACCACCTCACCGGTGCCGGCGGGGGTGCTCACCCGGCGCCGTCCCTCGATCTCGGTGATCCCGGCGTGCCAGGCGCCGGGCACGGTGTCCACGGCCGCGTGCACGATGGCCCGCAGGGTGTCCTCCACCGTCCGCTCGCCCTGGAACTCGCGGGCGAGCATGGCGAGCCGGGCGGCGAGGGCGTGACCGCTGGTCGCCTCGCCCCGGCTGCCGGAAGGGGACACAGCAGGTCGGGAGTGCGCTTGTTCGTTGGCCGGCACGGTGCCTCCTCCCCGCCGCATGCGGGGGTCCGGCACGCCACCGACCCCGACGCGGTCCTTGACGAATCCGCCGATACCCAGGGGCGTCGCGCGTCAATCCGGTAGGTGATCAGGTCGACGGCTGGCCGGCGGGGCGGTGCCAGCGCACCAGCAGCACGGTCGCGTCGTCGCCGAGCTGGTCGTCCTGGTAGGCGAGGATCGCGTGCACCAGGCGGCGGGCGGCCTCCGGCAGGGGCGAGTCGTCGGCCAGCGCCCGGACGGCGAAGTCGACCAGCCGGTCGACACCGAAGGCCGTACCGTCGGCGGAGCGCGCCTCGGTGATCCCGTCGGTGTGGAAGAGCACGACGTCGCCGGGCTCCAGCGCCTCCTCGACCACCACCGGCTCCCGGTGCTCGCCGAGGGTCACCGGCAGCGCGGTCGGGGTGGGCAGCACGGTCGCCACCCGGCCGCGGCGCAGCACCAGGCCGCTGGGGTGCCCGGCCGAGATCACCCGCAGCCGGCCACTGCGTTGGTCGAGTTCGGCCAGCACCCCGGTGATCAGGCCCCGCGGGTCGTGGTCCCGGACGGTGGTGTCGATGTGGTGGTACGTGGGAATCAGGTCGTGACCGGCCCGGCGGGCGTTCCGGTACGCGGCCAGCGCCAGGCTGGCCAGCATCACCGCCCGCATCCCACCCTGGGAGCCGTGCCCCACCGCGTCGAAGAGCGCCAGGTGGGCGATGTCGCCGTTCACCGCGTAGTCGAAGGCGTCCCCGCCCACGTCGTAGCTGGGCTCCAGGATGCCGCTGATGGTCATGCTGCCGGTGGAGAAGGTCAGCGGCGGCAGTTGGGCACGGAGCATCTCGGCGGCCATCTGCATCGGGGCGCGGCGGCGCACCAGCTCCACCGTGTCGCTGTACGCGGAGCGGGTGACCACCAGCTCGGCCAGGAGTGCGCAGGCCGCCTCGAACTCGCCGACCCGGTCGGCGGGGACCGGTTCGGCGGTGACCACCTCGACCACGCCCATCCGTTCCAGCCCGTCCAGCAACGGCACCCAGAGCCGCGCCGGCCCGGGCCCGCCGTCGGCGGCGTACGGGCGCATCATCGCGTAGGCCCGGCCGGCCAGGGTGCCGTCGATGTTCAGCGGGGCCTGGTCGGTGGCCCCGCCGTCGTCCATCAGCAGCAGTTCCCGCTGCTCGTGGTCGACCAGGTAAAGGCGCATGTCGATGGCGCCGAGATTCTCGGCCAGCCCCCGGGCCAGCCGCGGCAGATCCTCGGGACGGGCGTGATGGGAACGGTGCAGCAGCTCGTACAGCGCTTTCCGCTCGGTCATCGGTGTCCTCCACCCTCGGTCCGCGTGCCGGTACCGGGTACCCCGCCGGCCGCCGCTCGGAACGCCGGCCGGTCAGCTCCGGGGGAAGGCGGCCCAGATGTTCTTGGTGCGGTCGGTGGCGTACCAGCCGACGTCCAGCGAGAGGGCCTCGGCGATCTGCAGACCCCGGCCGCCGGCCCCCATCGGACGGGTGTCGACCAGCTCCGGGATGGTGCTCAGGTCGTGGTCGGCGACCTCCAGGATGAACCGGTCCTCGGCGACCAGCAGGCGCACGATGGTGGGCGGGATGCCGTGCCGCAGGGCGTTGGTGGCCAGCTCCGTGGCGACCAGGACCATCAGCTCGGGCACCTCGCCCAGTTCCTCCCCGACGAGCAGTTCCTCGCCGGTCAGCGCCTGGTGCAGGGACGCCCGTAGGCCGCGCAGGTCGGCGGCACTGGACAGCTGCCACCGCCGCAGCTCGGTAGCCTGCGGCGACGGGGGTGAGGTGCGCAGCTGTGCCATGATCCTGATTTACCCTCGGTAGCGGCTTCCTATGCCGGCCGGGGATGTGTCGTGACCCTGACAGCTCCTCCGCCGCAGGCAGTGGTCCCGGCCGTGCCGAACCCGCCGGGGGCCGCTGCCCGGGCGGGTGGCGCGGGCGCGGGCGGGTGCGTGCTTGTTCTACGCTCCTCTATGTGAGCGAGCTCATTCCGGAACCGGTGCACCCGGGACAGATCCGTACCTCCGACGCCGACCGGGAGCGGGTGGCGGCCGTGCTGCGGGAGGCGGCCGCGGAGGGCCGACTCGACCTGGGCGAGCTGGACGAGCGGCTGGGCCGGGTCTACGCCGCCCGCACCTACGCCGAACTCGCACCCCTGACCCACGATCTCCCCGCCGTGGGGTCGTCGCTGTTCCCGCCTCCGCCGCCCGCGTACGTCGCCGGGGCGCCGGTGTCGCGCAGCGGCTTCGCCCTGGCCGGCAAGTTCGAACGGTCCGGCCCGTGGAGCGTCGGCCCCGAGTTCACCTGCCTGGCGTTCTGGGGCGGCGGGCTGGTCGACCTGCGCGACGCGATCTTCACTGTGGGTGCGGTGCGGATCAAGGCCTACGCCCTGATGGGGGGCCTGGAGATCTGGGTGCCCGAGCAGGCCACCGTGCACGTGACCGGGGTCGGGGTGATGGGCGGCTTCGACCACCGGGCCACCGGGCCCGGCGCGCCGGGTGCCCCGACGGTCACCGTCGGCGGGTTCGCCCTCTGGGGCGGGGTGGCGATCAAGCGCAAGCCCTCCGAGCGGGAGCTGCGGATCCGCAAGCAGGAGAAGAAGCGCAGGAAGCTGGAGAACTGGTCGCCCGACTCGGACGACTGACGACCGGCCGGTCCGGTCGCCCGACTCCGACGGTGGGACCGAAAGCGGTCCGTTTCGCCGAGGTCCGGCCGCCCGGCCAGCCGATCGAGCTGCGGTAGTGGGCCACCGGGCGATGCCGATCAGACGCCGGTTGAGATACCGTCGCGAGGTGATCGTCGAGGAGCATTGGTGGAACGGGGACGCGACGGCACGCGGCCGTCGCGACGTGTACATCCGCAGTGACGGGCTGCGCTGGGAGGTACAGGCACAGATCGGCGGCGCCTACGGCCGGTCGAAGGTGCAGGAGTGTCCGAGTCGTACCTCGGCGAGCATTCTCGCCGGGGCGTGGCGCGGGGGTAATCCCGCGTGGCGCGAGCTGCCCCGCTGAGCGCGGGCGCGTTCGCGCGAAACTGACGCCGACCCCCGCCGGCGCGGTGTCCGCGCCGCCGGGGTTCCGCCGTCCGCGTCGGGTCACCCACCACAAACGTTGATCACGGTACGTCCGGCGACCGTCCGGCAGCCGTGGTGGCCCGGGGCCGGGGTTCAGATGCCCGCCGCGATGCCGGCCTGCCGGTTCGCCTCCGCCATGTCGAGGCCGGACGCCTGGAGCGTCTCGCGACCGCGGTCAACCCACCGACCAGGGCGTTCGCGGTCCGGGGTACGGCGAGGTCCGGCCCCTCCGGTGACACCGTCCCCAACAGCACGGCGGTACTGCCGGCCTGCACCATCACCGCGCCGCTGCCGCGGAACAGCACCGCCACCGAGATCGCGAGCGCCACCACGAAGCCGGTCTGCACCGGCCCTGCGCCGATCACCTCGATGATCAGGTCCCCGGCCAGCCCCCCAGGATCACCCCGGCCAGCAGCTCGGCGGTCCGGCGTACCCGGTTGCCGATCGCGGCGGCGATCGTGCCCACCGCCGCCGCGGGCGCGAACAGCGGTTGCGGGTTGTGCAGCACGTTGCTGGCGATGGACCAGGACAGTCCCGCGGCCAGCCCCGCCTGGAGGGCGACGATGAAGTAGGTGCGCAGCCGTTCGTACGCCTCCCGCACGGCGCGCCGCGTGTTGTCCACGACCGCGTTCATCGGGCGTCCCGGGACGGCCCGTCCGCCGGCGGGCGGGCCGGGGGCGTCGCGCCGCAGTCGGGGGGACAGTCCGCAGGCGCGCTCACCTCCCTCCCTACCCGGCAGGCGGGGCCGTGGTCGTTCCACCCGGGCTGCGGTGGGCGTCGCGGCCGGCCAGCCGGACCGGGACGCCTGTCTCACGCGCTACGCCGCCCTGAGCAGGAGGTCCTGCCCCCGGTGATTGTGCCGATCCAGGCCGTGAGGCGTACCGTTGGCTTGTCGCCCGGGCCCCCGGTGGCCGTCAGGTGCCGTTGCCGCCAGTTCATGGCGGCCTTGACCAGTCGTCATCCCCATCGGGACAGCTGCTCGCCGTGCTGGCTGATCGCCCACCACGTCCCGACCGCACGATCCGCCGGTCACGCACGGTTCAGGGCTTTCCCGCCCCGACAGCCGGCGATGGGCTCGACCGGCGCAACCACACCGCCGTCCGTGAGCGTGACCGCCCGGACGGCTTCACAAGGGAGCACCCGAATGAGGATCGCCAGACACCGGATCGCCGCCGTCCTTCGCGAACGCGGCCAGCAGATGAGGGCCGACTGGATCGAACGCGAACTGCCGGAACTGGTGGATCCGGCGCAGCACGTCGGGCTGCTCGCCACCCTGCACCTCGATCCGGCCGACCTCGTGGATGCGCCGTCCCGCTGAGGGTGGCGCACATCGAGAGCGAGCAGGTCGGCACCGGCGGCCGGTCACCGGTCGCCGGGGCCGGGGCTGGGAAGGCGGTGCCGGAGCGCCCGCCCGCGGCCTGACCACCACCACCCCCAGCTCACCGCTGTGTACGTACGCCGCAGCCCGGTCCCAGGTGCGACCGGGCTGCGCTGTGCGGGCCCGATGGCCCGCCTGCTCAGGGGCGCTCGCCGGCGAAATGGCCGCGCAGGGTGGCCAGCGCTCGGGTGATGAGCCGGGAGACGTGCATCTGCGAGATACCGATCTGCTCGGCGATCTGGCCCTGGGTGAGATTGCCGTGGAAGCGCATGCTCAGAATCCGGCGTTCGCGTTCCGGCAGGGTGGCGAGGGCCGGGCCGAGGGCGACGCGGAGCTCGACGAGGTCGAGGCCGTGGTCGTCAGCCCCGAGGGTGTCGCCGAGTTCCATGCTGCCGTCGGCGCCGGTCGGGGTGGACAGGGAGGTGGCGCGGTAGGCGCGGGCCCCTTCCAGTCCTTCCAGGACCGTCTCCTCGGGCAGGTCGAGGTACGTCGCGATGTCGGCCACGGTCGGTGAGCGCCCCAGGGTGTGGGTGAGCGTGCTGTTGGCCTCGGTGATGGACAGACGCAGCTCCTGCAGGCGGCGGGGCACCCGCACGGCCCAGGTGCGGTCGCGGAAGTACCGCTTGATCTCGCCGATGACGGTCGGGATGGCGTACCCGGTGAAGTCGACGCCCCGGGTGGGGTCGAAGTTGTCGACGGCCTTGATCAGCCCGATCACCGCGGTCTGGGCCAGATCCTCGTCGTGTACGCCGCGTCCGGAGTAGCGGCGCGCCAGGTGGCGGGCGAGCGGCAACCACGCCTCGATGGCGCGTTCCCGCAGCGCGGGGCGACGAGGGTCGCCGGCCGGAGTCGCGGCCATCATCGCCAGGAGGGCATCCGCGCTCTCGGCGCTCTGCGCGCTGCTGCGCTCGCCGATGCGGGTGCTGGTCGTCGGTTCGAAGGTGGTGACCATGAGTGTGGCCTTCCCGCCCGGGCCCGCTGATCGGAACGACCGGAAGATCTCCGAACCGGCTGTCGCCGGGGCGCACGTACGGGCTGGTGCGCTGTCGCAAGGCCACGATCACGGGCCTCGCCACCGCGTCATGTCGTTCACTTGATGCCGGGAACGCTACCCGAAAGACGGATCAATTGCTAGCCGAAAGGATGAGGCGTCCCAGCGTGGCGGCCGGTGGCGCGGCGACGGTGGGAGGATCGCTCAATCCGCCCCGACACGGCTCGGCGATGGCTGACACTGAAGGTGAAAGGGCGCCGGGTCAGCCGGTAGCCGGCCGTCAGGAGGGAGTGCATCGTGACGTCGGGATCGATGACTGCACGGATCAAGGGTCTGCTCAACAGCCCGAAGGGTCGTGACCTGATGCGGTTCGGCCGTACCCAGGCGGCCAAACCCAGCACGCAGCAGAAGCTTCGACAGCTCATGGAGCGGGTGACCGGAGGATCGGGTCGACGCCGCTGATCGACTGGCGGCTGCGACGAGCGGACATGCGATCGTGAGTGACACCAGCATCGGCGCCGACCGCCAGCGGGGCAGTGACTACGCCGACCTGTCCCGGCAGGTCCGGGCCGCGGGTCTACTCGCGCGGCGGCGGGGGCACTACACCGTGCGGATCGGCCTCGTCGTCGTTTCCTTCGTCGGACTGTGGGGCCTGTTCGCCCGGTTGGGTGAATCGTGGTGGCAGCTGGGTGTCGCTGCGGCCCTCGCGGTGGTCTTCGCGCAGGCCGGATTCATCGGCCACGACGCCGGGCACCGGCAGATAGCCCGCACGCGGCGCGGGAACGACCTGATCGGCATGGTGCACGGCAACCTGCTGACCGGGCTCAGCTACGGCTGGTGGGTGGACAAGCACAACCGGCACCACGCCCACCCGAACACCGAGGGCAAGGACCCCGACATCACCGTGGCGCCCCTGTCCTTCACCACCGGCCAGGCCCGGCGACGACGCGGCCTCGGTGCGCTGGTGGTCCGCTTCCAGGCGTACCTGTTCTTCCCGCTGCTCCTGCTGGAAGGCCTGCACCTGCACGCCAACAGCGTGAAGGCCCTCCTCGGCCCACGCCGCATCGCGCGTCGGCCCGCCGAAGTCGGACTGCTCGCCCTGCACCTGGGTGGCTACCTCGCCGCCGTCCTCCTGGTGTTGAGCCCGGCGCAGGCCGTCGCGTTCATCGCGGTCAACCAGGGCGTGCTCGGCCTCTACCTCGGCTGCTCGTTCGCGCCCAACCACAAGGGCATGCCGATCCTCGACGCCGAGGACAACCTCGACTATCTGCGGAGACAGGTGCTCACCTCGCGCAACGTGCGCGGTGGGCGGTTCGTCGACGCCCTGCTCGGTGGGCTCAACTATCAGATCGAACACCATCTGTTCCCGAGCATGCCGTGCCCCAACCTGCGCCACGCCCGGCCATTGATTCGCCGGTTCTGCGCCGAGCACGACATCGACTACCACGAGACGACCCTCGCCCGGTCCTGGGCCGAGGCCCTGGGCCACCTGGACGACATCGGATCCGGCGAGCCACGGACGGACGCCGCACTGCGCTGAGGCCGGTTCCCCCGTACCTCGTGAGTCTGGTCCGCGGGTGGTCCCGATGGCGGCGCGACCCGCTCGCCCGCTCCTCGACTCGTCCTGCTCGTGGTCGGCGGGCCGGATGCCCGACGGCGTCTGGTCAGTCGCGCTGCTCCGGGTCGTCACCCGTGGTCGCCGTCGGCCGCTTCGAGGGGCGGGTGGGGGTCACCGTGAAGGGATGGCGCAACTGCCGCATCGCCTCCTCGCTGCCGTCGAAGGTCACGCCCGCGTCGTCGCGCTCGTCGGTGTTCGGCGTGGCGAGAAACAAGGCGGAGCGATCATTGTCGTTCGATGTCATGCAACAGTCCCATTTCGGCAGGTGAGGAGCGCACTGGTTCGCGGGCAGTTTTCGCCGCGCATTCGTGGTAACCGTCCGGCGCTCGCAGTGGCGCTCGGTGGCGGTGTCTCGATCACGGGCGACCGCCCGGCGACACACACCGCACCTTACCCGGCCCTGCCCTCCGCCGTGCACCGCCGCCGCAACGGACCGCCCGTCGGCCGCGACCGCGGTCGGCCGCCGACGGCCGTCGGAGCCTCCAGGTGCCGGCGACCGCAGTCAGTCGCCGCCTACCCGGCATCCGTCATCGGACGATGTGCAGCCCGGCCGCGGCGGCGCCGCGGGAGTTGAGGTAGCCGGTGATGCGGTCCATGGCTGCGGTGTAGAGGGCCCGGCGGCGATCGACAGACGGCATGTGCTCGACGATCGCGGGGAGGTTGACGACGCGGAGGGTGGGTTTGAGGGACAGCCAGATGGGGGTGGCTTGCGCTCGGGTGACCTTCCAGCGGTGGTTGGGCTGTTCGGTGAAGGTGAAGCTGGCGATGACGCCTTCCCGGTTGGCGTCGACGGGGAAGTCGTGGCGGGCGAGGGTGTTGCCGACGCCGTAGGCGATCCACTTGTCGCCGACCTTCTCGAAGGGCTGCACGACGTGGGCGTGGTGGCCGATGATCAGGTCGATGTTCGGGTCCGCGATGAGTTTGCGGGCCCAGAACAGCTGGTCTCCGCTGGGCTCGTGGACGAGCTCGGTGCCCCAGTGGGCGGAGAGCACGATGATCTGCGCGCCGGCCTTGCGGGTGGCGGCGGCGGCCTTCTTGATGGCCGGCACGTCGATGCGGTTGGCTATCCATGCCTTGCCGGTCGGGGGCTTGAACCCGTTGAAGTGCATGGCGTAGGACAGGTGCCCGATCTTGACTCCGTTGACCTGGTAGATCGTCGGCCGGGCTTGCTCGGCGGCGCTGCGGAAGGTGCCGGTGTGGCGCAGGCCGGCGGCGTCAAGGGCGTCGAGGTTGTCGTAGACGCCCTTCTCGCCCTGGTCCAGGGCGTGGTTGCTGGAGGTGGAGCAGGTGTCGTAGCCGGCGGCCTTGACGGCAGGGGCGAGGTCGGTGGGGGCGCGGAAGCGGGGGAAGTCCTGCGGGCTGCCGGGGCCCATGGGGGCTTCCATGTGGCAGATGGCGAGGTCGGCGGCCGAGACGACGGGGCGGATGTCTTCGAAGAACGGGTCGAATTCGTAGCCGTCCTGGCCGGCCTTCTCGGCGTCGGAGCGGGCCTGCTGCCAGGTGGGCGGGTGAACGAGAATGTCGCCGGACCCGGCGATGGTGATCTGCCGAGGGCCCGCGGGTGCGGCGGTCTGGCCGGCGACGCGCGGCTCGGCCGACAGTCGCTCGCGGATGATGTCGCCGCGTAGCGCCCACACGGCGACGGGGGAGAGGACGAGCGCGACGATGAGGATGATGCGGAGTGCACGCATGAGCGTTCCTTAGAGGCGGATGACCCGGCGCAGCCGCTGCCCGAAGTAGCCGGAGTCGATGACCCCGTCTCCCCGTACGTCGCCGAAGGTGGGGCCGTCGATGGTGCCGCGGGACGACACGAACCGCATGCCGCCGTTCTGGTCCTTGCCCAGGTAGATGCCGGAGTGGGTGATGAGGGTGGGATCGTCGTGCAGCGCGAAGAACACGAGGTCGCCGGGCTGCACGGCGGACAGCTTGGCCGGCGGTTCGCTGGCGTTGCGGCCGGCGGCGACGAGCACCGATCGGGCGTAGGCGGCCATGCTCGACGCGGTGCGGGGCAGCGCGTCGACGGTGGTGGTCACGGGTTCGTTGAGCAGCGGGATCCCGAACCGGTAGCCGTAGATCAGCCTGATGTAGCCGGAGCAGTCCAGGTCACGGTCCCACCGCTTGGATGGCTTGACCCGGCCGCTGTCGCTGAACTTCCACGGGATTTCCAGGTAGTCGTAGAAGTCGGCGCCGTCCCGCTCGTCGGCGCTGTGCACGTAGCCGAACCCGGCATCGCCGATGTAGCGCACGCCGTCGTCGTTGTAGCCGTCCGGGGCGCCCGGCAGGTACTGGGTCGAGGCGGCCAGGATGTCGATCGGCGGGTCACGGTCCTCGAGCTTGTCGAGCAGCCAGCTGGCAACCTCCTCGTCGATGTGTCGCCGGGGCTGCCAGGGTCGGGGCGCCAGCCGCACCCAGGACGTCGAGTCGATCACCGCGGAGGTGCTCGACGGCTCGGTGAACCGGCGCTGTGGACCGGCGAAGACGACCGTGCGGGCACCGACGGTCAGGGTGGCGACGACAGCCCCGTCGGTCCGGCGCTGCACCTCGGTGCGGTCCGGACGGGTCTGGTCGACCAACTCGTATCGCTGCGCCAATCGCTCGGCGTCGTTGCGCGGGGCGGTGGTGGCCCGGGCCGTTCCGTTGGGCTTGGCGCCGGATGTCGTGGGCTCGTCGTGAGTGAGCCGAACGACGACAAGGCCGACGACGGCGAGGATCACGGCGAGGATCACGGCGGTGACCCCGGCGAGGATGAGCTGCGAGCGGCGCATCAGAGCGAAATCATCAGTAGGGCGACACCGCCGGTGCCGGCGCTGACCACGCCGGTGGCGGCGAGGGTCTGCAGTGCCCGCGGCCGCACCAACTGGTAGGTCATCAGCCCCGGGATGATGAACGAGAGCGTGTCCCCGCCGAACAGGAACGGGTAGCGCACGTGCAGCAGCACGAACGAGGTGACCGACATGAAGGACGAGACCAGCACCGCCACGGCGAACAGTCGCTTGCCGTACAGGATGGTGATGCGCTGCAGCAGCTTCATGAGGGCGACCGTGACGGCGGTGACCGCCACGACGGTGAGCAGGCTGCGGGCGTCCTGCAGCGCGGTCAGCACCAGGCAGCCCGGCACCATCAGCCCGGCCGGCGCGACGTTGGTGACCAGGTAGCCGACAAGCCCGAACAGCAGCCCCGAGGCGATGATCACGGCGCTGAGTTCAGAGGACAGGTCGAACGTAGGCATCAGAATTCCTTCGCTGCGGAGCGGGCCGCGCGCCGGCGGTCGGCGTGCAGGACGGCGATGTGGGCACTGTTGAGCACGGCGGTGGCCATCAGGTCTGCCCGCGACAGCACCACGGTGGCGTCCAGGTCGACAGGGCCCTTGCTGTCCGCGCCCGCCTTCGAGGCGCTGTCCAGCTTGTAGATGCGCTCCAACGTATGGGACAGCTCGTCGAACGGCGCCGCCGCCGTCGCCGCAACCGTGACCTGGTGCAGCGCCTCGAGTAGTTCCTCACCACGGCCGTGGATGTTGCCGATCATGAGCAGGGCGATGCCGGTCGAGCCCGCGCCCATCGCCGCCACGATCGCGTCGCGCAACTCGACGCCACTGCGGTGCTCGCCGTCAAGGTCGACCACCCGGTCACGCCACTTCTCGTCGATCAGGTGCGACGCGCTGCGGGTGGGCGAGCCGATGAGGAAGACCCGTTCCGGGTCGATGTCGGAAATGATGGAGCCCATCTGCCCGTTGCGCTCGATCCGGTCCGGCCGGCAGTTGATCACGACCGCGACCCGCTGGCCGATCAGGCGGCGCTCCCGCAGCAGCCGGATGTTCATCAGCGTCGAGGCCGGGTCGTTCGCGGCGAAAAGGTTCACCGCCGCGAACCGCCGCCCGTTGTGCGAGCAGGCGTCCACCCGCAGCACACCCGGGTCCGGCGCCGCCTGCCACATCCCCTTCAGCGCGGTGGCGCGGTCCACGCCGCACAGCTGCGCGACCGCCAGGGCCAGCGCCACGTTCTCCTTGAAGGTGATCCACCGGAAACGGCGCATCTCCGCATCCGTCACGGTGTCAGGATCGACCGCGACCAGCCTGGACTGGCGGCTGTCGGCCTCTTCCTGCAGGATGTGCAGCCTGTCCCGCTCCGCGGTGACCACCGTGCCGAAGTGCGGCATCGACCGGCTGAGCGATCGGGCGACGTCGTCGAGCGTCGGCCCCATCTCCTCCAGATGGTCCTCCCGCACGTTCGTGATCACCACGATGTCACTCTCGATGAGCAGTTCCTGGTTGACCTGCTGCAGCTCAGGCAGCACGGCCATGCACTCGATGACAAGGGTGTCGGCATCCGCGTGCACGGCCCGCCGGACCACCCCGATCTGCTCGATGACGTTGACCCCGCCCAGGCCGCGGCGGATCGGCACCTCACGACCGTTCGGATAGATCAGTCGGGCCGCCGTGCCGGTGGTCTTGGCGAACACGGTCCGCCGCTTGTTGGCGCGCAACGCGCCGGCGATGAGCCGAGTCACGGACGATTTACCCCGGATGCCGTTCACCACGATCCGGGTGGGAAGTTGCGACAATTGCCGGCGGTGGCGCGCCCGCTCCACCACCAGGTAGACGAGCAGGGCGGCGATACCGATTCCGAGCAGCCACAGCGGCACTTGCATCGCCGTCATCGGGCTGCCTCATGCCGACAGATCCGCAGCAGTTCCCACTCCCGAGTCCTGCCGCTGATGGCAGTTGGCGCGACGATCCAGCTCACCCGCCACATCCGAGTTCCGCACCGTCCGCGAGACCGACAGGGCGCGATTCCGCCAACCTCACCTGCGTAGACACGCCCGACCCCCGTAAAGCCGATGACCTGACCGACCGCCTGCGGAGCAGGCGGAGCGCTGCCGCCGGAGCGACGGCGGGCCAGGCCGGAAGGACCGGTACGCCTATCCCCACCGTTGGACGTAGCCCTGACAGCGCAACATGAGCTACAGCGCCAACGGGAAGCACCCTGTCACATGGCACCAGCGGCCAGATTCCTCGGGTGTGCCGGGCGGACATCACCCGAGGCGCGAGTTGCGTAGATTCGAGGTCCGGAATCACCTCGTGAGGACGATTCGCGGCAATCGCTCCGACCCCAAGGGATGAGGGCAATCCTGACCGAGCGAGGGGCCGGTATCAGCGCACCCTCCCTAAAGATCCACCAGCGTGGCCGACAAAAGTGAACCGAACGGCCGGTTGACGGCGGTGGGACAAGCTCTCCTGCACCAGCACGGACGCAGTGCCGCCGCCGATCGCCCAAGCCTGCTCTGCTTAGGTGCGAATCCGCCCGACGTCGGCGAGGAGATCCACTCCGCCGAAGGTGGCCGGCCTCCGCGGCTTCGGCGACAGCTGCCGCTCCGGTCGGCCCGACGGCCTGAAGAAGAATGGCCTGCGGCGATGCAGCCGCAGGCCATTCTCCTCGCCGTCGCGTTTCCTAGATCCGCTTCACCAGATGGGCCGTCGACACCTTTGGTGTCGCAGTTTCGGGGCGGCCCGTCCCGAGTCGGGGTTGCGGCGCAGCGGACGTGAGATTGCTACCCCACCCGACGGGCGGGGTCGGCGGATACAGGTTGAAGGTGCCGACGACGTCCACCACGAAGTTGGTGTATCCGAAGGCGTTGTGGACGTTGAACTTGTCGTCCTGGCTGATCATCGTCTGGACTGCGTTGGATACGAGCGAGCCTGCCTTGGGATTGAGGCTGGACGTGTTCGGCCGGGGCACCCCGGACGGCCATACCGTCATGACGGTCGTCGAGGTGGGCTTCACCGCGGTGACGTTCGTAGCCAGGCCCCACGTGTCGACGTTCGCGACTGTCCTCGGCGTCGGGACCGCCGCCGTGGCGCCCGGGCCGAGACGCGACGGCCAGCCCTGACCGGTACGCGTATCGGCGATCCGGGTCGGCGTGATCGACTGGAAGCGCAAACCGTTGGGCAGCGACCCGTCGTCGTAGAAGCCGACGATGTCGACGACGATGTGGGTCGGCGCGTGGGTGTAGACGCCGATCGACGGCCAACCCGACGCGCTGCCGCAGTTGGCGCACGGCGTGGTGGGCACGACAGCGAAGTTCGGCACCGTGGCCCCGGTCGAGTAGTTCAACGTGGAGGTGTTGGGCAGGTTGTCGGGGGATCCCTCCCAGGCGGTGAGGAAGCCCGACGAACTCGGCTGCGTCGCCGTGATGCTGACCGCGAACGCCCTGACCCTCGGGTTGATCGTCGATCCCCACGAGGCTGCGGAGTTGATGTAGTGCTCGCGGGGCACCCGACCGGTGCCCCAGGTCCGGGTGTCGGTGATGCGGATCGGCTTGGAGAGCGGGTGGTACTGGCCGCCCATGTAGCCCGAGCAGCATTCGTGGCCCTTGGAGTAGTAGCCGTCGACATCGACGATGATGTGCGTCGAGCCCGCGTGGTTGTAGAACTTCACCTTGCCGTCGGCACCCACCTTGACCGTGACCGAGTTCGCGCCGGTCCACCCCTTCGTGAAGTTCAGGGAGGAAGCGGTCGGGCGGGAGAGGCCGGAGGGGTAGGCGGTGACGAAGCCGTCCATCGTCGGACCGGTGACGGTCACGTTCAGCACCACGGTGGAGGCCTCGGTGGTCACTCCGCCGGATCCGGTGACCTGCAGGCTGACCACCCCGCCGGGCCCGACCATCCGTTTCGGAGCGCCCTTGCCGGTGCGGGTGTCCATGATGCGGTAGGGCGCCACCGGGTAGTAGGTGCCGCGGTCGTCGGGGTAACCGTTGACGCCCAACGAGAGCTGCGTCCTGCCGGCGAAGCTGTTGTCGGGAAGGGTCAGCAGCGCCCCCACCTGCGTCGGTGACGACGGACGGGCGACCGCGGTGACCGAGCAGCTCTGCCCCTTGCTCAGGGTCTTCTGGGAGCAGCCGTCACTGGTGATCTTGAACGAGGAGGCGTTGTCGCCGCCGAGCGTGGCCTGTCCGAAGGTGATCGGGAGGTCGCTCGCGCCGGTGAGCGTCACCGTCTGCGGCGCAGACGTCTCGTACGCCGGCACGTCCCCGAAGCTGAAGTACCCCGGAGCTGCGGTGGCGTCGCGAGGGTCGTAGCCGGTGAGCGAGAGCAGGCGGGTGACCTTGCCGGCGACCGAGTCCTCGACCAGGGTGAGAACCGCGCTCTGCTCGCCGAGGGCCGAGGCCTTCGGCGAGATGCTCAGCTGGCAGGTCTGCCCGTAGTTCAGGGTGTTGCCGGAGCAGGTGTTGGCCGATATCTCGAAGGCTCCAGGGTCCGTCCCCGAGAGGGACGCCGCGCCGAAGGTGGTGGGCACGGTGCCGTTCGCCTCGACGGTGACGTTCTGCGTCCTGCCGCGCATGCCGGCCGGCTGCGCTCCCATCTGAAGTTGGTAGGCCCAGGTGTCGGTTGCCTTGTAGCCGATGCTCGACTGGAAGCGGATCTCGCCCTTGGCACTGCCGCGCCAGCCGCAGGGGACGGAGAACGTGGCGGCGAAGGCGGTGAACCTGCCTGCATCGTCGTATGCCGCCTCCTTGACCTCGATGGTCCCCGGCGTGCTGCTCCAGCCGCAGCTCTGCCCGTCGCCACTGATATTGAGGACGGTGATCGAGTCCTGCGGCGAGAAGTTCGTCGTCGTCTGATACTTCTGGCCGGCCAGGAATCGGGTGCCCTTGGGTGGGGTCACATCCAGGTAGTGCCAGTTCTCTGCCGCGAAGCCGCGCATGACGAGCGCGTAGCCGTTGGCGTTCTGCTGGTAGATCTCGAGACTGTTCCGGGACGGCTCGTAGGAGAAGCTCCCGTCGATGTAGCCCCAGCCGTCGAAGTTCATGGTCAAGGCCGTGTGCGGGGCGGAAGGCACGGTGCTTTCCGCCGCCTGTGCCGCCCCGGCCGGTGCTGTGGAGGTGATGAGAAGTGCGATGGCGCCAGCGATGGCGCCGCGAAGGGTACGCACGAATGCCCCATGATTGTCAGAGACTTGACGCCGAGCATCCGCCCGGGCTCAGGCAGCGTAAATAGCCGAGTGATCTTCGGCAACCGTCAAAACGTCCGTCTGCGACGCGGTCGACGACGGCCTGCCCGTTGGCGAACGCCGCACCAATAGTGCTGCGTTGAACGTTGGTGTTCGCCCGGAATTGTCATTCCTGGCAGCACCCGAGCCTTGGCCCGGTCCGCGCCGAATCGCTTGGGCCGCAGGGGTCCGGCGGGCAGGCCGGGGGCGCGGCGTGGCGGCCGCTGCAGCGCCGACCGTGGGCCCAGCTGGGGCCACCCCGGCCGATGTCGACGAGCCGGTCGACGCCGCCACCGAACTGCTTCAGCCTCTGGACGTGACGGCGGCGATCTTAGGCCCGCTCGCACGCGCGACACGCCTCGCCGCAGATGCGGCAGTGCTCGTGCTTGTCGGCGCACTCGCCCCCGCAGGACTTGCAGGCCGTGGCGCACGCTCCAGCAGGGGCGGCTGATGTTGGCGCCGTAGCCGGTGTGTCGGGACAGCACCCGGGCGGTGGTCGCGCAGATGTCGGCGCAATCCAGGTTCGTCCGGAGGCACGTGGCCAGCTCGGCGGCCATGTCCTCGCTCAGGCAGGCGTCCGCGCACGCCGTGCAGGCCTGGGCGCAGTCGTTAGAGCGTCGATCGCCGCCGCCCTTCGAGCCGCGCGCGGCACCGGCGTGCTGGCCGCCGCCGTCCCCGATCTTCCGATCGGCGGGCCGGCTGCTCACCGACCGGCTGGCCTGGCTCGCGGTGCCTCACCGCGACGATCATCTTCGTCCCGGCGGCGGTCAGCCGGCGCGGTCATCCCGGGATGCTCCGGCAGCCCGGTCGACGAGGGCCTGTGCCACGTCACGGACCTTGCGGTTGGAGTCCTGAGACACCTTCGCCAGAATCGCGAACGCCTCTGCGGGGGTGCACCGGCGTTCGCCCATGATGATGCCCTTGGCCTGCTCGATGACCGCGCGGCTGGCCATCGCCTCCTGCATCTGCCGGGCAAGCGTGGCGGTGCTGTCGTAGAGCTGCGCGTTGGCCAGGGCGACCGCGGCGTACGCGGCGAAGGTCTGCAGGACCTCCACCGTGTCGTCGTCGAAGGTGTGCGGGGTGCGAGCGTAGACGTTGAGTGCTCCGACGACCGCATCCTGGATGGGCAGGCCGATCGACACGGAACTGCCCACTCCCGCCTTCACCCCGCGTTCGGCCCAGTCGGGCCACCGGTCCTCGGCGGCGAGGTCGGGTACGGACATGACGTCGCCGCTGGCGGCCGCGTCCAGGCACGGTCCGCGTCCCTGGGCGTACTGCCGCTCGTCCATGTCGCGGGCCAGGTCTTCGGTGAACGCCGCAGTGTGTGCGGTGCCGTCGCGGACCAGCGTCACCGACACCTCCACCGGTGTGGGCAGGGCACGTTTGGCGAGTTCGGTGACGCGTTGCAGGACATCGTCGAGGCCACCCTCGGTGAGCTTGATGCGGCCGAGTTCGGCGAAGGCGTCCGCAGGGTCCGTGGGCGGGTGGGTCATGGCAGCAGATCCTCACGACCGGCGCGCCGTCACAGAGCAGAACCGGGGTGGGCGCGCGGATGGCAGCCCGCACGTCGCGGACCGCTGCACGGACCCACCAGGGCGGAGCCGGGACCCACGCCGGTTACTTGACGCCGGTTCGCCACAACCGCTGCCGCGGAGGTGGACTACAGCTTCGTCAGAGTACTCGTCTTTCCATCGAGCCTCCCCATCGAGCGCTCCGGTCCGGGCACCACGCGAACCGGAACCCGCTTCTTCAGCGCCCACGGCATCACCGCCCTGCTGCGAACGCAGCGCGCCGCTACCTGCGCCCAGGTCACGCTGACCCTGCGCGAGGCCGCCCCGTGCGTCACCTACCTGCTGGCGGCAACCGGCACCCGGACGAACCTGGGCGCACCGGCAACCGGTGCGAGTCGGTGATCCCCTTCGGACTGGGCAGCATCGGCCGGGGAAGACTGAGCCTGCTCCGCGGCCACGGCGTGTGCCGATGGACGCCGGTTCGTGGCCGAGCACCTGCGCCGGTGGTGGTGCCGTTCCAGGTCTGCGACACTGCGACCGCGTCGACGTCGACGCGGTACGCCAGTTCACCCGCACCTGGTTCGACGACCCCCACTCCGGACGCGCCGAGTGGCAGCCGGCAGGCCGCCCCGGCGCGCCCGGCTGTCTTGTTGTCGGGCGTCAGTCGTGTTCGGGCTCTCCCGTGACACGGTGCGCGGCGGCGTTCAGGACCTCGGAGACCAGCCGGCGGACGTGTCCGCCGCGGGCGGTGTAGAGGGCGCGGCGGCCGTCGCGGCGCACCGTGACCAGCCCGGCCAGGCGCAGCTTGGCCAGGTGCTGCGACACCGCCGGTCTGGCCACGCCGACCGCCGTCACCAGCGTGGTCACGTCGTGCTCACCCTCACTGAGCAGACACATCAGCCGCAGCCGGGTGCCGTCGCCGAGCATCCGCAGCATGTCGACAGCAGCTGCCACCTCGGCGTCACCGGGCCGGCGTTGTTGCCGCTCGTTGGCACCTGCAACGTTGTCGCGTGCGTACATGAGCACATATTATCCGGACGGGATCCGGCGGGGACCGACCCCGCCGAGCCGTGCCCGAGGGAGCCTCAACCCGTGCGGGACCAGCACCAAGACCATGACCACGGCCACGGCCACGACAGCGCGGGCCGACGGCGACACGACGCCGGTCATGACGGCCACGACCGCCGGGACGCGCCGCACGACCACGACCATGACCACGCGCATGGGCGTGGGCCGGGGTCGTGGTGGGACCGGCTGCGGCACACGCTGGTGCCGCACTCGCACGACTCGCGGGCGAAGGTCGACCAGGCCCTCGAATCGTCCCGCGACGGGCTGCGCGCGCTGTGGATCTCCCTCGTTGGCCTCGGGATCACGGCCGCCGCGCAGGCGGTCATCGTGGTCCTGTCCGGGTCGGTGGCGTTGCTCGGGGACACCCTGCACAACGTCGCCGACGCCCTGACCGCGGTGCCGCTGGGCATCGCCTTCCTGCTCGGGCGCCGCGCCGCGACCCGCGCCTACACCTACGGCTACGGCCGCGCCGAGGACCTCGCGGGCATCGTCATCGTCCTGGTCATCGCCGGCTCGGCCGTGGCCGCGGCCTGGACCGCCGTCGACCGGCTGCTGAACCCTGCGCAGGTCACCCACCTGCCCTGGGTGCTAGCCGCCGGGATCGTCGGCTTCGCGGGCAACGAACTCGTCGCCCAGTACCGCATCCGCGTCGGCCGCCGCATCGGCTCCGCCGCGCTGGTCGCCGACGGCCTGCACGCCCGCACCGACGGATACACCTCCCTCGCCGTCGTCGCCGCCGCCCTCGGCGCCTGGGCCGGCTGGACCTGGGCCGACCCTGTCGTCGGCCTGGCCATCGCCGCTGCGATCACCTTCGTGCTCAAGGACGCCGCCCGCGAGGTGTACCGACGTCTCATGGACGCCGTCGACCCGGCCATCGTCGACCAGGCCGAGGACACCCTGCGCGCCGTCGACGGGGTCCGCGATGTCACCGCGGTGCGGCTGCGGTGGATCGGCCACCGCCTGCACGCCGAAGCCGACCTCGTCGTCGACTCGAACCTGACCCTGATCGCCGCGCACGAAATCGCCGCCGACGCCGAACACCAGCTCACCCACGCTGTACCCAGGCTGACCACCGCCACCGTGCACACCGACCCGCACAGCCACCCCGGCGCCCACCACCACACCGACCTGTCCCACCAACGCCGCAGCGCCGAAGCGTAGAACCAAGCCACCGTTTCACGCCCAGCCGCGGACACCGGGTCGTCACACACTCTGCCGAAAGATCTGGTGGCTGACGGCGGTGCTTCGTGTCCGTGCTTCCGGAACACCGCGTATCCCCCCGCCAGATCCGGAGCGAAACCAACGCCCGGCAGGCAACCGCCGGCGGGGGTGCGGCGTGACTAGGGGTACGACCAGGCGGGGAGGGAGGGACGCATGTCAGGCGAGGAGAGCTTTGACGCGTTCTACCGAGGTAGCAGGCAGCGGCTCTACGACTGCCTGTACGCCCTCACGGGCAACGCCGCCGAGGCGCAGGACGTGGTGCACGAGGCGTACGCCCGGGCCTGGCAGCGGTGGTCGACGGTCGGCGAGTACGCCGATCCGGAGGCCTGGGTACGGACGGTCGCCCGCCGCGTCGCGGTGAGTCGCTGGCGGCGGGCCCGTTCGGCGCTGCATGCCTACCGTCGGGCCGGCCCACCGCCGGACGTGCCCGGCCCCAACCCCGACAGCGTCGCGCTGGTCGGCGCGCTCGCCCAGTTGCCGCCCGCTCAGCGGACCGCCTTGGTGCTGCATCACCTGGTCGGTCTGCCGGTGGCCGACGTGGCGCGGGAGACCGGCGTGCCCGAGGGCACCGTGAAGGCCCGCCTGTCCCGCGGCCGGCGAGCGCTCGCCAACCTGCTCGAGGCGACACCTGCGGAGGCGCACAATGTCTGACGGATTCGAGAGCACCTTCGCGCCGCTGCGGGGGCAGCAGCCGCCGGCGCCGTTCGCGTTCCCCGAGGCGGTCCGCCGTCGCGGACGGCAGCGCTCCCAGCGCCAGGCGGTCGTAGCCGGCCTGGCCGTCGTCGCCGTCGCCGTGGCGGGGACGGGGGTTGGCTGGGCCGCGAACCTCGGGCCGGGCGACGGCTCGCCAACCCCCGGCGCCAGCCGGACGACCGTGGCGCCAAGCGGCACCGGGTCGCCGAGCGTGGCGCCGAGCCCGACGACCCCGGCGGCGAGCGCCCCGTCGAGCCCGAACGGCAGCGGCAGGCCCGACCCCGGCGCGGCGGACCTGAGCACCCTCATGCTCCGGCCAGCGGATCTCGGGCCGGGTGCGTGGCGGAAGCAGCTGCCCAGCGAGCCGTTCTCCGGCGACACGTGGCGCTGGGCCGACCTGTGCGCGGCCTACCGCAGCTCCGACTACCCGTCTCTGCGCCGGCAGGCGGACCTCGACTTCACCGGGTACGCCACCGGGTCGGCCGGGTACGTCTACGAACACCTGCACCGGTATGCGGGCGGGTGGGGCCCGCGGGCGCTCGACGACGTACGTCACGTCCTGGCGACCTGCGCCGGCACGGGGACACCGTCGACCGCGCCCGGAAGTCCGGCGCCCCGCAGGTTCACCGTCGTGGGCACCGGCTTCGCCGGGGACGAGGCGCTGCTCGTCCGCGAGGAGCAGTGGAACTACGAGGGTGGGACGCTTGCCGCCGATCCGATCGTGACGCTCGTCGCGGTGGTCCGGGTCGGCGACCTGGTCGGCACCGTGATGTTCTCGCCCGACCGGGACGAGCCGTACGCGCGGATGGTCGCCACGGCGGCGGCGGGCCGGCTCGCGGCGAGGTAGCCGACGGCGGACGCGCGTGACGACAGCTCGGGCGGGCGGGGTGCGCTGCGGCCGGTCAGCTGCCGGAGGTCGCGGCGGCATTCCGCGGTGTGTCGGAGGGTGTCTGGACAGTCACCCGAAGGCACAATCACAGGCGTTGGGGTGAACGGCGGCGTTCCATCGGAGGTGCCTGTTGTTGCGGTGTCCAGGCCGGCTGGCTCGGTGGACGCTGCGTGGCGCTCTCCTGATCGGAGGCGTGGTCGGTCTTTGGGGCTTTCACGAGGCGGTTGCGGATGATGCTGCTCGGGCCGCCGGCTCTGCGGCGTCTTGCCCCCTCGGCAACCTGCTCAGCGTCGGCGAAACCCTCCGTGGCGGCTCCCTGGAATGTGGGCCCTTCTCGCCTACCGGCGCCGGGATGGACAGCCCGTCAGGCGGCGTCGGCGGTGAGATAAGGCTCGCTAGTTGGGGCGAGCTGCCGGGCTTGGACCTACCGGTGCGAATGCCGACGGATGAGGGGTCGGCGGGTGTGCAGCTTGCAGTAGGTCAGGTGGTGGACCAGACGGCAGCCGCCGAGGCCGAAACGGTCGTCGAGGAAGCCACCTCGGCGACGCGTCCCGTGGGCCTGGCGTCGCCCGTTGTGGAAGAGTTCGCCGGGGCAGGCCCGCTGGAACCGGTCGGCACTGTCGTCCGGGCAGTGACCGAGCCGATCGTTGACGTTCTACCGCCCGCTCTGGCGCCGGTGCTCGGCCTGATCCCGCCGATCATCGGCTCACCCGCCGCACCGTCGGCGCCTGCCGTCGACACGCCGCCATCGGTGGATGAGGCACCGCCGGTCGCAACGCCCACCGCGATCGTCCGGCCGCTCCCGCCAATGGCGGCGGTCCACCCGATAGCCCCGCAGGCGACGCGGACGTCCGTGACAGCGAGCGTTGACCCGCGGTCGACGAAGGCGGTCGGAACGAGTCAGGTGCAGTGGGCAGGCGACCTGGTCCATACCCTCGGGTTGACTCAGGGTGCTCCTGCCAACGCCGCCGGCCACGGCTCCGCTGCCGGCGGGACAGGAATCCCGGCTGACGCTGCGCCGCGCTCCTGGGTCCCGGCCCTGCAGCCTGCCGGCGGTTACGTCACCGGATGCGAGAAGCTCGCGAGCCGCTCCGGTCCACCGGACACCAGGCCCGCCTGAGCAACCCCGGCACCCTCACCTCAGGCCGGACAGCCGCGACCGCCATTCGCCCCACACAGGCACCGTCATCAACGCTGCCACCTGGGGTCCGGTCCCGCCTACACGGCCCTGCGGAACCGCTTCTGTCCGTACCACTCCTGGCGTCATCGGCGCGGATCGTGAAAGCCGCGTCCACTTTCGGGCGTCATGACGTCCCAGAACTCTGCACAGCCCGGCGACAACGCCATCGCTGACCAGCCGCATCTGCTAACCGGAGAACCGCGTGACCAACAACCTGCCCGTCTGCCGCGCCCATTGGCACGACATCCCCCACATCGTCGATCTTGTCGTCGGCCCCTTCGCCGACAGCGCGATCGGCGCATGGCTCGTACCTGACGAACACCGTCGGCGGGACATCCTCAGCGCCGTCGTCCGCGTCTGGACCGAACACGCTCTGCTGTTCGGCGAGGCCTTTCTCCTGCAGGACAATTCCGCCGCCTCCGTGTGGCTGCACCGTTACGGTCCCCTCTCACCGCCAACCGCGTACGGCGAGCGGCTCGCCGTCGCCTGCGGCGAATACGTGGACCGCTTCCTGCACCTCGACGACGTTCTGCACACGCACCGACCCCGCGGCCCGCACAACCACCTGGCGTTCTTCACCGTCGCGCCAAAGCCGTACCGGGTCAGGCGTGCCAGCACCCTGCTCGCCACCAGCAACGCTCGAATGGCCCAGGCGCTGCTGCCCACCTATACGGAGGTGACAACCCTCGCCGACCGAGACCTGTACGCACGGCACGGCTACGTCCCCCTCGAGCCCTTCACTCTCCCGGACGGCAGCGCCACCTATCCCATGTGGCGCACCCCAAGGCGGCGTCGGCCCCGCGACCGTTCACTCACCCCACCCACCCGCCCGGACGAGCCGGCCCCCGCCCTGAACGACCTGCCGATCCGGCTCATCCTCGACACCTCCGCCATCCTCGCGTTCGCCGAGGGCTCGACCGCCGTGGGCGAGGCGATCGCCAAGGTCGCCGACGAGGGCCGCCTCTTCGGGCTACCCGTGATGTGCCTGGCCGAGGCAGCCCGATCAGTCACCGACACCGACCGGCTCGACCTCCTGGTCAACCACCCGGCCGCGGCGGTGCTGACCGTTGACCCGCTCCAGTGGAAAACCCTCGCCGCCACCCACCGCGCGGTCGGCCGGCTCGACACTGCGGGCGCCTTACTCGCGGCAGCGGGCAACGACTGCAGGGTTCTGACCGGGCAGTAGCGGGACCGACCTCAGCAGGCGAACCATCAGCTCAACGAATGGCAGGGGAGCGGGACCACCCTCCGGAGGGCGGGATCGGACATGGGGAGGGCCGGACGAGACCGCAGGGAGGTCTGGGAGCAACGGTCCCGTCCGGCCGAAGAGATGGCGTTCGACCGTCTCCCAGGGACAGCGCTTGTTTGTCACTCGCCGTTACAGCCACAAGGTGGTGAGGCAAGCCGGTAGCGGTTGGAGGTGGACAGCCGCCATGCGCATGCAGACCTGCATATGTCGAACGACAGCAGTACGAGAAGCGCCCCCGACATGTTCGATCGGTTTCTCGGCTGGCCCGCCCGACACAGCCGCTCCTACGACCGAGACCGGCTCGCCGCAGGCCCAGGCGGCATGACCATGAGCGGCACCGCCGTCGTCACCTTGCAGGGGCTGCTGACTGTCGCACGATCGGGTGCCTCTGGCACGGCGCCGGCTACGGTGGTGCCGGTCGGTGAGCACGGATGACCCGCAATGTGGCGCGGAGGGGGTGACCCGATGCGCCCAGCGCGGTAGCTGAGATCTCCAATTGGGTCACCAACCTTGTAGCATGCGGCGGACGACGGCCGGCAGCCGGAGCGCCAGCTCTGGTACGACTCGGCGGACGGCACCGCCGGGCTGCCGCGGCGCCGGTCAGGCCGGGGCCGGAGTGAGAGAGGAACCTGCTCGGCGTGTTCCAGGAACCGGACCGAACCCAGATGACCGGCGGAAATTCAATTGGCGGGGCGCCAGGCGCCGACCCGCCGGAGGCGTGGGACGCGGAGCTGGCCAGGGCGGTGCGGCACGTCGCCGTGTTCCGCACCGGGTTCTACGTTGTCGTGCTGCTGATCGCGCTCGGCGGCCAGGTGTCCGGGGCGATGGAACGGCTCGGCATGCCCTGGTATGTGGCCCTTCCCGCCGTTGGCGCGTTGGAGTTGGGCGGCGTCGTGGTGCTGGCGAACGCCGACGTACGGCGTCGACTGGGCGAACCGGCGATCCTTTCCCGCGTGTTGTCGGCCGGTATCGCCACCGCCGCGGTCGCCTTCAACTGGCTGGCGCACAGCAACCATCTCGAAGGCGGTTTCTACGCGGGCATGTCCCTGCTCGGTTATCTGGTGTGGCTGATGAACACCGAGAACCAGCGGCGGGACCGGCTGCGCGCCAGGCGGCAGCTGCCGCCCACGACGCCGGCGTATGAACCGGTCGGGCACTGGTTGCGACACCCGTGGCTGACCCGCCGTGCTCGCTCGCTGGCCAAGGCCGACCCCGGCCTCGGGCTGTACGGCTCGCTCGACGCGGCCCGCGCGCAGATTCGCGCCGAGCGGCGGCAGGCGGCGCTGAGCAAGGTGTTGCACCGCAAGATCAGCCGAGCGCTGGACGCCACCACCGCGGACATCGCCGTGGCGGTGTACGACCTCGACGAGATCGCCCGGCGGCTGGCCGAGCAGGCGGACTACGACGGGCTCACCGCGCTGATCGCCGCCGATCTGGCACCTGCGCGCGTGCTGGCCGGGAACCTGCCGACGGGCGGCCGCCGCCGGCGGTGGCGTCGGACCGGTCAACCCGACCCCGTCGCGCTAGCCTCCGCCGCGCGGCTGCTCGCCGACGCGCCGGACCCGGTCACGGACGCGGTCCCCGTAGCCCCTGCGGCGGACGCGGCCTCCGGCGGCTCGGCGCGGCCAGAGTCGGCCGGGAACGCCGTTGAGCAGGCGGACGCCACCGAGCAGGCGGGAGACGGTGCCGAACAACCGGGATCGGAGCGATCTCGGGCGGCGACGCCGGACCGTACCGTCCGGCAGTTGGAGCGGGCCGAAAGCACGGGCCAGCTCACCTCGACCACGGATCAGGCCGACCCGCCCCGCGCCTCGGACTGGGCGGCGCTGCACGCGGAAATCGCCCCCCTCCTGCCGGCAGCCGCACCGCGAAGAACGGCACGCAACACAGCAGGCCGGTCGGCCACCAGCCGGGCGGAGGCACCGTCGACCACGGACGCACCAGGCTCCGTCGCGGAGCCGGTCGACACCGCGCCGCCGGCAACGACCCGCAGCACGGCAGCGATGGCGCCGACCGCGACGGGACGGGCACGTGTCGCCCGAGTCGCCGACCCGGCGGACGACCCGGGGCCGATCGCGGCAGCCACGCGAGAGCTACCCCTGGTGGTCGGGCGGGACCTGCCGGACCTGGTAGACACCGCGGCGAGCCGTACCGCACCACCGGTCGCGACCCCCGACACCGGGGAAGGGGCCACCGAGCAACTCTCGGCTCCGCGACCGCGGCAGCGCCCGGTAAGACGACGCGGCCCGGCGACCGGGCTCGGAGACCGTCCGGCGTCGGTCGAGCACCCGGTCAGGTGAGGCCGATCGGCCCTGGCCGGAAGGTCCTCAACGGCCTGATCAACGAACACTCCCCGGCCGCGAAGCTGAAACCGGGGTTCTCGAGCGGTTTTCCGGTCTTGGAACCGGCGAGGACCTGCTTTGGTAACGGCGCGCCAGATGGGCCTGCAGCTCACGGTGCCGGAACTGATAGACCATCCCGGCCTGCCGGACGACCTTGAGATCGTGCGCGCTGCGCAGCAGGCCGGCCACCGACCGGCTGCCCGCACCCGTCCCGCGGGCCGCCAGGGGAGCGAGCAACAGCAGGACGGCTGGCCCCATTCCCAGGAAGAGACCGAGCAGTAGGCCGAGCCCCGGCCCGAAACGGATGCCGTAGTCGCTGGCATCGTCGAACTGACCGCACAGGGTGAGGAACACCGACACGGCGGGCATGGCGACGGCCACGACGATGCCGGTGCGCAGCAGGTCGGAGCGATAGCTGCTGACAGGAGTCATCGTCGGTGAGTCGACCAGCGGACGCGACCAGATGGCGAGGAGGCCACGGTCGCGGGGACCGAGGTCTCCGCCGAAGAGGCCGAGCATGAAGAAGCCCGTCCCGATGGTGGCCCCCGCGGCTACGCCGCGGACCAGTCCGACCCCGATGCCGAACGGGAGGCCGACGGTGAAGGCCTGACCGAGTACGTGGGTGGCCTCGGCGCGGTCCGGCCAGCGGACTCGTAGGCGCGCCGGACCGGTCCGCGATGCCATGAACCGGTTGAACGACAGGCCGCCGTAGACGCCGCCGACACCGAGCCCGAGCATCCAGGCGGCAACGGTCATGACTGACGGAGGTTGGCGCACGGCCAAGTCCCCTAGGAGCGCGAGGATGCTGGCGAGCGCCCCTGCCGTGATCGTGCAGACGCCGGCGAGCCGGTCCGGCGACACCCAGGCCGGGATCTTCCACCAGTGCAGGTCCGAGTTGTCTCGCAGATGGAAGGCGGTCCACTCGAGCAACGCTAGGCCGCGGCGTCGCTCCCGCTGCATCCGCCACCGGGCCGCTGCCGTGACCTTGCGCCTCGGCCCGCCCGTGGTCGCACGCCGGTGCGCCTCCTGACGTGCCAATTCATCGGGATCGGCGGGATAGGCGCGGTGCAGGAAGAGTTCGATGACGTCGTTGCGGATCGCGGTGTCGGACGTCGCCTTTAGCAGGTCGCGGGGATCGTGGCAGGCCGGCAGCGGCCAGGCATACGCAGCCAGGGCCAGCGACACGATCAGCGGTGTGTCGAGAGCGGAGGCCACAAGCCCATTCGGATGGTCGCGCAGGTGGGCGGCCACTTGCGCCCAGGCGGTCGATTCGTCGCCGGTGTGCCGCCGGGTGACGTAGGCGGCGACGGTTTCGGCGTCCAGCGGTTGCAGTTGCACCACCACCGGCGCCGGGATGCGGCTGCCGGGGATCCTTGGCCGTACGTAGCCGTCCGGGCGGGCCGTGACGACGATCCGGAGTCCGGCCCGGACTTCCCGGGCGGCGGCGGTCATGGCCTTGTCTCGCAGGTCGTCGGGCATCTCGTCGAGGCCGTCGAGGAACAGCGCGACCGCCCCGCGTTCGATCAACTGCTGCGCCATCCCGGGTCCGAAGTTACGGTCGTTGCCCAGCGCCGGGAGCATCCACTCAAGCGCTTCCGCGGCGAGCTGCCGCAATGGTCGTACGTCGGGATTCCAGCCGCCGACCGTGATCCAGACCGGAACCGGCAGGCGTCTCGGGGTGCCGCCCCGGGCGAGGTCGCGGCGCAGCCGCGCCTCGCGGTCCTGCAGGGCCGCAAGCAGAAGCAGCAGCATAGCCGCCGACTTGCCGGTGCCCTTCTGGCCAAGGAGAACCAGCAGCGTCGAGCGAGGGAGTAGGTCGTAGACCCGTTCATAGAGCCGGTTGACGACGCCGTGCGCCGGAGGACGCGCCTTGGCCGGGAAGTCGTCTCGTGAGCGGGACCGTTTCGGATCCCATGCCCAGGCGACCGGGATCGGATCGGCAGGATCGAGGTCGTGGACGGCGGCTTCCGGCAGCCACTCGGCGAGGCTGCGTTCGGCGAGGGCATCGGCCGCTGCGTCCAGCGGGACCTTGTCGGCCGTGACCGCGAAGGACGGCGAACGGCGGTCGATGAGCGTGAGCGTCAGCGCGACCAGGGCGACCAGCAGGCTCGCCACGCTGGCGATCTGGTCCGCGATGCTCAGGGGCTCCTTCTGATGTGTCACGTACCAGCCGCCCGCGGTGAGACCGGCGAGGATCAACAGGGGTACAAGGACGGGCGGTCGCCGACGATCTTCATTGAGTGGCACCGATCAAGCATCCCGGCTACGCCGCACCGAGCCCAGAAATACCACCCGTCGCTTTGCCGACAGCCGGCCCTGCGCTTGTGCGCCCACCCGCATCAAGCAGTGTCATCGCAGCGGGACGAGGTCAGGCTGATCATGTTCCGGCTGTGCCAGCGCGGCGGGGACCGCAGGGAGGCCCGGGGAGCATTCCTCACCCTCGCCTGCGCCATCATCTGCTGGCGCTGACCCCCAACGCTCAAAGAGTTAAGGAGCGCTCATGGGGCTCACGTGTCCGCCTCGCGGCCTGACGCGAATCGCGCCCTGACAGGGCTGGCGCGCTGCGACACTCGGTCGGTGGCTGGCAAGCGGTGGGTGGAGCGGCTGGGGCCGGCCGTCGCGGTGGCCCCCGGCACCCGCGTTGACCGGTTCGAGATCTTCTTCGACCTGGTCTTCGTCTTCTCGTTTTTCATCATCACCCGGGCCACCGCGGTGAACATCACCGGCGACAGTCTGCTGCACGCCATGCTGGTCCTCGCCGTGCTCTGGTGGTGCTGGGTGGTGCACACGGTGGTCGCGACCCGGGTCCGGCTCGGCGTGGGCTTCGTCCCGGCGCTGATGGTCATCGGGATGGCCGCACTGTTCTGCTTCGCGCTGTCCCTGCCGCAGGCGTTTGGTAACCCGGTGCAGTTGGCTGTCGGGCCGGTGGTGCTCGCGGTGAGCTACCTGGTGCTCCGCGGCGTGCACCTGCTGCTGTACTGGCACGTCGCCGGGGAGAGACCCGGCGAGCGTCGCCTGTTGCTGAAGTACTCACCCGAGCTGGTGATGAGCACCCTCCTGCTGCTGGGTGCCGCGTTGATCCCGCCGCTGATCGACGATCGGGGGCGGGCCGACATGGTGCGCGACGGGCTCTGGATCGCCGTCGTCCTGTTGCAGTACAGCGCCGGGCTGGTCGCCAACACGTGGGGCTGGGTGCTGACCTCCGCCGAGCACTGGACCGAACGGTACGATTTCATCCTCATCATTGCCCTGGGCGAGTCGATCATCTCCGTCGGCGTCGGCGGCAACCTGCTCGGTGAGCCGGTCACCTGGCGGGGCGTCACCGCCGCGGTGCTCGGCATCTTCTTCACCGCCGCCCTGTGGTGGACGCACTTCGACATCATCGCTCCGGCCGCCCGGATCGCGCAGCACGCGGCGCAGGGGCGCTCCCGGGTCGTCATGGCGCGGGACGCCTACGCGTACTCCCAGCTCGTCATGATCGGTGGGATCATCCTGTTCGCCCTCGGAGCGGAGGAGATCGTGCGGCAGATCGCGGACCGCTCGATCAACCTCGCCGAGTCGACGCACGGCCCGGGGGTGCCCCTGCTGTTCGGCGGGGTGATCTGCTACCTCTGCGGCGGGATGCTGTTCCAACTGCGGACCCTCGGCACGCTCTCCTGGACCCGCGTCGGCACCGTGCTCGTACTCGCGGCCGCCATCCCCCTCGCCACACACCTCCCCGCACTGGCGGCGCTCAGCCTGCTGACCGCCATTTGCATCGGGCTGGTCGCAACCGAGATGGCAGTCATGGCCGACGCCCGCCGAGCCCTGCACAAGGCGGTCTTCGAGGAAAAGACCAGCTACGAGAAGCACGAGGCCGAATGGCGGGCCCGCTGGCACGAAGAAGCCCCCGACGAGAAGCCCCGCTGAGGAGCTACTTCCCAACGTGTGTGGGAGAAACGGTCGGCCGCCTGCCGGGCGATGTAGAGGTGGGGATCGCGGCGGGTTAGGTGATGGGGTTCATGGGCGGTTGCTGGTCAGGATGGCTGAGGGTGGTGGCTCGTGTAGCCGCCGCCGTAGCTCGGCGGCGTGGTGGGAGTCGATCATCATGACGGCGGCGGTGGCGGCCGTCAGGATGGTCAGCGCCCACAGCGGCGGCAGTGGGCTGGTCACCGGCGCGAGGATCGCCACCAGCAGGATTCCGGTGGCCCGGATCCAGCGGATCTGGTGCCGGGTGCGCCACCAGAATGCCTGGTTGGCGAGGAGATAGACGAGCACTCCGGCGAAGAGGATGGCGTGCCCCAGCGGGGTACGCGCCGGTCCTGACGGGTCGCTGACCACGTCGAGGGTCTTCCGTATGCCGAAGGCGAGCAGCATCAGCCCGACGATCATGGGCAGGTGCAGGTAGGCGTATGCGTCGCGGGCCAGCGTGGCCCGCCGGTTGCCGGTCCGGTCTTGCATGACGCGCTCTCCGACGATGGCGTCCGTGTCGAAGTACGCCCACCAGAGCGTGGCCAGCAGGACCATGCTGGTGGCGCTGGCGACGATCACCGACCAGGAAATCGCGCGGCCAAAGACGGCCACCCCCGTCGAAATGATCGACTCGCCCAGTGCGATGAGGATGATCAGGGCGTACCGGTCGGTCCAGTGTTTGGCCGAACTCACCTGCCAGAACCGCTGGACGATGAGGTAGCCCCCGGCGAGGTCGACGACGATGGCCGCCAGCCAGAGGCTCGCCACGAGCGAGCTCAGCTCATCCGGGGCATGCGGCCGCGAGGAAGCCAGCGCGGCGAGCAACAACAGGACGAGCGCGGCCACCGTCGGAACGCTCGCCCGCAGCATCCGGGCGTGTGGTGCCCGGTCCGGGCGGACGACCAGCCGGAGCGCGATCAGGTGCAGCACGCGCAGCGCGATGTAGCAGACCACGACGATCATCGGACCGGGCAGGCCGTCGGGTACAACGTCGAACGCCTGTGGGATAGCGATGCCGATCGTTAGGGTCAGCGCCACGACCAGCAGGACACTCAACCGGACGGGGATGGACTCGCTTCGAAGGACATTCCCTAGCTGGGTGTAGAGGGACCAGGCGACCCACAGCAGGCTGAGCACGGCCAGGGCCTGGGCGACACCGGCCCCGGTGGGGTGCCGGGTCATCAACACGGTGACCTGGATGAACGTGTAGACGACCACCAGATCGAGGAAGAGTTCCTTTGGTGTGACCCCGGTGGTGGCGGCATGGACCGCCGCCTCCGCCGCCTGCCTGTGCAGCAAGTGATGCCGCCGGCGGAAGACGGTGAGGTCGGCCAGGACCATACTGGTGAGAACGGCGGCGAGCAGCCCCACCGCCCCCACTGGCGGCAGGCGGACCGCGACCGGAGCCAAGGCGGTCACCAGGACGATCCCCAGCAACGGGCTACGACCCAGCAGGCGGATGGTGCGGTGCTCGAGGGCCACCATCCCGAGCAGGTAGACCAGGACACCTCCGTAGAGGACGAGTGTGTTCAGCTGGTCCCACCGGTACGCGGTGGCGGGTTCGACCGAACTCAACGCGCGTTTGAGCCCCAGCGCGATGAGGACGAGACCGATGATCATGACGACGTGCAGGACGCTGTACGCGTCCCGGCCGAGTCGGGACCTGCTGGCTGCCGGCCACCGCTGCAGCGCCTGCTCGGCGGCGAATCCGGCGATGTCGAAGTAGCGCCACCAGAGCACTGCCACGACGACGAGGCTCAGGGTGGAGCCCCCGATCACCGACCAGGTGATCGGTGGGTCACCGATGAGGCCACGGGCAGTGCCGATCGAGATGATCGTCTCGCCCAACGCGATGAGCACGACCAGCCGGTGCCGCTCGGCCCAGTGCGCGACGGACACGATCCGCCAGTTGTCCGCACCGAGCGCCCGCACGCCGACGAAATCGACGACGGTGGCGGCGAAGAACAGGGCCAGTTGGACGGACCCACCGTCGACGCCCGCCGGCAGGTGGCGAGGCAGCAGCGCACCGGACAGGAGCAGGACCGCGCCGCCGGAGAACGGCAACCATGCGCGTAGAAGGGATCCTCGGGTCCCACCCGAAACGGTGTACGTCAACATCAGTAGCGCGCCGAGCTGGGCCAGCAGGAAGGCGACGACGAAGATCAACGGCCCGAACAAGCCACCTGGTCGATCGGTGAAGATCACCGGTGTGGCGATCCCGATCAACAGGATGGTCGCCGCCACCCCGAAGATGAGCGGCCGCATGATTCCCTGGTCCAACCTGACGAGGTTGCCGAGCACGGTGTACGAGCTCCAGCACCGCCAGAGCAACAGGACCACCAGCACGCCCTGGAACAGGCCCTCGATCCGGAAGTTCTCCGCCACGAGGTCCGTCACGCTCAGGAACGCGTAAACGAACACCAGGTCGAGGAACAGCTCCAACCGGGTCACCCCGGGGCCCCCGGGGGATAGTTGAATCCCCCCGAGGAATCGCGCGCGACGCTCACCGGAATGCCGCGCCAACCGGCTCCTGGTCACCTCCCCCACTCTGCCAAGCGGTAGGCGGACGGAGGCCGAATTCAGCCAGCCCGCACGCAGCCGGCGGGGATCACCGTCCGTCATAGAGACCTTCACATATGCGGCGGCCGACCGTGGCCGCCTTCCCAGGCCGTTCGTCATGTCGGTCGAGGGAGAGGGGATGACCTCTGCCGCTCGCGCCGGGGGCCGTGCCATCCACGTGTCAGTAGCCCGAGCCGTCCACGGTCACGAGCGGGCACGAATGGCCTACACGTTCTGTCTGTGACCTCGCCCACCAGGCCCGTCGAGGTCGTGATCTTCGTCCTTCCAAACTGGCAGTGCGATTGCGGCGCAGCACTTGCGTTCAGGCAAGGTCGCGGGCCGTCCCGGCCACAGCTGACCGGAACCCAGGCGGAAGGGTCGACGCGACGACGGCCGCCGCCTTTCGTGCGTTGACTCCTTCGGCCACTAAGGTCCCGCCAGGAGCGACTACCCGAAAGCGGTTTCCATAGGTGGGCTCGATATGCGGCACATCGGCGGAGTAGGGGTAACCGGTGCAACGGCTGAAGCGCAGCGTGTTGAGGCTCTGGAACGGGAACAACCCCCCGCAGTACCGGTTGACCTGCGGCCGCTTGGACGGCCGGTCGCACCAGATCCGGCGTGCTCTCAAGAAGCAGACGCCATTCGACCTCGATCGCCGTCCCGCGTTCATGTGCGAGCGCAAGCTCCCTCACGTTCATGAACGGGTAACGCTCCCGAACCTCCGCCAGCGTCGCGCCGCCACACCAGAAGGCCAGCAGCCCCGCTGTCACCTACCCTGCCGGCCGACAAGCGACCGGTCAGGGTGACGGCGTTGGACCATCTGGCGCCTGCCTTTCCCTGTGGTCCAGCAGTCGTCCCAACCCGCACGAGTCATCAGGAAGGCACCGAACGCCCTGACACGTGACCGACGCCAATGAGCACAGCCGGCAAGACGCCGAGGGTAGGACCAGAGGGAACGGTACTCGCCGACACTGGCCGACAACGCTGATCAGGCGCCCCCGGCGGGGTCGTCGCCTTGTTCAGTGAGCGTTCCGCCGTGGTCACCACAACCCGTTCACGTTGAGCGGGCGCGAAACAGGACCACCGCCGCGGCTGACAACCTGCATCCCCTCTGATTCAGCCGCACGTGTGCCGCTCGCAACGGGTTGGCGCTGTGCTCGTGCGCCGGTAGATCAGCAGGCTGGCTGTAGGACCTGCTTGACCGCCTTTCGCGGTTGCCCTGCTCACGTGGCGGCCGCTCGTAACCTTCTTATCCGTAGCCTCGGCGGCCTCATCCAAGGTCGTCCAGTTCCGTCCGTTCTTCCTCGTCACCGGCCTATCGCCGGGCTCGCTCGTCCGATCGAGTCCGGTGCTGTAGCTGTCGCTGGTTGCTGTCGGGACGGCCGGTGACCGATGGTCCAGCCTGGTTGGCGGTGGGTCGCCGACGTCTAGGGTCTCCGCGTGGGTGAGTTCTTGGCGGTATCCGCGTTCCAGACCGAGGATGTAGATGGTGTGCTGGCTGCTGCCGGCCGGTTCTTCACGGCCAACGCCTGGCCGGCAGAGCCGGTCCCGGACGCCGAACCCGTGGCCGACGATGACGTGCTGGTGTTCCCGCCTGTGAACGGGTGGATAGTCGTCAACTGGCCGCGATACTTCACCGAACTCGCGACTGCGGAGTCCATCTCGCGTGACCTTGGTGCCCTCGCCAGCACCGTACGCATCCACGATGGGGACTACTGGAGCCATGCGCTGCTGTCTAACGGGGCAACGCTGGACCAGTTCGCGACGATGCCGGACTACTTCACCGACGACCCCGCAGAAGTCGCACGGCTCGCCGCCAAGTACGCCGGCCAGCCGGCCCTGATCGCCGCCACGGTCGGCAGCGCTGTCGAGCAGGTCGCGCCCTACCTCGTGCACGTCAACCTGGAAGATGACGAGGACGAGGACGGCTACTACGTCGCGGAGCCCGAGATGGGTCGGGCGTTCCCTGACGATGAGTTCGAACTCGGCTCCCCGTGGGTGTTCGTCGACTTCTGGCGGCGGATCGGCCCTCGCTATCCCGACGACATCTCGGCATGGGTGCGGCGCCTCCGTTTGGCCGAAGGCTGGATGGACAAACTGCCCGCCGGGGACGCCGAACTGTGACCACAACGACCGATCGGATGACTGTCAGACCCGAAAATCCAATGGTGAGTGGGCAGGCGGCAGCACCCGGCGCAGCGCAGCGGAGCCGGGTGTGGGTGGCTTGGTCACGCGGCTTCGGGTTCGGGTTCGGGTTCGGCGATGATGGCCTTGCCGTCGCGGATGGTGATCTTTTGGCCGGTGACGGCCTGGAGTTGGGTGGCGGGGTTTCGGGCCCTGCGCTGTTTGTCGATACGCGTGTCGAAGTGGTCGGCGCCGAGGTCGCGGAACCGGACGGCAGGGTCGGACAGCAGGTGGTAGACGATGACGAGGACCGCGTTGCCGGTGGCCACGGTCGCCTTCTGTTTGCCGCGGCGTTTGGCGATGCGTCGGTGCCGTGCGCCGAGGAAGCTGTCGGTGCGGCAGGCGCTGCCGGCGATGTTGCCCAGGGTGGCGGCCAGCCACGGGCTGCCTTTTGCTCGGCCCTTGTTCTTCTTAATCCCGGCGGGCTCGTGGGTCTGTGGGCAGAACTTGGCCCAGGACACCAGGTGCGCGTCGGACGGGAAGCGGGTCATGTCCACGCCGACGTCGGCGATCAGTTCCTGCGCGGCGGTGGGGCCGACTGCGGTGATCTCACTCAGCTGCGCCACCTGACGGGCGAAAGGGGCGACCGCCTCGGCGATCGTGGTGTCCAGGGCGGTGATCTGGGCGGTGAGCCGGTCGATGTTGTCCAGCATCATCGCCAGGATGGCGCCGTGGTGATCGGTGAAGAACCCCCTCAGCGCCTCCTGCGGCTGTGCAATCTCGACACGCAGCCGGCCCCTGGCCATCTGGGCGAGGACCGTCGGGTCGCGCTGTCCGTCGATGAGCGCGTGAAGTATCAGCCGCCCGGATACCACGAACACGTCGCTCACCACAGACGTGATCTTGATTTGGGCGTCTTCGAGCAGTTTCTCCACCCGCTGCATCTCCCGGGTACGGTCGCGGATGAGCGAACGCCGGTAGCGGGTCAGGTTGCGCAGCTCACGGATGGGTTTGGGGTGCACCAGCGACGGCCCGGCACATGCCCCGCTCGACGACCTTGGCCAACCACACCGCGTCGGCCTTGTCGGTCTTGGCCCGCCCCGGTACGTTCTTGACCTCGCGGGCGTTGACCAGCCAGCACTCGAAGCCCTCGGCCTCGAGCAGATAGTAGACGCCCTTCCAGTAGTCGCTGGTTGACTCCATGACGACCCGGGTGACGCCCCAACGGCGCAACCAGCCGGCCATCTGCAGCAGCGCCGAGGTGGTGGTGGCAAAGCCGCGTACCTCCTGCATACGCCGACCCGGCCTGGACTCGTGCGGCACCCGCACGCACGCCTCCAACACCGCTTTACCCAGGTCGAGTGCGGCCACCCGCTCGACGTGTAACTCCTGCTCGTCGACCTCTTCCATGACGGTCTCCCGTGAGGGGTTGGGACAGGGAAAGGCCGCCCGCGGGAGCCGGCGGAGAAGATGAAGAGTCGGACCCTCGTGCTCGTAGCAACAATGCGCAGCCCCTCAAAGCGGCTCCCAGCGTCAAACAGCTTGACGGCCTCACCTGCGCCATGAAGTCACCGACGTCGGCGGGCGACCATCCCGGATTTTCCCGCATGCGCGGCGCCCCGAAGGGACCCGAAAACAGCTTGGGAGTTGTCGATGTCTGGCTGCCTGCTGGGCTGGCGGCCTGGTCTTGGCGGTCCTTCGTGGCCTCGGCTGACCCCTGCTGTCCTGGCGCATGCGCGGGCGGCTGAGCCGGCCTGGCGCCAGCCCTGGCCCCCGCGCCAGGCCCGGCCGCCTCACCGCCGAGGTAAACCGGCGATGATGCGGCGGGCCAGGTTCTTACTGGCCAAAGCGGGCGCGGATGTCGTATGGGTGGGACGCCCGCTGCCAGATCACCGAGAAGCGACCAGTCGGGCTGGAGTCGACCCGCACGACGCGACCATTGGTCGACAGCCGCTCGGCCGCGCCGAAGACGCCGTCCCGGGCAACCGTGCGGGCGTGCACCTCCTTGGCGGCGTACGGGGGACCGGGCGAGTGCCACGCGGCAAGCCCGTTGCCGTCGTCGTCCACCGTGACTGCGGGACGGTCGCCGACGCCGAGGTTGGTGATCGTGCCGAGCGTGCCGCTGCGGGAGATCCGGCGACCGTACACCTCGGTTGTGGTGCTGCTGGTCCGCCGGCTCCACACCAGCACGGAGTCGCCGTCGAGGTCCGTGGCGAGAGCAGAGTAGAAGGTCACGTCGTGCGTGGACGGCGTGGCGTAGATGACGTCACTCAGCGTGCCGGCGCGGCTGTACAGCCGGACCCGGACGCGTGGCAGCTCGCTGGTGTGCGACCGCCGGTAGCTGATGACCGCGTCGCCGTCCCGGTCGAGGTTGGCCGAGACGCGGCCGTACCCGACGCCGGTGACCGGGGAGGCGATGGTCCGGGGGGAGGACACGGAGTCCTGCTGGACCCGCGTCGCGACGACCCGCTGGTAGCCCTCCGTCCACACGACGAGGGCGCTTCCTTCGCGGTCGATGGCGACCGCGGGCTTCTCGCCGGAACCGGAACCCAGGGTCAACTCCGGGCCGAGCGAGCTGTCCGTGTTGAAGTAGCGGGCCTTCGTGGTGTACGCGCCGTCCCGGGTCTCCGTCCAGGTGACCAGCGCACGACCGGTCGGCTCCACCGCGACCGAGGGGTTGATGGCGCTCCAGGTCGCGATGGTCTGGAGCGTGCCCAGCGAGCCGGTGGCCGACACCCGGCGACCCACCACCAAACCGTCCTGCTCCCAGACCACGGCGGAGTCACCGTCGTCGTCAGAGGCGGCGTCGGGCCAGGACGACGAGCTGCCGAGCGGCGAGAGCGTCTTGATCGAGTCCATCGAGCCGTTGGCCGGCACGATCCGGGCCTGCACCTGGTGCAAGCAGTACGTCGAGTTCAAGTCGCAGGCCGCCCAGACCAGCAGGGCGTCGCCCTGCCGATCGGTTGAGACCGTGGGCGAGTCCTGCCCCATCCAACCAGTGGCGGACACGCCGTAGATCGAGGTCCAGGACGCGGCCTGAGCGGGAGACGCGACGGTGAGCAACGAGATGGTGAGTGCGCCAGTCATCGCAGCTGCGACAATCCGGGTCAGCCGCCCCGTTCCAAGCCTGGTTCCACCCTGCATGGCCACCCTCTCAGATTGATGATCTCTAGTATGATTTAGGCGCATCATGCCATTCAACGCCTGTGACCGCTCGCCCCTGCGGTCACCAGCAGCAGGCCAGGGTCCCGCCGGGCGGCGTTCCGGACTGGATCGGGCGGCGGTCAGTCCCGGTGGGCCGATGCTGTCGGCGGGCGTCGGTGGCTGGCGTTGACCTGCTCACCCTTGTCGTCTCGCGTCTGCCTATGACCGGGCCAGTCGGCCGGCTTGTCTGTACGGATGGCTGTACCGCCAAAGCCTGGAGTGAGGTCGCTCAGCGGCCGGGGGTGGATAAACGGGATCGAGGAGCAGGCCCTGCCGGCGGTAGTTGGCACCGACTCCCAGGAATTCTTGGCACTGAAGGCCTCCGCGTGCCGGCCGGGCACTATGTATGACAACCCCGCCGTGACGCTAGGGCGGTGTCTGACAAGCCTGCCGTTGTCAGACGTCGCCAACCTGACGGCGGCACTGGTGTCTGTCACGGCGGCAACCCGGCGCCGAACCGCGATCTGACAGCGGCACCGCCGAATGACACGACGTCGCGGCGCTGTCATAGACGACGTTGCCTGACCGCGCCAGACCTGACACGCGGGCCCTGGCGCGACGCCGCGCCCGTCTGACGGTGCGGTTCACGCACCAATGTCATCGACGCCCGTCGTTGCGTCGGGCGGGGGTGCCCGTCACCCTCCGCCACGATGAACGGCCACGACGACCCTGGGGCGCCGGTCTGATCGCATCGCCCCGCCTGCGGCGGGGCCGGCACGGTGGTGCTGTCAGACCTCTGTCAGGCCGAGGGGTGTCCGCCAGAGCTGACAAATGCCGGTTTGAGGGGTGCCAGCGCATCACGGCGCGGCGCGGAGCCCATATCCAGATGAGCGAGCACACGCCGCAGTCCGCTCATCGGCAGTGAGCGGACGCTTGGTGGGGGACGTTCATAGTCGGCACCACGGTGGGTCCGAGCGATTCCGGAGTGAGTGCTCCGTGGTTCTCCGGTGGCGGCGCATACGATAGGTAGGCGGGACGGAACGTCGTTGATCTTCGATGATGTGCGCGGTGTGTGCTCTCCAGCGGATGCCACCCCGGGTCAACCGGTGCCAGCGCGGGTCACCGTGGCGGAACGCCCGTGGCAACCCCGGGTTCGTGTGCTCCGGTTGTGGTCCTGGGCTGGGAGAACAGGGGGCCGGGTGACGTGGGTGAACGTAGGCCACTCCCTGCCACCCCAGGTGAACCCCCAGGTCGCTAGACTAGGCCCTCGCGCCCTCGTAGCTCAGGGAATAGAGCATCGGTTTCCTAAAACGGTGCTGGTCGATTGGTGATGCCTGCGTGACGTGCGATTCAGGCATCACCGCCGCCTTCTACCGCTCGCATCAGCGCGGACTCTGATCGGTCGGTCGCCCATCCGGGAGTGCGGGTGGAGCTACCGATGCGGTCAGTAGTCGTGTGTCGGCCGGAAGGCGAAGCCGGTGTTGTTCCGGTAGGTGTGGTGACTGACCGAGGACCCGGACCATCGACGCCGATCAGGCTGACCCGACGCTACCACCAGGAGAGAGCGCTCTTGGCTGTACCTCTGTTACGTCGACACGCCGCTCAGTCACATAGATGATTATCACATGCGCCGGTTTGGGCGGCATGCCTTGTTGTAGCCCAAGGACCCACTTAGCCTGAGCGCGCTCGAGGTCCAACGGGGGAGCGGCGAGATGCAACTGGAGATTCGACTGCTGGGCGCAGTGGAGCTGTTCGTCGATGGCCAGGTCGTCACGCCCGGCTCAGGCAAGCGAAGGGCCGTGCTCGCCGGGCTCGCGCTGGAGCCGAATCGGCCGGTCTCTCTGCAGCGGCTGGCAGAGATGGCCTGGTCTGATTCACCACCGGCATCCGCAGTGGCGAACCTCCGTTCCCACGCCGCTGAGCTCCGTCGCACACTGGGTGACCGCCTGATCGCCCGGCTCAACGCTTATGAGCTGCGGATGGCACCTCACGAGTTGGACGCCAGCGAGTTTCAGCGATTGGCGGGAGAGGGCCGCAGGCTGCTGGCGACGCAGGAGGCAGCCAGCGCCATTCCCGCGCTTACCGATGCGCTGGCGTACTGGCGGGGCCCCGCCGGTGGTGGTATTCCCCGCGGTACCGCCCTCGACAACCGCTGGGCCAGCTTGGACGAGCAACGGCTCCAGGTGTTCGAAGAGCTGACCGAGGCGCGGTTGGCCGCAGGGCGACACAGCGACGTACTGGCGGGATTGCGGCAGCATCTGGCCGCCCACCCGTTGCGGGAACGGGCGTGGGAGCACCTGATGCTCGCCCTGTACCGCTGTGGGGATCTACCAGCCGCTCTCGCCGCCTACCAGGATGCACGCGCCGCCCTCAGCGAGCAGCTCGGTGTGGAGCCTGGTGGGGAGCTTGCCGATCTGCACCGGCAGATGCTCGAGCGGGCACCCCAACTTTCCCGCACCCTGCCGAGAACCGAGGTCACGATGGCGGTGGCGGCGCCGCCGCGGCCATCCGGGACCATTGCCTGGGCTGTGCCCCGCGAGCTGCCGCCAGATCTGGCCGCCTTCGTCGTACGTACTGAGGAAACCGCGGCGGTTGTCGAGACCGTGACCGTGGCGACCCCTGCCGCCGCGGTCATAACCGGCCCTCCCGGCAGCGGCAAGACGGCGACGGCCGTACGCGCCGCCCACATGGTGGGCCGCGATTTCCCCGACGGACAGGTCTTCATTGACCTCGGGTACCGGGTCGGGGCGACGTCGGAGGAGGTGTTGGCACGAGCCCTGCGCGCGTTGGGGGTCGCGCCATCGGACGTGCCGGACGGAACGGACGAGCGCGTGGGCTGGTGGCGCTCGCTCGTCGCCGGCCGCCGGTTGCTCCTCGTCATGGACGGGGTTACCCGGTCAGCCCAGGTGCGGCCGCTGCTGCCCGCCGGCCCTGGCCCAGCGCTCATCGTCGTCGGCCAGCGCCAACTGGGCGGCCTGGATGGCGTGCGAAGGGTGGGGCTCGCACCGCTGACTGCCGCCGGGGCCCGTGGCCTGCTGGCCACTCTCGCCGGAGGTGAGCGACTGGCGGCGGATCCCCACGCCACAAAAGACCTCGTGCGGCTCTGCGCCGGTTCGGTGCTGGCACTGCGGATCGCTGGCTCGCGGTTGGCGCGGTGGCCCCAGATGCCCGTCGCAGCACTGGTTGACCAACTCGGCGACGGTCGAGACCGGCTCGACCTGCTGGCATGCGAGGACCTGTCGGTACGGGCGAGCTTGGCGAAGGGCGTCGCGGCGATCTGCGGCGACAGCGAGGTGGCCAATCAGCTTTTCAAGCGGCTGGCGGAGTCTCCCGATACCCCGGCATTGGTGGACGCGCTTGCCCGTCAGCTCGGCGTCTCCACTGTGCAAGTGCGGCGAGCCGTCGACGATCTGATCGACGCGCATCTGGTACATCGCGACGGGGCCGGCCGCTACCGGCTGCCGGCGCTGGTCAGGGACTACGCCGCTGAACTGGCCGCGGCGCCTTCTGGGCCGGTGTCCCTTCTGCACAGGAACAACGACCCTTTCAGGTTGCGGCCAGAATCGGCGTGAAACGTCCTACGACACCTATATCCTGGCCCATTTTCCAGCAGGCACCTCGGCCCGGCCAGCAGGACCTGAAGCGGGCCGCAGCGTGCGTTTTCGTCGGCCGCCGTGGGCGGCCCGGGCGGTGCGGCTTGCCACCGGGCAGGCGCCGGCGTCTGAGGGACCGGTAGCCTCCGGGTCGCCCTGCATTTCGGCGCCTCATGGCGGCCCGTCTTCGGAAGCTGTCCTACTTGTTGGAGTGGCAATACGTCGGCCATATCCCTCGCCAAGTCTTCATTGCTGATTTCGTCGGCGGATTTCCATGTGGTTCTCGGCCTGTTCATTCGCCTGGGGCCCGCCGCTCTGAGGGAAAGGACCAGGAGAGACCACGGCGGCGGTGCCCGGGCCGGGACCTCGGACACCGCCGCACGTTTCGTCTTGTGGTTGGAGCGCTGACAGTGGGCGCGGGTGTTTTGCGCGAGGACTACCCGCATGTCATCCCTGTGAGCGCTGGCTCATCGACCGTGGCTGCCCCTGCCTCCTGCTGCAACCACAGTGGCTCCCGCGGTTTGCTGGATCCAGTCGGCGATGCGGTCTACCCGTGACGTCGTCTCCTCGCGGGAGTGCGGGCAGGACGGCCCGTCGGATTCCACCGAGACGAGTGTCTGAGTTCCGTCCGCGTTTTCCGTGAAGTACGGGGCACCGGAGTCCCAGAGGCAGGCGCTGGTGTCGGGTGCCGGGGCGTAGCCGACCACCATGACCGACGTTCCGGCGACCCGGGTGATCTTGAACTGGCCGGTCTGGAGGTGGGTGGCTGGCGTGGGGTTGACGGAGCTGGTGGCGCCCCAGCCGGTCATCCGCAGGACTGCGCCGGTCTGCGGCGAACTGGAACTGACTGGGAGTGGCGCGATGTCCGTGATCGGTGTGGCGAGTTTGGCCAGCGCCACGTCGTGTCGGGAGGCCTGCCGCACCTCGGTGACGTCAACGACGTAGCCGGTGGTGGCGGTCATGTCCGTGCGGCCGACGGTCGCGGTCGTCGAGTACGGCACGGGTCCGCTGACCCGGTTGCCGGAGGTGTCGTGGAAGCAGTGGCCGGCGGTGATGATCCACTGCGGGGCGACGAGGGCGCCGGAGCAGGCACTGTCGTAGACGGTGCCGTCGGCGCGCGGGATGTTGGTCATGGTGAGCTTGGTGGAGAACTGGTATTCACCGTCGGCGACGGGAGTGCCGTTGGCGATGGCGTGTGCCACGCCCGGCGCAGCCAGCACGGTGGACAGTCCTAGTGCTGCAAAGGCCCAGCTCATGCGGCGGAGGCGGGCCCTGCCCCGTGAAGAAATCATTCGGCGAACCTAGCATGGCTGAAACTCGTGGCAGGTACCTGAGTCGATATCTTTTGTGTCGCCACGAAGGTATGAAGGAATATTCCGATCTATATAGGTCGTGGTCATAGTCTCCCACTCTACGTGTCCGCCTTGGCTCGGAGGGTGACGGATGAGACAGAGACTACGAGGGCCACTGATCGTGGCCCTGGTGCTGGCCCTGGTGGCCACGCTCGGCGGAATGGAAACGCTCCGCCAGTACCAACCGGACCCGGCGGCCAGCGCCTCGGCCGGTGACGACGACACCCTGACCCGGCTCGGCAAGGCCGCCCGCGGCCTGGTCGGCGGCGGGGCCGCGAAAGCCCCGGCGGAGGCGGTCCGCGCCGGCCTGTACGTGGAGCAGAAGCTCCCGGCCGGCGTGCGGAAGAAGCCTGCCAAGCGGGTGAAGGAGCTGACCGGTCGCCGGTCGGCGACCACCCGGGTGTACAAGATGTCGGACGGCCGCCTGCAGGCGGAGGTCTCGGCGACGCCGCAGTTCTACCAGGACGCCAAGGGCACCTGGAAGCCGATCGACACGACGGTCTCGCCCTCGAAGGCCGGCGGGTTCGCGGCGGCGAACACCACCAACACCTTCACCAGCCGCTTCGGTGATTCAACCACCGCGCTGACCCGGTTCGAGCTCGACGGCCAGCAGGTCACCCTCGGCCTGGCCGGCGCGCCGCGCGCGCTCAAGCCGGTACTGAACGGCCACACCGTCACCTACCCCGGCATCGCCGACGGCATGGACCTGGCGTACGACGTGACCGCCACCTCGCTCAAGGAGCGGCTGGTGCTGCGCGCCCCGTCCGCCGCCGCGGCGCTGACGTTCACCCTCGACGCCGGCAAGCTGAAGGTCGCGCAGGGCAAGGACGGTTCGATCGAGTTCCGGTCGCCGTCGGACAACCGGCTGCTGCTGGCGATGCCGGCGCCGTTCATGTACGACGCCAAGGCCGACAAGTCCTCGCCGTACGGCTTCGCCTACAGCACGAAGGTGACGCAGACCCTGCGGGCCGACGGCGGCCGGTGGGCGATCGACGTGGCGGCCGACAAGGGTTGGCTGGCCGATCCGAACCGGGTGTACCCGGTAACTGTCGACCCAACCATCAAGGTCCAGCCGGACAACCAAGCCGGGGCGCAGGACGCGATGGTGGTATCCGATGGCCCGAGCTCCAACTACGGCACCGGCTGGCACCTGTCGGTCGGCACCACCAACTTCGGGGCGGCGCGCGGCCTGGTCAAGTTCGACCTGAACTCGATCCCGGCGAACACGACGATCGATTCCGCCTCGCTGCAGATGTACTACGACACCACCCACACCACGGACGCGTACGACGTGCCGCTCGAGGTCCGCGAGGTCACCACGGCGTGGGACGAGTCCACGGTCAACTGGACCCAGGTCAAGGACGCCATGGGCTCCGGCGCGGCGACCGTGGAGATGGTCGACGACACCGACACCGGCAAGGTCGCGGCGAAGGGCGCCTGGCCGGTCTCGGACAACGCCACCCTGAGCAAGCAAGCCGTCAAGCTGACCTACCTGTACAACAGGGACGACATCGCCGGGGACACCTACACGTGGGTGCCGACGGTGCCGGAGGACGGCACGTACACGGTGGAGGCCCACTACCTTCCGGCCAATGACCGGACCGACAAGGCGCAGTACACCGTCACCCACGACGCTGGCGTCGCCACCCCCAATCCGGTCAACCAGAAGCTGCCGGCCAACGCCGACTGGGCCAGCCTCGGCCAGTACCCGTTCAAGGCCGGCACCACCGGCCGGGTCATGCTCAGCGACGCCAACACCAACAGCACCACCCCGGTGATCGCCGACGCGGTGCGGCTGACCAAGTCCGGCGGCCTGATGCGGGCCAAGGAAGCCAATGTCTGGCACACCTTCGCGGCGACCAACCTGGTGCAGAAGTGGGTCAACTCGGGCGGCAACAACGGCTTCATGGTCAAGGCGGTCGACGAGGCCCGGCTCGGCCACGGTGGTCCCCGCTACCAGGCGGCGGAGAACGCCTACGGCGGTGAGACCGAGAACGCCCCGAAGCTGGTCATCAACTACGGCAACCCCGGCGTGGTCGTCGACACCCCGCGTACCCTCTACCCGACGGGCGCCGCGCTGCGCTGGTCGGCGTACGGCGGCGCGGACATCGCCGAGTACCAGGTGCACCGCTCGACCACCCCGAACTTCACCCCGACCGCGGCCACCCTGGTCGCCCCGGTGAGTAAGGCGGTCACGTCGTTCACCGACACCACCGCCACGCCCACCGCGGCCAGCTCCACCGACCCGTACGGGCAGACCTACTACTACCAGGTGGCGGTCAAGACCACTGGTGGAGCTGTCGTCCCGTCCACCGCGGTGACGGCCAAGCTGCCGAAATCCGGGCAGGTGGTGCAGACCCTCCAAGCCGCCGCCGACGTGACCCTCTCGTCCCACCCCGACAAGCAGACCACCAACCTCAACACCTTGAATGGCAAGACGCAGCTGATGGCGGGCAACAACTCCGTCGATTACAACTCCGCCAGGTCGCTGCTGCGCTTCGACACGTCGTCCATCCCGGCGAACGCGAAGGTGCTGTCCGGTTCCCTGAGCCTGTGGGGCTTCAGCACCGTCATCGGCACCTCGCAGCAGTCCACCTACTCCGTGCACACCCTCAACAAGGCGTTCGACCCGACGGCCGCGACCTGGGTGAAGGCCACCAGTACCACCAACTGGACCACCGCCGGCGGTGACTACTCCGCCACGCCCGCCAGCTCGCTGGCCAACTTCGGGGTGGACGACGCGCCGCAGTGGCGGCGCTGGGCGGTCAAGGACGCCGCCCAGAACTGGATCACCAACCCGACCACCAACAACGGCTTCCTGATCAAGTACACCGACGAGCCAGGCCGGCTCAAGGGCCACAGCCTCTTCACCTCCAGCGAGGGCACCGAGGCGCTACGCCCGCAGCTACAGGTCGTCTACACCCAGCCCGACGCGGTCCAGACCTACTACGCGCCGACCACCCCGTCGGTGATGACCTCCAACGGCACCTACAGCATCCCTGTCACCCTCTCCAACCCGACGGCCACCAAGTGGCTCAAGAGCGAGTGGGCGCTGACGTACAGCTGGGCCCTGCCCAACGGCGACGCGGTCCCGACGGCCGGCACCTCGCTGCAGACGGCGCTGCCCGTCGACGTGGTGCCGATCGGCGACGCCGGCGTCAGCAGCGTGGACGTCACCGCGCAGGTCAAGGCCCCGGCGACGAGCGCCGACGGCAACCGGCGCAACAACTACACCCTCAACTGGGAACTGAAGAAGACCGACGGCACCAAGCTGACCGGGATCGCGCCGCTGCCGCAGGACATCGCGGTGGAGGAGCCCACCTCCGACCAGCTCGGCCTGGAGAAGTTCTACTCCTACGCGGGCAAGAACACCGGCGCCGGCGGCACGTTGATGAACAACCTGTTCGCCGGCAACACCGTCTGGTCGTACAACGCGTTCAACAACCCCTCCCGGGGCCTGTCAACCTTCGTCCGAATGTCCTACAACTCGCTGGACACCTCCGACTCGGTGGCCGGTCTCGGCTGGTCGCTGCAGGCGTCATCGATGATGCGCCTGGGCACCCCCCTCGATTTCCACCCGAATCCGAACCCGACCAAGGTCACGCTGACCGACGGTGACGGCACCGCCCACCGGTTCACCCGCAACGACCAGACGGGCGAGTGGATCAGCCCGAAGGGTGTCCACCTCTACCTGCAGAAGGTCACCAGCCTGGACTGCAAGCCCAACACTCAGGAGCGCCGGGCCTGGCTGCTGACCAAGCCGGACCGCACCCGGTTCTACTACGACTGCGAGGGCTTCCTCACCAGCGTGGTCGACAACAATGAGAACGAGATGGTGTTCACCTACGAGGAGCGGAGGTCGAACAACAAGCCGACCAAGTTCCTCCGGTACATCACCGACCCGGCCGGTCGCACCACGTTGACCCTGGACTACTACGCCAAGGGCCAGGACTACGACTACATCGACGACACGGACTGGAACCGGAAGTCCGCGACCAACCTGACCAACCCGAAGATCATCGACCACGTCTCACAGATCACTGACATCTCCGGGCGGAAGATCACCTTCTTCTACACCGACAAGGGCCTGCTCGGCGAGATGGTCGACGGCGAGGGCTCCAGCGGCACCATGGGCACGCCGAAGAAGTTCCAGTTCGACTACGACGCCACACAGGGCAACAAGAACGTCAAGCTGGTCAAGGTCACCGACCCACGGAACAACGCCACCGAGCTGGAGTACAACTACCCGCAGACCGGCGACGACCCGAAGTGGCACTGGAAGACCAAGTGGTACAAGGACCGGACGCTCAACCTGACCCAATTCGCGTACCGGGATCCCGATGCCACGGACAACATCGAGACCACGGTCACTGACGCGGAGCAGCACAAGACCATCTACCTGATGGACGCCCTCGGCCGGCCGAAGGAGACGACCAACGCCAAGCTCCAGAAAACCAAGCTGCAGTGGGACGGTGACCACAACGTCGAGCGCCTCGAGGAAGCCAACAACGCGGTCTCGACCTGGCAGTACGACGCCAAAACCGGCTACCCCACCGAGATCAAGGACGCCGAGGCGGTCGCCAACGGCACGCCGGGGACGGAGCTTAAGTACCAGAGCCAGCTCAACGGCTACGTCGCCGATCTGGTTGAGAAGCTCAGCCCGGAGCGGCGGAAGTGGACCTTCGGCTACGAGACTGACGGTGACCTGTCCTGGGTCGTCGACCCGAAGGGCAACACGACGTCAGACCCGGATGACTACAAGACGTGGTACACCTACGACGCCTGGGGTCAGCTCGAGACGGTCAAGGACGCCAACGACAACGTCACGGCCAACAGCCGCTTCGACCCGAGCGGTTACCCGCAGACCATCAGGGACGCGGAGACCCGGGCCACCGAGTTCGTCTACGACGAGCGCGGCAATGTTCTGAAGGTCACCGACGCGCTGGACCACGACACCACCCAAACGTACGACACCTTCGGTCGGCCGCTGGTGAGCAGCGTGGCCAAGAACCAGGCCGCCAACGAGTGGATCAGCACGCCAGCTCCGTTGTACGACGAGAACGACAACGTCTACGAGTCGTACGCGCCGAACGGTGCTGTGATGAAGGCGTCGTACGACGAGGCCGACCAGATCGAGTACACGCTGGCCCCGGTCGACGAGGCGGGTGACCCGCAGCGGAAGACGTCCTTCACCTACGACAAGGTCGGCAATCTGACGACCACCACTGAGCCGAAGGGCAACCTGACGCCGGAGGTGGACGGCGACTACACCACCACCAACGAATACGACGAGATCTACCAGCTCACCAGCGTCACCAACGCCATGCGCCACAAGATCACCTACGAGTACGACAACGTCGGCAACGTCTCTAAGGTCGTCGACCCGCGCAAGAACGTGACCACGGACACCCTCGACTACACCAGGCGGTACGGGTACGACAAGGCGCACCGGGTCACCAAGGTCACGGACGCGCTGGGCAAGTTCACCAGCGCCACGTACGACCGTGACGGTGTGGTGAGGACCGCGACCGACCAGCTGGGCAACACCACAGAGGTCATCCCCGACCCACGAGGTAAGCCGAAGCAGGCCAAGGTGCCGCACAAGAATGACAACGGCACCATCACCTACCGCATCACCGAGTACGACTACGACGAGGTCGGCAACCAGACCAAGGTGACTAGCCCGCGAGGCACGGTTACGGACGACCCGGAGGACTTCACCACGGTCAAGGTCTACGACAAGCTGAACCGGGTCAAGGAGATCCACACCGCGTACGACACGGCCGATGCCCGCTACACCGCGGCGGACATCACCACCTACGAGTACGACGAGGTGGGGCGGCTCAAAATCCTCTCGGCGCCGCCGTCCGCGGGGGAGTCGACCCGCAACGACACCACGTACACGTACTTTGACAACGGTTGGACGAAGACCAGCAGCGACCCGTGGGACATCGTCACCGCCTACGAGTACAACGAGCTGGGCGCCCAGACCACGCGGACGCTGACGCCGGCCGGGGAGAACCCGTCGAACTCGTCGGCGAACCGGACGATGACCTGGACCTACTACCCCGACGGCAAGCTGGAGTCCCGCGCGGACAACGGCGTGCCGGTCGGCAAGCAGGTGGTGCTGGTCGACAACTCCGACTTCAACAACACCACCGCCACCGGCACCTGGACCCCGGCCACCACGGCCGGCAACAAGTACGGCACCAACTACGCAACCCGGGCCGCAGGGACCGGCGCGAACACCTTCACCTGGCAGTTGAACGTGCCGCAGTCCGGCACGTACGAGGTCTTCGCCCGCTACCCAACGGTCACCGGCGCGGCAACCGACGCCAAGTACACGGTGAGCCACGGCGGCGGCAACACGCCGAAGACGGTCAACCAGACCGCGGGTGCCGGTAGCTGGGTCAGCCTCGGCTCGTACAACTTCACCGAGGGCAACAACCACAAGGTGTCCCTGTCGGACCAGGCCACCGGCACGGTCGTGGCCGACGCGGTCAAGCTGGTCCGGGACAACTCCACCGACGTCGACAACGAGAAGCAGCACTACACCTACCGGTACGACCCCAACGGCAACCTCGAGACCATCACGGACAACCCCAACGGCAACCTCGAGACCAGCACGGACCCGTCGCCGGACACTCGGGTCGACACTTACAAGATCACCTACACCGACCTCAACCAGGTGAAGACGGTCACCGAGAGCAAGTCCGGGACGGTCAAGAACACCACCTCGTTCACCTACAACGAGAACAGCGCTCCGCTGACCACCAAGCACGACAAGCAGTACTCGGCCTACGAGTACGACGAGCGGGACTTCGCCTCGAAGGTCACCAACGGTAAGTCGCCCACCGACACCGACGCGAAGGTCACCACCTTCACGTACACCGACCGGGGCGAAAAGCTGAAGGAGACCAAGGGCAACGGCAACGCCGTCGAGCACACGTACTACCTCGACGGCCTGCTGAACACGCAGGTGGAAAAGAAGCCCAACGGGACTGTGGTGTCGGAGCACACCTACACCTACGACCTCAACGGCAACCGCAGCCGTGACGTGGCGAAGAAGATGAACGCCGACAACCACTCGACGTACCTCAACACCACCAGCGACTACACCTACGACCCCCGCGACCGCCTCACGAGGCTGGTCAAGACGGGTGACGGCGCGGACACGGAGATCTACGTCCACGACGCCAACAACAACGTCATCGACCAGACCGTCAAGGACGTCAGGACGACGTTCAACTACGACCGCAACCGGCTGCTCACGGCGACGGCCGGCGGGGCGACCGCCTCGTACAACTACGACCCGTTCGGGCGGCTGGACACCGTCACCTCCGCCGGCACCGTGATGGAGCGCAACGTCTACGACGGCTTCGACCACATCACCGAAAACCGGAAGAAGAACGGAACCACCACGTCGGTTACCAAGTACACCTTCGACCCGCTGGACCGAACGACCACCAAGACCACGGATGCCGGTGGCACGAAGGAGAAGACCACCACGTTCAACTACCTGGGACTCTCCTCTGAGGTGCTGGATGAGGAGGTAGCCGGCAAGGTGACCAAGTCGTACCAGTACACGCCCTGGGGCAAGCGGCTCTCGCAGGTCACGCATAAGGACGACGGCACCGAGGAAGACGCCTACTACGGCTACAACCCTCACACTGACGTCGAGCAACTGACGGACGACACGGGCGAGACTAAGGCCACCTACGGCTACACGGCGTACGGCAAGAATGACGAGGCCCAGAGCACCGGGATCGACAAGCCCGACGCCGCGGACCCCACCAAAGAGCCGTACAACGCCTACCGATTCAACGCCAAGCGGTGGGACCAGAACTCCGAGTCGTACGACATGGGCTTCCGGGACTACAGCCCCGGCCTAAACCGCTTCCTTACCCGTGACAGCTACAACGGCGCACTCGCCGACATGCACCTCGGGCTCAACCCTTGGAACGGCAACCGGTACGCCTTTGCAGGTGGCAACCCCATCACCGGCGTGGAAATCGATGGGCATGACTTCTGGGAGGCTGTGGAAGATGCCTGGGCCGGGTGGCAAGACGGACTGGGGAACTACTCCACAGACAAGGTAGATGGGGTCAAGCAACTAGTTACCGATCCCGTTGGCACGTTGAAAGCCACGGCAGACGAGGCGAATTACTGGACCACTATGTCCGGTGGGAACTATGGGGTCGGCGGCGGTTGTGCTCTGACTGGAATCTGTCAAGCCATCATGGACTGCTCTACCGGCAACTACTACGACTGCGGATACGGGGCAAGCCAGGCCACGGTGGATGTCGCGATCGGCGCTGGTCTTGCCGCTAATACGGCTGGCGTCGGCGCTATAGCCGGAGTGGCTCTAAGAGGTGCGGCAGCCCTTTCTCGCAGGGGCCCCGACGGTGACGGTGGCAGCAACATTGCGCGGAACAAGGCGGCCGGTGATGCGGCGGCCGATGCCATTGCCAGCCAATACCCTGGTGCCCGGCGAGAGGTCACTCTTCAGGCCACAGGGGGATCCCGTAGACTCGACGTCCTGACGCCAGGTGGATTGGCGATCGAGTCGAAGCTCGGCCGCACGTCGCTCACAAAGGAGACGAGGCGGCAGATTCAAAGGGACATTGAGCTGATGAATGACCCAAACAGTGGTGTGACATCGGTAGAATGGCACTTTACGGAGAGCGACGCCACAGGTCTTGGGGGGCCCACCGGACCACTTCGGCGAGCACTGGAAAGGGCAGGGATTGGTGTGGTGATCAGGTGAGCGTAAACTGGGATGACTACAACCCCTACGAGCCCCCGTACTACGGGCCGCTGGCAGAGCTGTCCCGAGCTGAGGCACGCGAGTCGTTCAATCAGTTAATGTCAGCCAAGTCGGAACGAATTGACATGCTGCGTGCGCTGCTTAAGGCAAACGGTCTTCCCCTCAGCGGTGACGATGACTCGGTACAACGTCTCGCTGAATGGTTGCGGAGCGAGGTCGAAGCGAACCCTGAGCATCCGGAACGACTGCGCAATATTTGGTATGCGGTTGTCAATGATGTAGCGCTGTTCCTCGGCGAGACCCTCATCAATCGTTGCCCAGGTCTCCGCTGGGAGATGTTTACCGCCGGGAGGCGCGACGTTGCCTATCAAAAGCATGTGATCACGGGCTTTCGAAAGGTAGCGAATCCCAAGTACAACCTGGACATCGACCGCCTCGTAGCGACCTACCTCCATCAGGTGATATCAGGAAAGCCAACCGATCCTTCCTACTTCGTGAATGTGCTAGAAGCGGCAGCGGCGAAAGTTTGAATCCAGCGTCCCGGCATCGGATCGCGAGCGGCCCGATGCCGGGACCGGAAAGTGCCGGAGGAGAGGAGATCTGCTCCACCAACCGGATAAGCCCTGTTTATCGTCGCGGCCGTGGCATCGGCACCTTGCTGCTTTGGGCGCGTTCTCCGGGTCACCACCGCCTCTGGGTGTAACCAGCATGAGCGTTGTCCGCTTCTGATAGGCGTGATCTCGTAAGGCATGCCTGCCGCAGCACCGTTCCTCCGCCGCTGGGGACGACTTGAACGTCACCTGGCCCGCCGCGCAGCAGCATGTCCACCCGATCTACGCTGCGGGGTTTCCGAGCTGGCAGCTGGCGGTACGACCGCTCTTCCTGTCTGCACCGACGGCGGCTGGGTACTACTGCGGGACCGCCTCGTCTGTTGCTGTCTGCAATGCAGCCGGTCCCCGCGCTGGTCGTCGCGGGGACCGGTGGTCGGTGGACTGCAGCCGGGGCTGCTCCACCTGCGGGTGGCCGTGGCCAGCAGCCGTGGCGGCGTCCTCGCCGACCACCTCAGCTTCCCTGCCAAGACGTTGGCACGCCGCGGCAGCTCCTGTGGCTGTGGATAATTCTCGCGTCTGTGGATGACGTCCTGATCATGATCCGGCTGTTCTAGCTAGGTCTCGTTACGCCGTAGGGTTCGGCCTATGGGTTGGTTCGGGACGCTGCTGTTGGCAAAGCCGACGACCGCCACGCTTCCCACGCAGCCGGGGGTGCGCGAGGCGTTCGGCTCTTCCTTCGCCACGCCAGGCCCATGGGGCAACAAGGTCGGGCTTTACGACCTGGGCCAGGGTTGGCAGCGAGTGGGCGTCGCGCCGTTCTGCACCGAGCGGTTGCGGTTGTCCGCGGGGGTGGACGGTCTGGTGGCGGCCACGGCGGCTCCAGCTCTGGCGGCATATGTGTCCAACAGCGATTGCGCCCAGCTGGAGGGCCGAACTGCTACGGGCATCAGCTTCTCGCTGCACCTGCCGAACACCAATGAGCCGTGCGGGTACGAGCACGTGGAGGGTAGGCCCGAACCCGTCGACACGCACCTCGCGGTAGACGCGCTGCGTACGTGGGCGGTGGAAGCAGGCCGGACGCCTTCGACGGAGGTCATCACGGCACTTCTCACGTGGGATGACGAAGGCTTCCCGGTAATGGAGGACGCCGTGTTGGGGCTGTTCGCGGGTCTGGGCTTCACACCAGAGGCGGAGATTCTGCCCGTCATCAATCCTGACGATCCGGCGTTCGGAGACTTCGAACGCGTGGTGCGTATGGCCGACGTTAGGGCTTCGGGCGAGCAGTACATGGCGAGCAGAGGTTGGCCGCTTGAGGATGACCTGAAGGCGACCCCGGAGGACCTCGACTACCTGCGCTTCCGCGACCTGCTGTGGAGTTCGGTGTACGGCGGAGGAGCGACCCGTGACGAGCTGGTTGCACAGTACGAGCAGTTGACCGCTCGATGGAAGAAGCAGTGACGGTGGTTCACTCCTGGTAACACGCGGCGGTCGCCGCACCGCGCCGAAGCCGAAGCCGAAGCCGATCATGTCAAGCATCTGGTGGGACGCCACTGTGAAGCATGTCCCGTGACACGACACCGGGGCAGCGCGAACAGTTGCCGAATTCCGCTCTATCAGATCAAGGCGGCCCGCAAAGCGGGCCGCGCCGGCCCGGCCCCGGCTGCTGGCGACCTTCGGCCGGCATCGGCCGGGCCGGCCGGCCACGCTTGGAGACGACAAGACCAGAAGACCTCGGGGTTCCACCCCGAACCCCGGCCCTCCTCAGAGATCGGCCGGGGCGGATCACCTGCCGGGCACCACAGGGGCTACCAGCCTCCCCCGGACGGGGCCAAGGTCGTTCCTTAGGGTTCCTGCGTCTGGATGTTGTTCCGGGCCGCCGGGGCTGGCTGGGTGTGGCTCAAGGTCGTTTGCCGTTGGGTGGCCATAGACGAGCGGCCGCCCAGCCAGTCCAGGGCGCCTTGGCCGCTGATTGGGGAGTGTGGATCTAACGGTGTTTCCGACCTGACCCGCCGGGCTTGGTGCCTGGCGGGGAAGGTGCCGTGATGACCGCGACACCCAATGATGTGACCCCACGGAGGAAGAAGCCTGAGCCGTCGGCGGAGGAGCAGGCCGCCGCCGAGCTGGTCCGGCTGGCCAAGGAACAGGGCTTGTCGCTGACCGGCCCGGACGGGCTGCTCAAGCAGCTGACCAAGACGGTGCTCGAGACCGCGCTGAACGAGGAGATGACCGGGCACCTGGGCTATGAGAAGTACGATCCGGCCGGCGCGGGGTCGGGCAACGTCCGCAACGGCACCCGCTCGAAGACGGTGCTGACCGAGGCGAGTGGTCATGTCGAGATCGACGTGCCGCGTGATCGAGCAGGGATCCCCGTCAATCTCACAGCTGAGTCCCCCCGTAATGATCTCATCGGAGGGCTCAGCGCCATGGAGGTCCGGGGCGTTACTCGGCTGCGCGCTGGCTAAGTGCGTGTTTGAAAAGGTCCGATGTGGATGGCGTGGCGGCATGACATTGGCGTTGGAGACGGGCAGGGTGGCGCGGTGTCTGCGCGTCGTGGTTACCCCTCGGACCTGACCGACGCCCAGTGGGCGCTGATCGAGCCGCTGCTTCCGGAGCCGAACACTGACGGCCGGCGGGAGAAGCACCCGCGGCGGGAGATTGTCAATGCCATCCTGTATGTCGTCCGGTCGGGCTGCCCATGGCGGTACCTGCCGGCGGATCTGCCGCCGTGGCAGACGGTGTACTGGTACTTCGTCCGGTGGGAAGACGCCGGCGTCACCGAGAAGCTTCTGCACACGCTACGGGTCAAGGCGCGGGTGCAGCAGGGCCGTGACCCTGAGCCGTCGGCGGGGATCATCGACTCCCAGAGCGTGAAGGGCGCCGACACCGTCGGTCGGGACAGCCGGGGCTACGACGCCGGGAAGAAGATCAACGGCCGGAAGCGGTTCATCGTCACCGACACGGCTGGCCTGTTGGTCACCGTGACCGTCCTGGCCGCGAGCTGGCAGGACCGCGACGGCGCCAAGGCCGCCCTGCTCGGCGCCTACATGGCTACCCCGATCCGGCACGTCTTCGCCGACCAGGGCTTCGCCGGCCGCCTGGTCGACTGGGCCCGCGACATCCTGCGCACGACGGTCGAGATCGTCCGCAAGCCCGCCGACCAGCGCGGATTCAGCGTGATCTCCCGCCGGTGGGTGGTCGAGCGGACCCTGTCCTGGTTCACCCTCTGCCGCCGACTCGCCCGTGACTACGAACGCCACCCCGAGGTCTCCGAAGCCATCATCCGCTGGGCCGCCATCGCCGGGATGGCCCGGCGGATCACCCGCGGCCAACCCGTCGGGACTGCCCCCGGTTCGGTTGACTCCTGACCTGTGAGGATGCGTTCCTCGCTGGAAGGATGT
>NZ_JBAKHT010000015.1:0-156272 GCF_036906755.1 Micromonospora sp. CPCC 206171 | reverse complement strand
CGAGAGCTCTACCGACGCCTCGAAACCCCACCCCAACCACTTGACGCGGCATAGGAGCGTCCGTCCGGGCCGGCGCGGGCCGGCACGCCGTCGTGCCACCCGGCCGGGTCGGTCGGTCACGGCAACGGATCGGCGCTGCACACCGGCCGCACCGCCCCGGCCGACCCGACCAGCCTCCGCAGCCACCACGTCGTGCGCCCGGTGGCGCCCGCCGCCGGGCGGGGCCCACGCGCACTGGCGGGGCGCGGTCCGTGACCCCGTACCGACCGGTGACTCCGCCGCCCGACGTCCGCACCTGACACCGCCTCGTCGCGGGGCCGGCGGGGACGGTGGACGGCACCTGACCAGCCGAGCGAGGTGGTCACCCGGAGAATGATGTTGCGCGCTGACCGCTTTGCGCGATGTACAGACATGGCATCGACGCGACCGGCCCGGAACCGACACGGCAGGCATGCGGTGGCACGACCACCGGCTGATCGACCGCGGTCGACCCGTACGCCTGCCGTCGTCGCGCAGGCCACCCCGTCCTGCGCGGCCTCGGACACGGTGGTGGCGCGGTGCGAAAAGCCTCAGATCGGCCGTACGGCGTTGCCACCGTCAGGGAACGGTGGTTGACTGCTGCACCGTGTCAGAAGCCCCGATTACCGATAGGTCCACTATTTCGTGAAAGACGACGAGATGTCCACAGTGGCGGCACCGCATCGTCGACGCATGACGTGGCGGCAGCGAGCGGCCCGGTGGCTCGATCCCGCGCTCGCGGACGCCGCCGCGGCGAGCCCACCCCCACCCGAGAACCACGCGGAGGACCTCTGGCCGGCGATCTGCGACCAGTTCGCGCTGCGCATCCTCGCCTCCGCGTACCAGATGGGCAGCCACCTCGAAGCCGTGGAGACCGACGAGCAGGACCCGGAACGGCTCGAACGGCTCTACCGCATCGACCACGCGAACACCCGCATCCGCCGCCACGCGGAGAACCTCCAGGTGCTGCTGGGCCGCCGGGTCGAAGACGCCAGCCCGCAGACCGTCACCCTGGTCGACGTGGTCCGGGCCGCGTCTTCGGCCATCGAGCACTACCCCCGGGTGCGGGTCGGACACGTCGTGGACCTGGGCGTCGTCGAGTTCGCCGCCGACGACGTCATCCGGGTGCTCACCGAACTGCTCGACAACGCGACCCGCTTCTCGCCGCCCACCTCGTCGGTGGTCGTCTCCGCCTACGTCACCGAGGACGGCAGCGTGCTGCTCCGGGCCGAGGACGCCGGCGTGGGCATCGACCCTGGCCAGCTACCGCAGCTCAACGCCATGCTGGCCGGCGCCGCGCCGGCACCGGCCACCGGCAACCCCGCGGCCCACCTGGGCCTGCTCGTCGTCGCGCACCTGTCGCGCGCTCACCAGCTGCGGGTCAACCTCACCGCCCGCCCCTCGGGCGGCACCACCGCGACGGTGCTGATTCCCGGATCCCTGCTCTGCGAGGTGGCGCCCGCCGCCCGGCCGGGGCCTGCCGGCACCGCGCCGACAACGGCGGGCGGCCGGCCACCCGTCTGGGCCGGAATCCCGCACGGGAGCGCGCAGATGTCCAGGTCCAACGACAGCAGGCACGCCCCGACGGTGCGCCTGGCCACCCTCCTCGATGCCGCGCCGGCCGGCGACGGCCCGGCCCCGGACACCCGCCCGCCGGAGCCGGCCGGCGGCCTGCCCCGCCGGGTACGCGAGAGCGTACGTGGGCAGACTCCCTCGCCCGGGGCGCACCGCCCGCCGCCAGCGGGTACGGCACCCCAGCCCCCGGCCCCAGCGCCCGGCGGGTCTGCCTGGCCCGATGAGACAGCTGACTTCGCCGCCGGGGTCGGCGACGCCCGACCAGCCACCCTCGACGAAGGACACCCCTGATGACCGCACCGCTCGACGCACGCCACCAGCAGGTCGCCGGCCAGAGCCCGCCGGACTGCGCCTGGCTGGTCCGCCAGTTCGCCGACGACGTACCCGGCGTCACCCACGCAGTGCTCGTCTCTCTCGACGGACTCCAGCTCGCCGCGTCCGATCGGGTGCCCCGCGACCTCGGCGACCAGCTCGCCGCCCTGACCTCCGGGCTGCTCAGCATCGCCGACCGCAGCGCTGCCCTGCTCGACCTGGGGATGTCGGAATACCTGACGGTCCGGCTGCCCCACGGGCACCTGCTGTTCATGCGGGTGGGCGAGTCGGCGGGCCTGGCCGTGGCCGCCACGGCCGGCTGCGACCTCCGCGTCGTCGCCTACCGGATGACGCAGTTCGTCGGAGCCGTCCGGCACGCGCTCACCCCGCAGGTCCGTAGCGAGTTGCACCGCCACACCGCCGGCCGGCCGGCCCGCTGACCGTCCCGGAGCCCAAGGAGGTCTCCACCATGCCCACCCCGTACTGGAAGGTGCGGCCCTACGTCCTCACGGGCGGGCGCACCCGCACCCGGCAGCACCTGCTGGTGCACACCCTGGTGTCGGTGCCGTACTACGACGCCGTGTTCGCCTCGGGCCTGCTGCCGGAGCCCCGTTCGCTCTACGAGCACGCCCGCACGACGCGGTCGGTCGCCGAGCTGTCCGCCGTCTGCGGCATGTCGCTGGGAGTGACCCGGGTAGTCGTCGACGACCTCGCCGCGACCGACCGACTGTGCATCCACGGCGACACCGCCGCCTCCCCGTTCGACCACCGCCTTCTGGAGAGACTCCGCGATGGCCTCCGTCAGCTCGCCTGAGCACCCCCTGCCGACCTCGGCGAAGATCGTCATCGCCGGCGGCTTCGGGGTCGGCAAGACGACGTGCGTGCAGTCCATCTCGGAGATTCCGCCGATCAACACCGAGGCGTGGATGACGGCGGCGAGCGAGACCGTGGACCGGCTCGATCCGGGGATCGACAAGACGACCACCACCGTGGCGATGGACTTCGGCCGGCTGACGATCGGCGGGGACCTCGTGCTGTACCTGTTCGGCACGCCCGGCCAGCCTCGGTTCTGGCCGATGTGGGACGACCTGTGTCGCGGCGCGGTGGGCGCCCTCGTCCTGGCCGACACCCGACGCCTGGAGGCGTCCTTCCCCGCGGTCAACTATTTCGAGCAGGACACCGACCTGCCGTTCGTGGTCTGCGTCAACCTGTTCGACGGCGTGCTCACCCACCGCCTGGACGACGTCCGGGAGGCCCTCGGACTGTCCGCCCACGTTCCCCTGGTCGCCTGCGACGTCCGGGATCCCTCGTCGGTCGCGCGGGCCCTGGTGACGGTCGTGGAACACACCATGGCCAGCACCGCCGGCGCGGTCCGGTAGCTCACCCACCTGGAGGTACAGATGCGCAGAATCCTGATCGTCGGGGCCGGTCAGTCCGGGCTGCAGCTCGGACTCGGCCTGCTCGCCGAGGGCTACGACGTGACCATCATGTCGGCCCGTACGCCCGAGGAGATCCGCCGTGGCTGGGTGCTGAGCACACAGGCCATGTTCGCCGCCGCCCTGCACACCGAACGCCGGTACGGCCTGGATCTCTGGACGGAGCAGACGCCGCAGATCCAGGGGCTGCACGTGTCGCTGTCCGCGCCGCCCGGCGAGCGGGCCCTGCGCGTCCCATGCCCGCTGGACGACCCCGCGCAGAGCACCGACCAGCGGCTGAAGATGGCCGCCTGGCTGGAGCTGTTCGAGCAGCGGGGCGGCACCGTGCACTACCAGGGCGTGACCACGGCCGACCTGGACGGGCTGACCCGGCTCGGCCGCTACGATCTGACCGTCGTGGCGGCCGGCAAGGGTGACCTGGTGGGCGTCTTCGACCGTGACCCGCAGCGGTCGGTGTACGCCACGCCGCAGCGCGGGTTGGCCGTCGCGTACGTGCACGGCATGGCGCCGGACCCGCTGTGGCCCGAGCCGCACGTCAGCTTCAACGCGGTGCCCGGGCTCGGGGAACTCTTCGTCATTCCCGCGCTCACCCTGTCCGGACCGTGCGACATCCTGTTCTGGGAGGCGGTACCGGGTGGGCCGCTGGACCTGTGGCAGGAGCGGCGGGATCCGGCCGAGCATCTCAGGCTGACCCTGGAGCTGACCCGGCAGTACACGCCGTGGATCCACGAGCGGTGCGCCCGGGTGGAGTTGACCGACGGGCGGGCCACCCTGTCCGGCCGGTACACCCCCACGGTGCGCCGCCCGGTCGGCGAACTCCCCTCGGGCGGCGCCGTCCTCGGCATGGCCGACGTGGTGATCGCCAACGACCCGATCACCGGCCAGGGCAGCAACACCGCCGCCAAGTGCGCCGACGCGTACCTGCGCTCGATCCTGGAGCGCGCCGACCAGCCCTTCGACCCGGAGTGGATGGAGCGGACGTTCGAGCGGTTCTGGGCCGACACCGGCCGGGCGGTCACCCACTGGACGAACGCCATGCTCCAGCCGCTGCCCCCACACGTGCAGCAGATCCTCGCCACCGCCGCGACCAGTCCGGCGATCGCCCGCCGGTTCGCCTACGGCTTCTGCGACCCCAACGACCTGGACGACTGGTTCATGGCGCCGGACCGCGCGGAGCAGTACCTGGCCGCCGTGGCCGTCGGCTGACCCGCCCCCACGCCCGGCCGGCGCCGGTCGGCCGCGCGGCGGCGCGCGGGGGATCCACCGTCGCCGGCCCCCCGGGTACGACCGGGGGCCGGCGTCGGTCAGGGCCCGTGTGGCAGGGGCTCGGCCAGCGCCCGGAGGTCCGCCGGCAGTTGCACCATGGCGTCCGTGAATTCCCGGTGTCCGACCACCCGGTGCAGGGTCTGCAGGACGGCCCGCACGCCCCGCTCGGCGACCCCGCGGTCCACCCCGGCGCGGTCGGCCACCCGACGCAGGAACTCGTCGTAGCCGAACGCCTCCGGATCCTCCGTGCCCTTGATCAGCAACGGGCTCAGCTCGTCGGCGAGGTGGCCGGCCAGGGCCCCGGCCTGGCCACCACTGATCCGCTGGGTGAGGGTGCCGAGGGTGGCCTCGGTCAGGGACCGCGCCGTCTCCGGCGGTACGCCCGCCCGTGCGGCGACCTTCTCGACGAACTTCAGCTCGGCCATGCGACGTCCTTCCCGTGGCGAGGCAGCGTGGCTACCCGCGGCCACCGTCGGCAAACGCTCCGCCGCCGGCGCACGGCGACCACGCCCCTTGGCGTTTTGCGCTCTTTCTGCCATTTGTTCGGAAGGTGTCTTGTTCCTGACCAGCGGCGAGGCCCGTCCTCGACCCGTCGAGAGGGGACATCCGGTCGTCGCTCGACCCGCCCTTCAGCCTCCTGCGGCTACCCGTCCACGGCCGCCCGCACCCCTGCTGACCAGCGCTTATGTCGGATCCCATCAGTTGGGGCGACCAGAAACGGGTGGTATGACTAGAGGTGTCGACCACCGATGGCGCTCGTCGTCACACCCGGCACAGCAGCGGGTGCCACCAGGGCAGCGTGGTCGTCCGACTCCGGCAACCGCTCCCGACGGGGTACCCGCAACGACCTCAGGGAGTTGCCGTGCAGAGCATGCGGATCTGGCGCAACCGGCGACCGTTCGAGAACGCCGTCCTGGTCACCGCGCCCGTGTGCGGGCTCCTGCTGATCGCTCTCAACGTGCGCCCACCCTCGGTGGAGATGGCGATGCCGCGACCGATCCGGATCGGCTGGGAACTCGGCCTCATCGTCGTCGGGCTGGGCGGCCTGCTCGGCCTGACCTGGCCGGGACGGATCTCCACCGCCCTCGGCATCGAACTGGCCTCGATGCTCCTGCTGGGCACCCTCGCCGGGATGTACTCCGTCGCGCTGATGGTGATGTCCGGCCGGATGGCGATCGCCGCGACGTCGTTCATCACCGCGGTCGCCGTGGGTTCGTGGTGGCGCGCCACGGAGATCCTGCTCGACCTCCGCAGGCTGATCCGCAAGATGGACGTGGACAGCGGCAACTGTCCCACCGGCGGCCGACGATGACCCCGCCGGCCGACACCACCACCGCCCCGCAGTGGGTGCAGGTCGCCCTGTCCGTGCTCGGCGTGCTCGGCGGCGCCAGCGGCCTGGCCGCCATCGCCGCCGTCGTGGCCCAACGCGGCAAGTTCAAGGCGGAGGCGGCGGACATGCTCACCGACGCGGCACTGACCCTCGTGCAACCGATGCGCGTGCGGGTCGCGGAGCTGGAGGCGGAGGCGCAGGCCGCCCGCGAGCAGCTGAGGACGGCCCGGGAGCAGACGGAGCGGGCGACGGCCACGCTCAGCGACCTGCACGCGATGCTCGACCGCTGGTACGCGCTCATCTTCGCCCCCGACGCCACGCTGCGGTCGATCCGCAGCGCCGTACGGGAGGACCGCCGCCGGCGCGGCGAACAGTGGGATTGGGGGCCCGACCCGACGCGCCGCCGACCCTGACGGCGACCACCGACGGGCCGGTACCGGGCGGGGTCCGGATTCGGCCGCCGCCGGTGCCGTCGATGTGGGGCCGGGATGGCCGACGCGGATCGGGTGCCGTCAGCCCCGCTGCGGCGTCATCGCGGGTCGTCCTCGGCGGACGGGTGCGACCCGGAGGTGGCGCCGTCGACCACGGGCGCACCGGCGACGGCGTCCAGGCACGCGGTCACGGTGGCGGTGACGCCGTCGACCCCTCGGGTGAGCAGCAGGCCCTCGCTCAGCCGATGGGCCAGCCACAGGCCGCGTCCCCCGGCGACGTCGACGGGGGGCAGCCGCACGGGCAGACCTGACCCGGTCGCCCCGTGGTCGCTGACCTCGCAGATCAGCACGTCGTCCTGGCGCCGCAGGTGAAGGTGGCCACGGCCGCCACCGTGGCGCACCGCGTTGGTGGCCAGTTCGTGCACGGCCAGCACGAAGTCGTAGCCCTCGTCGCCGACGAGTCCCGCGCCACCGACCGCCGCCCGCAGCCGGTGCCGCAGGGCGGTCAGGGTGGCGGCGGTGAAATCCTCGGACATGAGCACGGACGCCGTGGTCGGCCGGGGGCTCACGAGCCCCGGGTCGAAAGACCCGGCGTCGTCATTCATGCTCGCAGGTTACCCACGGTGGAAATTTCCGCGACCGTTGCGAGGAGGCAACTACCTGCTGGTCGGAGCGTTGCCGGCCAGCGGGTACGTCGGTCGGCCCGCCGGCGCGGCCTCCGGTGCCGACGAGCGCCTGTGAGCGACCACACCGTGGTCACTGCGCCCGCTCCCCCTCGTCCAGGAATTCGTCGATCATCGGGGCCAGCCAGTCGGCGCGGTGCGGGATGGTGGTGTGAGTGGTGCCGGGCAGGATGGCCAGGCGGCAGGCGGGCAGGCCGGTCAGGTCGCCGGCCACCGCCCCGCCGAGCAGCCGGAACATCCGTACGGCGTGCTCGGGCTGGACGATGTCCGAGTCGGCCAGCACGATCATCGTGGGCGCGGCCAGCGCCCGGATCTGCTCGGGCGTCCACTGCGGCAGGTTCGCGTCCAGGACCTTCATCTTGGTGACCAGGTTGGGCCAGCCGGCCGGGTCGGGCGCGGTCCGCAGGTACTCCTCGTGGAACTCCGAGCCGTGCAGGTGTTCCGGTTGCAGGTCCTGGATACCGTCCAACAGTCCGGGGTGCAGGCCGGCGTCGTCGAAGCTCACCGAGGCGAGCACCAGCCGCCCGACCCGGTCGGCGTGGTCGGTGCCGAGGCGCAGCGCGACCGCCGCGCCCATGCTCCAGCCGAACAGGTCCGCCCGCTCGACACCGAGGCGGTCGAGCAGCTCGACCACGTCGGCGGCGAAGTTCTCCACGGTCAGCGGACGGTCGATGTCCGGGGTACGACCGTGCGCCTGCAGCTCGATGGCGATCACCCGGCGGCTCTTCGCCAGCAGTGGCAGGATCCTGCCGAACGAGGTGCCGATGCCGGAGAGCGCGCCGTGGACGAGGACGACCGGGCGGCCCTCGCCGGTGCCGTGTTCTTCGTGGTGGATGTCCATGTGCCGACGGTGGGCCACGGCGCTTACGGTCGGCTTCAGATCGCCTTCCGCGTCGATAGGATGGCCGCCGTGCAGTTCGGGGTGCTCGGGCCGCTCGCCGTCAGCACCGACGCCGGCGAGCCGGTCGTCGTACCCGGCACCAAGGTGCGGGTGCTGCTGGCCGACCTGCTGGCCCACCGCAACCAGGTGGTCTCGGCGGACCGCCTGATCGACGACCTGTGGGGTGCGGACGTCCCGGCCAATCCGGCCGGCGCCCTCCAGGTGCGGGTGTCCCAGCTGCGCAAGGCGCTCAACGACGCCGAGCCGGGCGCGCGCGAGCTGGTCGAGTCACGGCCGCCCGGTTACCGGCTGCGTACCGGCGCGGTGGACGCCGACCGGTTCGCCGAACTGGCCACCGCCACCGACGTGGACCGGCTGACCGCCGCCCTCGCGCTGTGGCGCGGCGACGCGTACGCCGACGTGGCCGACGCCGAGTTCGCCCGCGCCGAGGCCACCCGCCTGGCCGAGCAGCGCCTCGTGGTGCACGAGCGGCTCGCCGACGCCCGGATGGCCCGCGGCGAGCACGATCTGGTCGCCGCCGACCTGGCCGAGCTGGTCGCCCGGCACCCGCTGCGCGAGGGTCTGCGAACGTTGCAGATGCGCGCGCTCTACGCGGCCGGCCGTACCTCCGAGGCCCTGGAGAGCTACGCCGACCTGCGCGACCGGCTCGTCGACGAGCTGGGCCTCGACCCGGGGCCGGAGCTGGTCGCCCTGCACCGCAGGATCCTCGAACAGGACGCCGGCCTGAGCGCCCCACCGAAGGCCGCGATCATCCGGAACAGCCTGCCGGCCCGGCTCGACGGGCTGGTCGGACGGGCCGAGGCGCTGACCGAGCTGCGCGCCCTGCTCCCGGAGCAGCGGCTGGTCACGCTGATCGGGCCGGGCGGGGTCGGCAAGACCCGGTTGGCCACCGAGGCCGCCCGCGAGCTGGTCCTCCCGGACGGCGCCCACCTGGTGGAGCTGGCGCCGCTGCCGGTCGGCGATTCGCACGTCGCTGACGAGGTGCTCGGGGCGTTGGACCTGCGTGAGGCGGCCGGCGCCAGCGTGTCCGCCGTCGACCGGCTGTCCGCGGTGCTCCGGCACCGGCAGCTGCTGCTCGTGCTGGACAACTGCGAGCACGTCATCGAGCCGGTCGCCGCGCTGGTCGCCCGGCTGCTGCGGGACGCGCCCGGCGTGACCGTGCTGGCCACCAGCCGGGAACCGCTCGGCCTCACCGGTGAGCTGCTCTGGGAGGTGCCGCCGCTGGCCGTACCCGAGCACGACCGGGACCTCGACGCGGTCCGGCGCTCGGCCGCGGCCCGGCTGTTCGCCGCCCGCGCCGCCGCGCAACACCGCGGCTTCCACCTCGACGAGCGGACCGCCCCGGCGGTGGCGCAGCTCTGCCGCCGGCTGGACGGCCTGCCACTGGCCCTCGAACTGGCCGCGACCCGGGTACGCGCGCTCGGCGTGCAGGGCGTGGTGGACCGGCTCGACGACCGGTTCAGACTGCTCGCCACCACCCAGCGGGACATGCCGCCACGGCAGCGCACGCTGACCGCGGTGATCGGCTGGAGCTGGGACCTGCTGGCCGAGGCCGACCGCCGGGTGCTGGCCCGGCTCGCGGTGTTCAGCGACGGCTGCACGCCCGACGCGGCCGAGCAGGTGTGCCGGACCGACCTCGACGCGCTGGCCCGGCTGGTGGACCGTTCGCTGGTGGTGGTGGACGACTCGGGCGCGAGCCCCCGCTACCGGCTGCTGGAGTCGGTCGCCGCGTTCTGCCTGGAGCGCCTGGCGGACGCCGACGACGTCCGGGCGCGGCACGCGGCGTACTACACCGACCTGGCCGAACGCGCCGACCCGGAACTGCGCGGCGCCGACCAGCAGGAGTGGCTGGCCCGGCTCGACGCCGAGGCGGCGAACCTGCGCTCGGCGCTGGCCCACGGCGGCGGGCTGCGCCTGGCGGTCGCGCTGAGCTGGTACTGGTTCCTGCGCGGCCGGCTCACCGAGGCGCGGCGGGCGCTGGCGATGCGGGGCGACCCGGCCGAGGAGGCGCGCGCCGCGCCGTGGCGGGCCGGGTTCGCGCTGTTGCAGGGCGAACCGATCGCGCCGGGCGACCTGCGCGCCGCCCTGGCCGGCGACCCCGGCGGCCGGGCCGCGTGGTTCGTCGCGAACGCGGTCATCGATCGCAGCGACCTGACCCTGGCGGCGGAGCTGCTGCCCACCACCGTCGACGATCCCTGGACCGAGGCGGCGGTGCTCAGCTCGCGGGCCAAGCTCGCCCACGCCACCGGCGACCTGGCCACGCTGGAGCACGCCGGTAGCCGCTGTGCGGCGTTGTTCGCGCAGGTCGGCGACCGCTGGGGTCGGCTGCAGGCGACCGACTGGGTGGGCGGCCTGGCCGAGATGCGCGGCGCGCACGAGCGCGCCGCCGCCCTGCACCGGGAAGGGCTGCGCTGGGCCGAGGAGCTGTCGCTCTGGCCGGAGGTGGGCAGCAAGCTGTCCTGGCTGGCCTGGCTGGCGGTGCAGACCCGCGACTACGCGCAGGGCCGGGAGCTGGCCGAGCGCGCGTACCAACTGGCGGTGGAGCAGGACGCGCCGAGCGCGTTGATCTTCGCGGAGATCGGCCTCGGCCTGGCCGCCCGCCGCGACGGCAAGCTCGACGTGGCCGTCACGCACCTGACGCGCCTCGCCGAGCAGGGCCGCCGCGAGACGCAGCCCGCGCTGTACCTGCCGATGGTCCTGGTCGAGCTGGGCTACGCGGCCGAGCAGAACGGCGACCCGGCCGCCGCTCTGGCCCTGCACGTCGAGGCGTTCGACGCCGCGCAGGCGATGGAGTCACCGCGCGACGCCGTCAACGCGCTGGAGGGGATGGCCTCGGTAGTGCGCCCGCCCGAGGTCGCGGCCCGCCTGCTGGGCGCCGCGGCCGCCGCGCGGGAGGCCGCCCGGGCCCCGGCCGCGCCGGCGGAGCGCGACGAGACCGACCGGGTGACGGTACGGCTGGTCGCCGCCCTCGGCCGGGAACGCTTCGACGCGCTGGTCACCGAGGGCGGCAAGCTGGGCCCGGACGAGGCCCGGGCCCAGCTGAAGAGCGCGTCCGTCAGCGGGCCGCCTTCGGCCGGTACGAGGCGATGATCACGCCGCTGCGCTGCACCTTCGTGTCGATGAGCTCGAACGACGCCTTGAAGTCCTTCAGCGGTGCGGTCACGCTGTCGCCGCCCTCCAGCACCGGGTGGATCCAGAACCGCACCTCGTCCAGCAGGCCGGCCGCGATCAGCTGGGTGGTGACCGAGCCGAAGCCGTACTGGAGGATGGCCTTGCCGTCCTGCGCCTTGAGCCGGGTCACCTCCTCGATCAGGTCGCCCTGCAGCACCTCGCTGTTCTTCCAGGTGGGGTCGGTCAGGGTGGTCGAGGCGACGTACTTCTTGACGTTGTTGAAGTAGGCGGCGCCGGTGCTCGGGTCGCTCTCGTCCCGGGTCGGCCAGGCGGCGGACATGCCGTCGTAGGTGATCCGACCCATCAGCAGCGCGTCGGCCTCGTCGGTCTGCCCGGCGGCGAACGCGGCGGCCTCGTCGTCGAAGTACGGCATGGTCCACATGGGGTTCTCGATGACGCCGTCGAGGGTGATGTAGGTCGAGTTGATGAGCTTGCGCATCGGGATCTCCTGGCTGTCGGTGGTGCTCTCCGGTGACACCCAGAACATTGCCGGATCCCGCTTACGATTCGCTTCAGGCGCCCTTACGCACGCCGGCCCACTTCCCCCGCCGGGGCGGGATTGCTTCGCGCCGGACCGGGTAGCCCGCCGGACAGTCCCGCCGAGCGGAGGCACCCATGCCGATCACCCCGGAGACCGCCCGACCGCACGAGCAGCCGGAGGAGAACTCCCGGCACGGCCGGCTGAGCGTACGACCGGGTCCACCGGTAACCGCCACGGGCCGCACCGGTCTGGTGTCGTTCGACGCACCGGACGGTGAGCTGGTCGCCCAGGCGTACGTGCCGGCGCCGGCGGACGGCGGCCCGTACCGGCTGGCCCTGCTGCTGCACGGCGCCGGCGGGTCACCCCGGCAGGCCCTGGAGCTGATGCTGCCGGTCGCCGACGACCAACGCCTGCTGCTCGTCGCGCCGCAGTCCACCGCGGCGACCTGGGACATGATCGGGGTCGGCTACGGCCCCGACGTACGGCGGATCGACCGGGTGCTCCAGGAGGTCGTCACCGGCTACCCGATCGCCGGCATGCTGATCGGCGGGTTCTCCGACGGCGCGTCGTACGCGCTGTCGATCGGCCTGATCAACGGCGACGTCTTCGACGCCGTCCTGGCCTTCTCCCCCGGCTTCGCCGCCCCGCTGCTCACCCACGGCACGCCGCGGGTCTACGTCTCGCACGGCACCGCCGACCGGGTGCTGCCGATCGACCGGTGCAGCCGGACCCTCGTGCCGCGCCTGCAGACCCTCGGCTACGACGTCACCTACGACGAGTTCGACGGTGGGCACGACGTACCCGAGACCACCGTGCGCCGGGCGGTGGCCTGGCTGGAACCCGCCGCCTGACCGCGGGACCCGCCCCCACCTGCGTCGGAACCACGGCCGAGGCCGCTCACCAGCCGCCCGGTGTCCCGGAGCCGGAACATCGGGCTGTCGCGCCGGGCGCGGCGTTCGCCGGCGAGGTGACATCATGTGCGCGAACCGGCCGACTGTTCCGCGCGGGGAAGGATGAGCTGCCCTATGGCGCGCTTCGAGGCGACGACGTCCACCGAACCCGGGCGGGCGGTGGTGCGGCTCGCGGGCGAGTGCGACCTCGCCGCCCGGGAGGAGCTCACCGCCGCGCTGCTGACCGCCGTGGCCGGCGCCCAGGTCGTGCTGGTCGACGCGGGGGCGCTCGACTTCCTCGACTCCACCGGCATCCACGGCCTGGTCACCGCCCACCACGCGGCCCGCGCGGCCGGCGGCCGGCTCTACGTGGTCAACGCCCGCGGGCCCGTCGCGAACGTCCTGGCGATCACCGGCGTCGCCGACCTGCTGCGACCGCCCAGCGACGACGGCGTGGACCCACGGTGACGGCCCGTCGGCCGGTGGAGGACGACGATGTCTGACCGTCCCGGCACCCCGTCCTTCGCCGTCGCCACGATGCCGTACGCGCACGCCGACGACCTGGCGCAGGTCCGCGCGTTCGTCTGTTCCCGGGCCCTGGCCCGGGGGTTGCCGGCGGGCCGGGTGGAGCTGCTCGCGCTGGCGGTCAGCGAACTGGCGACCAACACGTTGCAGCACACCCACGGGGGCGGCCTGGTGCGGGTGTGGGCCGAGTCGGGCCAGCTCCTCTGCGACGTCGTCGACCAGGGCGGACCGCGCACGGTGGCCCGCGAGATGCCCACCGCCGGGGCGATCCGCGGTCGGGGGCTGGCAATCGTCGCCCGGATCTGCGACGAGGTCGCCGTCGAGCCGACCCCGGCCGGGACGGTGGTGCGGCTCCGGTTCCGCCTCTGAGGACGGCTCAGCGCAGCACGCGCACGGCCAGGGTGCAGGTGTCGTCCTCCGGGCTGGGCTGGTGCAGCACGTCGCGCAGCCGCGGCAGGGTCTGTGCGTCGGGGTCACGGGAGAGGTCGGACAGCGTCCGCATCACCGGGCCGAGCAGGTCGACCGTGTCGCCGACCCGGCGTTCCACCAGCCCGTCGGTGTAGAAGAGCAGCAGATCGTCGCCGCGCAGTCGTGGGCTGACGACCGGGTAGGTCGCGTCGGGGTCGGCGCCCAGCAGCAGTCCCGCGGGCCGCTCGAGTTCGGCGGTCGTCCCGCCGTGCGCCAGCAGCGGGGGCAGGTGGCCCGCCTGCGCCCAGGACAGCGACCGGGTCGCCGGGTCGTAGAGGGCGACCACCGCGGTCGCGGTGATCTTCAGCTGACCGCAGAGCCGGTTCATGTGCCCGAGCAGCGCGCCGGGGTCGCGGATGCCGATGGAGAGCCAGGCGACCAGCGCGAACCGCAGGTGCGCCATCCCGCTGGCCGCCTCCAGGCCGTGCCCGGCGACGTCGCCGACGGCGAGCGCGACCAGCCCGTCGGGCAACGTCTGCGCGTGGTACCAGTCCCCGCCGACCTGCACGGCGCTCTCCGCCGGCAGGTAGCCGACCAGCACCTCGAGGCCGGCCAACGGGACCGGCTCGCGGGGCACCGGCTGGATCAGGTTCTGCAACTGCCGGGCCAGGCGGTGCTCCGCCAGCGCCGTCAGCTCCCGGGTGTGCAGCTGGTCGCTGAGCCGCTCGATGGCGGTACGCGAGTCCACCCGGGCCGTCACGTCCTGCACCACGGCGTAGATCTTCACCGGAGCGCCGTCGGCGTCCCGGGCGACGTCGGAGAGGATGCGCAGGTACTTCACCGACGAGCCCGCCCGGAAGCGCACGGTGACGTCCGACGCCGCACCGCTGTCCAACGTCTGCCAGGCGGCCTCCCGCAGCCCGTGGTCGTCGGGGACGATCGCCGCGGACTGCTCGGCCCGCGACAGCGGGCCCAGTGCAGGATCACGCTCGAAGATCCGGTACATGCCCGGCGACCAGTCGCTGAGCCCGGTGATCAGGTCGTACTCCGCCCAGCCGAGGCTGCCCAGCAGCTCGGTACGCTCCATCCGGCGCTGGTGCTCGTCGAGCCGCTCCCACCACACCAGCAGGCCGCCCAGCACCCGCTGCACGCTGATGTCGAACAGCGAGTCGGCGACCACCCCGGCCTGCTTGCCCTCGTACCGGAAGTCCGGCACCCGGGCCGGCACGCCGCTGGCCAGCACCCGGTGGTACGCCTGCCACAGCGCGCCGCCGACCATGCCGGGGTAGAGCGCGCTGAGCAGCCCGCCCACCCGCCCGGCTCCCCGGCCGTAGACGTCGCGGCCCTGTTCGCTGGTGGCGGCGACGCGGAAATCGACGACCTCACCGTCCTGGGTCACCGGCAGCAGCCAGCTGCACCCGGACGGCAGCGCCGCCAGCACCTCCCGCACCGCTGCCACGATGGGGTCGTCCACCGACCAGGTCACCACCTCGGCATGGGTGGTCGGCACGCCCTCGTCTGCCATGCGAGCAGCGTAACGATCCCTCCCCGGGGACAGCGGTCCTGGCGACCCCCGGCCGGCGTGCGACGTGCTGCGGATGCGCCTGCTACACGACGGACGGTGTACAGCGAGGTCACGCCGGAGGGCGGGTCCGCCTGGTCGCCACGGACTCGCCACCGGCCACCTGTGGCGTTCGACGGAGGACCCGCCGGCCCTGCTGCCGACCATCGGACCGGGCGGACCCCGTATCAGGCCAGCGCCTGGGACGAGGGCGGTTCCCCGCTCGGCGGCCGTCCCCAGTGGATCCAGGACGCCGACACCCGTGGGCCGTCCGGGCCACCTCATCCGGCACCAATGGCGACCACCCGCGCCCAGTCCGGCGGCGAGTCCGGCACGTAGTCGGGATCCTCCTCGTCCACCGGCCGGGCACGGGGAAACAGTCCCACCACCGTCCGGCACGGCGGCCGCGAGGTCGGCCAGGGCGTCTGCCCGTCGGTCAGCACCACGACGACGTCCGGTCGGGGCCGGCTGCGCAGGGCCCGGGCGAAACCGGTCCGCAGGTCCGTTCCCCCGCCGCCGACCAGCGGGATGTCCTCTGCGCGGCAGAGCGGATGCACGACCCGGGCCGCCGCGTCGCACGGCAGGACGCTGACCAGGTCCCGCCGCCCGCCCACGGCCCGGGAGATCGCGGCGACCTCCAGCAGGGCGCTGCCCAGTTCGGCGTCACTGACCGACCCCGACGTGTCGATCACCACGCAAACCCGAGGGGGCGTGCGCCGCAGGCTCGGCAGGATGGCGCCGGGCACGCCGGCGGAGCGCCGCGACGGCCGCAAGTACGTGTAGTCCTCCCCCACCCCGGGGGCGGAGGCCGCCGAACGGACCGCCGCGCCCAGCAGCTCCCGCCACGGCTGCGGTGGATGGAACGCCTTCTCCGCCCACCGTCGCCAGCCCGCCGGCGTGGTCCCGGGCCGGGCGGTGATGCCCTCGGCCACCCGGAACCGCACCGCGTCCCGCTCCTGCGCGGTGAGCCCGTGCGCGCCATCGGGCCCCAGGTCCCACCCGCGCTCCAGCCCGTCGGCCCCGCTGCCGCAGTCCAACCAGGCCAGGTCCTGGGTATGCGGCCCGAGCCGGAACTGGCGCAGGTAGTCCTCCATCAGTTCACCCTCGGGCAGTCCCAGGTGCCCTGGATCGACGGACCCGTCGGGCCGGGCCAGGCCGTCACCGAACACGTCGTCGTTGATCTCGAAGTCGGCGGCGATGTTCATCCGCAGCCGTTCCCCCGGCCCGGTCAGGCCACGTTCGCGCGCCACCCGGTCGCCGCGCCCGTGGTGGTCGCGCAGCAGGTGCGAGACCTCGTGGACCCACACCCCGGCGAGTTCCTCGACCGGGGTCCGGTCCACGAACGCCGGTGCGACGTAGCACCGCCAGTGCGGGTCCACGGCCATCGTCGGGACCTGCCGCGACGGCACCACGTGCAGGGCGAACAGTGCCGTCGCCAGGTAGGGCCGGACCCGGGCGGCGTGCAGCCGGGCGGCGAAGAGCTTGTCGAGGTCCAGCATGCCGGTGCGGTCGGCGGTCACCGGCCGGCCCCTGCGGCGGCGGCCACCCGTGCCGCCGCCTCGTCGGCCCGCCGGGACAACGACACCGCGCCGGCGAGCCGCTCGATCGACGCCGGAACGTCCCAGTCCTCGCGGCGCAGCGCGGCGAGGGTCGACGCGGGGACGACCACCAGGTCCGGCGCTCCCGTGTCGAGCGCCCGGACCAGCAGCGCCCACGCCGCGTCCCAGCGGGACTTCTCCGGACGCCGGCGGACCGCCTCCACCACGCCGTCCAGCACGGCCTGGCGCAGGTCACCCCGCTCGGGCAGGACGGCAGCGGCCGGATCGGCCAGCAGCACCTCCGGGTCCGGCAGGTCCATCCGGTCCATGCTGGCCAGCAGCTCCAGCCCCGGGCCGTCCCCGACGGCGCCCCGGACCAGCATCGACAGCACCTCACGAGAGGTGCCCGCCGCGGTCGCGAAGGCGATCAGGCGCAGCGTCATCTCCCAGCTCCGCGGCGACGGCCAGGGGCCACCCCGGCGACCCTCGGTGGTGGGCAGCCGGTGCACGAGCGTCGGCCGGGCCGAGAGCAGCCCGCACACCGCGCGGCGGGCGAAGGCGACGGCCGCCGACAGCCGCCGCGGGTCGAGCCGGGGCAGGGCCGCCCGGGGCCAGGTCCCGCCGAGGCCGCGTACGACGACCTCGTGGTCGTGGGTCCACTGGAGATGGACGAAGCGATTGGCCAGCGGCGGGCTCAGCTCCCAGCCGTCCGCGGCCGAGGAGCGCGGGTTCGCGGCGGCCACGATCCGTACGCCGGGCGGCAGTCGCAGGGCGCCGATGCGGCGTTCGAGCACCAGGCGGAGCAGGGCGGCCTGCACGGCCGGCGGCGCGGTGGACAGCTCGTCGAGGAAGAGCAGCCCCCGGCCGGCGCGGACCAGGCGCACGGCCCAGTCCGGCGGGGCCATCGGCACACCCTGCACGGCGGGGTCGTCGCCGACGACCGGCAGCCCGGAGAAGTCGGACGGCTCGTGGACGCTGGCGATCACCGTGGTCAGCGGCAGGTCCAGGGACGCGGCGAGCTGGGTCAGGGCCGCGGTCTTGCCGATCCCCGGCTCGCCCCAGAGCAGCACCGGCAGGTCAGCGGCGACGGCCAGGGTCAGGGCCTCCAACTGGGTGTCGGGGCGCGGTTCGGTGGTGGTGTCGCCGAGCAGGGCGAGCAGCTCGGCGGCGACCGCGAGCTGGGTGGCTTCGGCGGAGATGTCGGTCGACATAAGCATGTGTGATCACCTTGTGGGTTCGTGACGGGTGGGACAGCGCGGCGGGCCCGGGCCCGTCGGTCAGCGCGAGCTGCCGTGGCGCGGGCGGGAGCGGCGGTCACGGGTACGGCGACGGTCCGAATGCTCGGGGCCGGGCCCGCTTCCGGCCAGCCCCGCCCGGAACAGCCCGTAGGTGACCCGCCGCGACGCGGCCGTCTCCAGTTCGTCGCGCAGCGCGCCGGTGCGCAGCAGCGCATCGGGGCCGAGCAGCGCCTCGACGGCGGCCAGCGCGCCGGCCGTGTCGCCGTGGTCCAGCCGGGCGCGGACGTCGTCGAGGCACTCCGGGTGGCGGTGCGCCTCGTCGATCGCCCGCAGGCAGGCGAGCGGCGTGCCGGTCAGCGCGGCCAGCAGTTCCTCCCGGCGGATCTCGGCCGGGTCGTGGTCCAGGGCGACGAGTACCCCGTCGACCAGGCCGATCCGGTGCTGGGCGCCCCGGCACCGCACGAGCCGTGGCTGCCCGGCCGGCTGCGGGACCCACGGCGCGCCGGCCGGCCGACGCTCGGGTGCCAGTGCCGGGGCCACCAGCGGGTGCAGCCGGTCGACCTCGATCAGCCCGGCGCGGAGCAGTGCCAGGTCCGGCAGCACCCAGGTCGCGGCGTCCGGGAGCACCGGCAGCTCCCCGGCCCGCCGGGCGACCACCGACGGCGACCGGAGGACGCCCCCGTCCGGATTCACCTGCAGGACGAGTCGACGGCGGCCGAGTCGTACGGCGACGGCACCGCCGGTCCGCCTCTCGGCGCGGAGCAGGATCTCGGCCTCGCCCGCCCACCTGTCCACCGCGCAGTTCAGCCCTGGCGGCGCCGCCGGCGACGGACCGGCGTCCAGTGCGGGGTGGCGGTCGGCAGGCAACCGGTCCGCCGCCGACCGCGTCCTCAGCTCGTCGGCCCGGCGCGCGTCCCAGAGGTGACGGTGCAGGTCGAGACGGAACCGACGGTCGGGGTGTGGATGGGGGTGCCGGCCGTCCCGGTGACCGTCCCAGAGCGCCAGGCTGAAGCGCTGACCGGCGTCCGCCCAGGCCGGTGGCGTGCGGGCCACCAGGTGCACCCCGCGGCCGCCGTCGCGTCCGGCCTCGTCGTACCGGGCGAGCGCGATGGTCAGGCCGGGGCGCAGCAGCCCGTCAGGGGCGATCCTCGGCAGGTGCCAGCGCAACAGGTCGGGCGCCAGCTCCCGGAGGTCGGCCCGGACCCGGGCCGCGAGTTCCCGGCCGTGGGTGCGGGCCATCGCGCGCAGGCTCGGGTCGACGTCGACGCGCGCGGCGGCGCACGCCCCGGCCCAGTCGCCAACGCGGCGACGGGCGGTCGCAGTCTCGATCATGGACGGCGGCACGGCGAACTCGCGCACGCGCCGCCAGAGGGAAAGACGAGAATCCGCATCCGCGGCTCGGGAGTGCATCAGCACTCACCTTGCGCGGACGGGACCCCCAATCTGCCACGAAGGGTCGTCATCGCGAGGGAGCATACCGCTCCGCACACCGGCTCTGCCAAGGGTTTCGCACCGGCTTGAATGCCCGGCGTGCCCGTTCGCCGTCACCCCGTCCGGCCCCGCCGCCCGCACCCATCCCACTTTTATTGCGCCGTAATATTGACGCGCCCTGATGGGATTGGGAAGGATTCCTTACCGGGACGAGGGCGGTCCCGCACCGAGAGGGTGCGGGCGGCCGACTCCCGTAGGGAGGCACCACGTGAGTTCATGCTGGCGCAGCCGCGTCGCACTCGTCGGAACCGTCGTCCTGGCCGCATCGCTGCTGCCGGCGTCGTCCGCTTCGGCCGCGAGCACCCAGACCGTCACCGTGTCCGCGGACCGGTCGGTCCAGACCGTCGACGAGGGCGGCCCGGCGGCGGTCACCGTCTCGGTGACCACGTCGGACGGACGCCCGTTGGCGGCCCCGACGACCGTCCGCTACACCACGGGCAGCGGCACCGCCACCGCCGGCGCCGACTACGCCCCCGTCGCCGGGGCACTGACCTTTGCCGCCGGCAGCCGGTCCGGCGCCGCCCGGAAGATCACCGTCACCGTCCACGGCGACCGGACGGCCGAGACCGCCGAGACCATCCCGCTGACGCTCGCCACCACCACCACCGGCGCCACCGTCGGCGCCCAGCCGGTCCTGGTGGTCAACGCGCACGGCCTGCCGTACCTCGACCGGAGACTGCCGGTCGACCGGCGCGTCGCCGACCTGCTCGGCCGGATGACGGTCGAGGAGAAGATCGGCCAGATGACCCAGGCCGAGCGGGCCGCCGTCGCGGCCGATCCGACGCTGGTCGCGCAGTGGCGGCTCGGTTCCGTGCTGTCCGGCGGGGGCTCGACGCCCGCCACCAACACGCCCGCCGCCTGGGTCGACATGGTCAACGAGTTCCAGGCCCAGGCGCTGAGCACCAGACTGCAAATCCCGATGATCTACGGCATCGACGCAGTGCACGGGCACGGCAACGTGTACGGGGCCACCGTCTTCCCGCACAACGTCGGCCTCGGGGCCACCCGCGACCCCGCCCTGGTGGAGCGGATCGGGCACGCCACCGCGACCGAGGTACGCGCGACCGGCATCCCGTGGAACTTCGCTCCGTGCGTGTGCGTCTCCCGCGACGAGCGGTGGGGGCGCAGCTACGAGAGCTTCGGCGAGGACCCCGCGCTGGTCATCCCGATGGAGACCGTCATCGACGGCCTGCAGGGGCGCCGCGCCGGCCAGCTCGACGACGCCGACCGGGTGCTGGCCACCGCCAAGCACTACGCCGGCGACGGCGACACCGACTACGACGAGGCCACCGCGGCCGCCAACGAGGGCAAGCCGTGGTGGGAGCAGCGGTACCCGATCGACCAGGGCGTGACGGTGACCGACCGGGCCCACTTCGCCCGGACCGACCTCTCGCCGTACGGTCCCGCCCTGTGGCGACACCACGTCGGCAGCGTGATGCCCTCCTTCTCCAGCGTGGACTGGACCGAGGACGGCCTCGGCAACCCGACCAAGATGCATGCCAACCGGGAGCTGCTCACCGACGTCCTGAAGGGCCGGATGGGCTTCGACGGGTTCCTGATCTCCGACTGGGAGGGCATCCACCAGATTCCCGACCCGGCCGAGCCGACCAACAACGGCCTGACCGCGTACAAGGTCCGGGTCGGCGTGAACGCCGGCACCGACATGTTCATGGAGCCGAACACCGCCCCGCAGTTCGAGGAGCTGCTCCTGGCCGAGGTGACCGCCGGCCGGGTCGGCCCGGCCCGCCTCGACGACGCCGTACGGCGCATCCTGCGCAAGAAGTTCGAGCTCGGGCTCTTCGAGCAGCCGTACGCCTCGGCGGCGAACGTCGACCAGGTCGGCAGCGCGAAGCACCGGGCGATCGGCCGGGACGCGGTGGCGAAGTCGCAGGTGCTGCTGAAGAACACCGGGCGGGCGCTGCCGCTGCGCCGCGACGCCAACCTGTACGTCGCCGGCCGCAACGCCGACGACATCGGCAACCAGGCCGGCGGCTGGACGATCACCTGGCAGGGCCAGTCCGGTGACCTCGTCCCCGGCACCACGATCCTGGAGGGCATCCGGCAGGTGGCGCCGCAGGCCCGGGTCACCTACAGCGCGGACGCCTCGGCGCCCACGGCCGGCGCCGACGTGGGCGTGGTGGTGGTCGGCGAGACGCCGTACGCCGAGGGGTACGGCGACGTCGGCGGCCCGGAGTGCGGCTGGTGCTCGACGCCCCAGCAGGAGGAGAAGTCGCTGCGCCTGCAGCCCGCCGACCAGGCCGTGATCGACAAGGTCTGTGCCGAGATCGAGACGTGCGTCGTCCTCGTGGTCTCCGGACGGCCGCAGATCGTGACGGACCAGCTCGGCAAGATCGACGCCCTGGTGGCGTCGTGGCTGCCCGGCAGCGAGGGCGCCGGTGTCGCCGACGTGCTCTTCGGCCGGCGGCCCTTCACCGGCCGGCTCCCGGTGACCTGGCCGCGCAGCGAGGCCCAGGTGCCGATCAACGTCGGCGACCGGGACTACCGACCGCTGTACCCGTTCGGCTGGGGACTGCGCACCGACCACGGCCGGTCCGGGCTGGCGGCCGTGGCCGACCAGCGGCCGGAGCTGCGCGCGGCGCTGGCGCCGGGCAACTGGAACGCCGACGGCTCACTGCGCAACGCGCCGGAGGTGCTGCGGCCGCTCGCCCGGCAGCTCGGCACGGGTCAGGGCTCCGCCGCACGGAACGACGCGATCCTCGCGGTGGCCCGCGAGGCCGCCCAGAACGCGGTCGTGCGGGGAAGCGCGCCGGCGGACTGGGCGGCGCTGATCGCCGAGGCCGACCGCGCCCAGCTCACCGACGATCCGGTCCGGGCGTTCACGCTGCTGGCCCGCGTCGCCGGCTGACCGGGCCGACCGCGCCGACGACCGGCGCGACCCCGGGTGCCGCCGCACACGGCACCCGGGGTTCGCCCGGCGGCCCGGGTGCCGCGCAGTAATTCAGCGCGCCGGCGGGTGCGACGCGGCTGCCCGCCCCTCGCGTCGGGCCCGCCGGGCCAGCCGCGCCCGCCGCCGGGTGCCGGTGATCCTGGTCCGCCGCGGCCGGCGCAGCTCCCGGCGCAGCGGCGGACGGAGCTCGGCCGCCCCGGCCAGCGCCGCCTGGCGCACCATCCGGTTGGCGTCGTCCGGATGGCACCCCGTTCCTCGCAGCAGGTCGCTGGCGGCGGTCCGAAGATCGGTGACGAGGGCGTCCCCGTACGACCGCACCCCCTCCGCCCAGGCCCGGCCGGCGAGGTGGGCGCATTCCCGGACCAGCTGCCGGGTCCGCTCGGGCTCCTCATCCGCCCGGCTCTCCCGGCGCAGCTCCGCGATGCCGTCACCCAGCCGACGAACCGCCCGGGGCAGCTGCGCCGGGACGGGTTCACCGTACTGGAGGGCGGTCGCGCTCCAGCGGGCCAACGCCCGGCTCATGAGGATCAGGCGCTCCAGGTGTTCGGCGTTGCGGGCGTAGCGATGGAACCGCGCCCGGCGGTGCCAGCGGGCCGGCGCCAGCGTCACCACCTCCTCCGCCCCACTGAGCGACTCGTTCAGCCGCCCGATGTCCGCGTCCAGCCCCCGCAGCCGGTCCAGCGCCCGGATCGCGGCGTCGGCGTCCCGGCGGGCCAGGGCGTCGGCCACCGCGTACAGCTGCTCGGTGACGGCGGCGAAGAGTGGCGCGGCCGCCCGGTCCAGCACCCGCAGCGGGTTGATCGGCAGCAGCAGCGCCACCACCAGCAGGCCGACTGCGCCGCCGACCAGCGCGTCGAAGACCCGGGGCAGCTCGAGGCCCCGTTGCATCGGGGCGAGCGTCGCGATCAGGACGGCGGTACCGCCGGCCTGCCCGACCAGGGCCCCGCCCCGGCCGGCCACCAGCAACGCGCTGGCGATCGCCAGCGCGACCACCGCCCCGGTCTGCCAGGGGCCGGAGCCGAGCAGGAACCGCAGCCCGTCACCGATCATGATGCCGATCCCGACCCCGGCCAGCAGCTCGAAGGTACGGCGGGCCCGCTGCCCGATGGCGGTGGCGATGGTGCCGACCGCGGCGGCCGGGGCGAAGACGTGCGCCCCGGGGCCGAGCAGGTGCTGGGCGATCAGGGCGGCGAGCCCCGCGGCCAGTCCGGCCTGCACCGCGATCACGACGGTCACCTCGAGCTGGCGCAGCCGCAACCGACCGCCCGCGCCGCCGCGCCGGCGGGCCTCGGCCACCGACCGGACGGTCCGCTCGGCGACCGCGTCGAGCGCTGAGCGCACGGGACCGTCGCCCGGACGACGATGGGCCATGGCGGCGGTTACCCGGCAGGCACCCGTCCAACCTTTTACGCCGCAGCGTCCGTGACACAGGCGGGGCCTCCCGCTCGGGTGTCGCCGCTCCGGAGTGGGCGAGCCGGGCCCGGATCAGGCGCCGGGATCACCGCTCAGGCGGGTACGGCGAGCCTTTGACCCGGCCTCGTACGCTTCCCGGGCGGCCCGCGTCCGCGCGGTGGTGGAGACGGCGGCGACCGGCACGTCCCACCAGGCGCCGCCGTCCGGGCCGGCCTCGAACGGGTCGGTCTCGACGTGGACGACCGTGGTGCGCTCCGCCGCCCGGGCGGTGGCCAGCGCGGCCCGCAGCTGCGCCGTGGTGGTCACCCGGATCAGGTCCGCGCCGAGGCTCGCCGCGTTCGCGCCCAGGTCGACCGGGAGCCGGCCGCCGGCCCGGTCGCGGTAGGCGGTGCCGAGCCGCTGCGCGCCGACGCTCTCCGAGAGCCGGCCGATCGAGGCGAACCCCTGGTTGTCCACCAGCACGACGACCAGCTTCACCCCTTCCGCCACCGCGGTGGCCAGCTCACCGGGCAGCATGAGGTACGAGCCGTCACCGACCAGCACGAAGACCTCGCGGTCCGGCGCGGCCAGCCGGACCCCGATCCCACCGGGGATCTCGTAGCCCATGCAGGAGTAGCCGTACTCGACGTGGTAGCTCTTCGGGTCGGCGCTGCGCCACAGCCGGTGCAGGTCGCCGGGCATGGACCCGGCGGCGCAGACCACCACGTCGCGCGGCCCGGCGGCGTCGTTGACCGCGCCGATCACGGCGGTCTGGGTGGGCAGCGCCTCCGGATCGGCGTGCCGGGCCCGGTCCGCCACGGCCGCCCACCGCTCGGTCAGCTCCGCCACGGACGCCCGGTACGCCGGCTCGGTGCCCCAGCCCGCGCACGCCGCGTCCAGCGCCGCCAGGCTCTCCCGGGCGTCCCCGACGACCTGCACGCCGGAGAGCTTCGCGGCGTCGAAGCCGGTTATGTTGACGTTGACGAACCGGGCGTCGTCGCCGAAGAGGGTGCCGGAGGCGGTGGTGAAGTCGCTGTAGCGGGTGCCCACCCCGATCACGAGGTCCGCGCCCGCCGCGATCTCGTTCGCGGCGGTGGTGCCGGTGACGCCGACCGCGCCGAGCGCGAGCGGGTGACCGTACGGCAGGGCGCCGGTGCCGGCCTGCGTCTCGGCGACCGGCACCCCGTGCTCCTCGGCGAATCGGCGCAGCGCCTCCGTGGCCCCGCTGTAGATGACCCCGCCGCCGGCCACCACCAGCGGCCGGCGTGCGGCGGTGACGGCCCGGGCGGCCCGGGCGACCGCGGCGGAGTCCGGGCGGGGACGCGGCACGTGCCAGACCCGCTCGGCGAACAGCTCCGCCGGCCAGTCGTACGCCTCGGCCTGCACGTCCTGAGGCAGGGCGAGGGTGACCGCGCCGGTCTCCACGGGATCGGTCAGCACCCGCATCGCGGCCAGCAGCGCCGCCGGCAACTGTTCCGGCCGGTTGATCCGGTCCCAGTAGCGGGAGACCGGCCGCAGCGCGTCGGTGACGCTGACCTCGTAGGAGCGGGGGTCCTCCAGCTCCTGCAGCACCGGGTTGGCCACCCGGGTGGCGAAGATGTCGCCGGGCAGCAGCAGCACCGGCAGCCGGTTGACGGTGGCCCCGGCGGCGCCGGTGACCAGGTTCGTCGCGCCCGGACCGATCGAGGTGGTGCAGGCCAGCGTGCTGAGCCGGTCGGTCATCCGAGCGTACGCGGCGGCGGTGTGCACCATGCCCTGCTCGGTGCGGCACAGGTGGTACGGCAGTTCCGCGCCGGCCGGCCCGGCCAGCGCCTCCCCGATCCCGGCGACGTTGCCGTGGCCGAAGATGCCGAAGCAGGCCGGGATCAGCCGCTGCCGTGCCCCGTCGCGTTCGGAGAACTGCCGGGCCAGGAACGTCACCAGCGCCTGCGCCACCGTCAGTCTGGGCATCACGCCTCCCGCGTCGTCGGGCCGGTCAGCGGCAGCCGCGGGTCGACCGGCTGGTCCGCCCAGCTGCCGCGGACCCAGTGGTGCCGGGGATCGTCCACACAGGCCATGCTCCGCGCCGGGCCCGGCCCGGCCAGCACGTTGAGGTAGTAGAGGTGGTAGCCGGGCGCGGCCATCGACGGCCCGTGGTAGCCGTACGGGACGAGCACCACGTCCCCGGCGCGCACCTCGGCCAGCACCTCGATCGGCCGTCGGGCGGTGCCGTAGACGCGCTGGTAGCCGACCGGGCCTCCGGGGCCGCCGGGCACGCCGCCGGCCACCTCGAAGTAGTAGATCTCCTCCAGCTCCGCCTCGACCCGGCCGTCGTCGTGGGTCCGGTCCTCCTCGTGCTTGTGTGGCGGGTAGGACGACCAGTTGCCGCCCGGGGTGAGCACCTCCACGGCGACCAGCCGGTCGCACTCGAACGCCTCCGGGGAGCAGAAGTTGTTGACCTGGCGGCTGGCCGGACCCGCGCCGCGCAGCTCGACCGGCACGTCCCGGGCCGCACCGTAGCGGGGCGACAGCCGGCGGGTGGCGCGCGCCGACGGCAGGGCGAACCGGCCCTCGCCGCGCACCGTCACCGTGGCGTCGCGCGGCAGGTACGCGAAGTCGGTGACCGCGGCGAAGACCGAGGCGCGGCCCGCCAGGGTCAGGCTCAGCCCGTCGCAGTGCACCGTCGCGGCGCCGGCCAGCGGCAGGACCAGCATCTCCTCGTCGCCGGTGGCGAAGGTGACCGTGCCGCCGGGGGGCAGGGTGAGCACCCGCAGGCCGGCGTAGCGCCAGCCCGCCCGCTCGGGGGTGACCTCCAGCGCCCACGGCGCCCGGGTGGTCGTGCCCCAGGGCAGGTGCGCCTCGACGGCGCTCACGCCTGCTGTCCGGTGGGGAGCAGCGAGCCGGCCAGGTCCACGGCGGCGGCCACGTCGTCGTCCGGCGGGTAGAGCAGCGCCCGGCCGACCACCAGGCCGCGCACACCGGGCAGCCGCAGCGCCCGTGCCCACCGCGCGTACACCACGTCCGGCGCCTCCACCGGGTCGCCGCCGAGCAGCAGCACCGGCAGGGTGGTCGCGGCGATCACCCGTTCCATCTCGTCGATCGCCGGCAGTTTCAACCAGGTGTACGCGGAGGTGGCGCCGAGGGCCTGGCCGACGCTGACGCCCTTGATGACCGCCTCGGGGCGCAGGTCGGCGTGCACCCGGCCGTCGGTGCGCGCCACCCAGAGCGGCTCGACGAGGGCCACCGTCCGGTGCGCCGCGAGGGCGGTGACCGCCCGGGCGCAGGCCTGCAGGGTCGGGGCGGTGCCCGGGTCGTCCGGGTCGATGCGGCAGAGCATCTTGCCGCCGTCGTAGCGCATCGCGGCGATGCTGTCGGCGTCGTACGCGGTGAACCGGTCGTCGAGCTCGAAGGTGGCGCCGGAGAGGCCGCCGCGGTTCATCGAGCCGATGGCCAGGCGGTCCTCCAGCGCCCCGAGCAGCAGCAGGTCCTCCAGGACGTCCGGGGTGCCGAGCACGCCGTCGACGCCCGGCCGGGACAGCGCCAGGCGCAGCCGGTCGAGCAGGTCGGCGCGCCCGGCCATCGCCATCGGCCGGTCCCGCACGCCGAGGGCGCCGCGGGCGGGGTGGTCGGCGGCGATGATGAACAGCGGCCGGCCGTGGTCGGGCCACGGCCGGCGGGTCCGGCGGGCGGCGGCCTCGGCGATCGCCTGTGGCCGGTGGGCGCGGGTGAGGGTCAGCGCGTCGTACTCGGTGCTCACCGGTCTTCTCCTCCCCCGGCGGCGATCGACGACGCCGGTTCCGACTGGACGGCACGGGCCAGCGCCGCGGTCTCGGCGTGATCGGGCATGGCGGCGGAGCAGGCCAGGCGGGAGGCGACGATGGCGCCGGCGGCGTTGGCGAAGCGCAGCGTCCGCTCCAGCGGCCACTCGCGCAGCAGGCCCAGGCAGAGCGCGCCGCCGAACGCGTCGCCGGCGCCGAGCCCGTTGACCACCTCCACCGGCACCGGCGGCACCCGGACGGTCTCGGTGCGGGTGCGGGCCAGCACCCCGGCCGGCCCCAGCTTCACCACGGCGAGCCGGGGCCCGCGGTCGAGCAGCAGCCCGGCGGCCCGCTCGGGGTCGCGGGTGCCGACGGCGATCTCCACCTCGTCGAGGTTGCCGACGGCCACGGTGACCCGCGGCAGCACCTCGGCGGCCGCGGCGGTGGCCGCCGCCGGGTCGGACCAGAACATCGGCCGGTAGTCCAGGTCGAGCACGGTGTGCGGGCGCCCGTCGCGGGCGACCAGCGCGGCCGCGTGCGCGTCCCGGCTCGGCTGCTGGCACAGGCCGGTGCCGGTGAGCCAGAAGACCCGGGCCGCGGCGATCGCGTCGAGGTCGAGTTCCTCGGGGCAAATCTGCAGGTCGGGGGCGGTCGGGCTGCGGTAGAACCAGAGCGGGAAGTGGTCCGGCGGGAAAATCTCGCAGAAGGTCACCGGGGTGGGCAGCCCGTCGACCGGGTGCACCTGGCTGTCGTCGACGCCGAAGTCGCGCAGCGCCCGGTGCACGTAGTCGCCGAACGCGTCGGCACCGGTGCGGGTGATCACGCCGGCGCGCAGTCCCTGGCGGCTCGCGGCGACGGCCACATTGGTGGGACTGCCGCCGAGGAACCTGCCGAACGTCTCGACCTCGGCCAGCGGCGTGCCGATCTGCAACGGATAGATGTCCACCCCGACCCGGCCGATGGTGAGCACATCGAGCATGCGGCGTCCTTCCCCGGCCGGCGATGCCGTGCCCGCCGGCCCTGCCCCCTGATTGGTAACAGCGCCCTACGAGTTCTGTCAATGTGTTGTCATGACATCCGCCCTCTGCGTTCGGTGACCGCTTCGGTACAGTGGCGCCCATCATCGTGCCCCGAGATCCCGCGCGTGCCCAGCGAGGAGGTGCCGTGACCGGCCCCGAGATCGCGGTCGACCGGAGCAGCCCGGTCCCGCTCTACTTCCAGGTCGCGGAGCAGTTCGCCGCGGCGATCCAGCGCGGCGACCTGGCGCCCGGCGACCGGCTGGACAGCGAGTTGCAGCTCGCCGACCGGCTCGGGTTGTCCCGCCCGACCGTGCGACAGGCCATCCAGCACCTGGTCGACAAGGGACTGATCGTGCGCCGCCGTGGGGTGGGCACCCAGGTGGTGCGCGGCGAGGTGCGCCGGGCGGTGGAGCTGACCAGCCTCCACGACGACCTGGTGCGCGCCGGCCAGCAGCCGTCCACCTCGGTGCTCGAACTGGCCACCGTGGCCTGCCCGGCCGAGGTCGCCGCCGCGCTCGGCGTACCGGTCGGCAGCGAGGTGCAGCACCTGCGCCGGCTGCGGTTCTCCGACGGGGAGCCTCTCGCGGTGATGGAGAACTGGCTGCCGCCCGACCTGGTCCGGCTGAGCATGGACGCGTTGCAGGCCAAGGGCCTGTACGCGATCCTGCGCGCCGGCGGCATGCGGATCCGCGGCGCCCACCAGCGGATCGGCGCGCGGGCGGCGACCGCCGCCGAGGCGCAGATGCTCGGCGAGCGGCGCGGCGCGCCCCTGCTCACCATGACCCGCACCGCCTACGACGACCAGGGCCGGTACGTGGAACACGGCGCGCACCTCTACCGGGCCAGCCGCTACTCCCTTGAGGTGACCGTCGCCGAGCGGTGACGGTGGATGTTTCGGGCTCATTTCAGTGACAGGTATTTACGTCGTCAGGCTGTCATGACATTGTGGCCGCAAACACCGCCGGCGGCGGACGTGCGGCCGGCGGGCGACCCGCGAGTCTCTTCGAAGTCTCCTTGCGAAGGGAAGCAGCCCATGACATCCAAGCCGAGACGCGCAGCGGGCGTGCTCGCCGCGTTCACCACCCTTGCCCTGGGCCTGACGGCCTGCGGCGACTCGTCCGAGCCGGCCGGCAAGGACGCCAAGAACATCACCCTCACGATCTCCGCCAACTCCATCGTGGGCGGCAAGAACTCCGCCGGCGCGGAGTGGATCGAGAAGTGGGTCATCCCCCGGTTCGTCGAGGCGCAGAAGGCCAAGGGCGTCACCGCCAAGGTGACGTTCGTGCCCAGCGGCGTCGACGACGAGCAGTACAAGACCAAGCTGGCCCTGGACCTGCGCTCCAAGGGCGGCGCCGACGTGATCGCGGTGGACGGCATCTGGGTGGGCGAGTTCGTCCAGGCCGGCTACCTCAAGCCGCTGTCCGAGGTGGCCGGTGACCAGGCTGACTCCTGGGAGGGCTGGTCGCAGATCCCGGAGACCGTGCAGGGCCTCGGCAGCTTCGAGGACAAGCGCTACGGCATCCCGCTCGGCACCGACGGCCGGGTCCTCTACTACAACAAGAAGCTCTTCGCCCAGGCCGGCCTGCCCGCCGACTGGCAGCCGAAGAGCTGGCAGGAGATCCTCGACGCCGGCGCCAAGCTCAAGGCGCTGCCCGGGGTGACCCCGATCCAGATCAACGCCGGCACCGCGATGGGCGAGGCGACCTCCATGCAGGGCGCGCTGCCGCTGCTGGTCGGCGCCGGCGGCGAGATCTACAAGGACGGCAAGTGGGCCGGGGCCAGCCAGCCGGTCAAGGACATGCTCGACTTCTACACGAAGATCTACGGCGGCGGCCTGGGCGATCCCAAGCTGCAACAGGAGGCGAAGGGTCGCGACAAGTCCTTCGCCGAGTTCGCCGCCAACAAGATCGGCATTCTGGCCGAGGGCGACTACTTCTGGCGCAGCGTCATCAACCCGAGCACCGGCATCGCCAAGATGGCCGACCGGGACACCGCCGTCGGGTACGCGATGATCCCCGCCAAGCAGCCCGGCGCGGGCATCCGCGGGCAGGACTTCGTCAGCATGTCCGGCGGCGGCGTACGGGTGCTCAACCCGAACTCCAAGTTCCCGTCCCAGGCCTGGGAGCTGCTGTCGTTCATGCACTCGGCGGAGGCGGTCAAGGCCGAACTCGCCGGCGAGGCACGGATCACCGCGCGGATGGACGTCAACAAGGAGGTCCTCGCTGGCGACCCGATGCTGAGCTTCGTCACCGAGAAGGTCCTCCCGGTCACCGCGTACCGGCCGCCGCTGGCGGTGTACCCGCAGGTGTCGGTGGCGCTGCAGGAGGCGACCGCCGCCGCCGCGTCGGGCCGCAGCGCCGACGAGGCCGCCGGGGCGTACCAGAAGAAGCTGGAAGGGATCGTCGGTGGCGCAGGTAACGTCACCTCCTGACCAGGTGGTGGAGGGGAGGCGCCCGGAGACGGGCGCCTCCCCCGCCCCCGACGCCGCCGGCCTGGGCCGGGCCCGGGCCACCGGGTTCCTCGTGCCCAGCATGGTGCTGATCCTGCTCTTCCTGGTGGTGCCGGCCGCCTGGACGATCTACCTGGGCGTGACCAACTACCGGCTGACCGGCCTGGCCGCCGCCAACCCGGAGATCGTCGGCCTGGACAACTACACCCGGGCCCTGAGCGACGAACGGTTCCGCTCCTCGCTGGTGCTGACCCTGCAGTTCGTGCTCGGCTCGGCGGTCATCGGCCAGGCCGGGCTCGGCTTCGCCATCGCCTTCGCGCTGCGCGACCGGCGCGGCCCGCTGCGCCGGGTGGTCGAGGCATTCGTCCTGCTCTCCTGGATCCTGCCCAGCTCGGTGGTGGCCTTCCTCTGGATCGCCCTGCTCGACCGGGACGGCGGCACCCTCAACACGCTGCTCGGCATCCCGGGCACGGCCTGGCTGCTCGACCACCCGATGCTGTCGATCATCGTGTTCAACACCTGGCGCGGCACCGCGTTCTCGATGATGCTCTACGCCGCCGCCCTGGAGAACGTGCCCCGCTCCCACCTGGAGACCGCCCGGCTGGCCGGCGCGTCCACCTGGCAGCAACTGCGCGACGTGGTCTTCCCCCGCATCCGGGGGCACGTGCTGACCAACCTCCTGCTGATCAGCCTCTGGACGTTCAACGACTTCGCGCCGTTCCTCATCACCGCCGGCGGTCCCGAGCAGCGCTCGGAGATCCTCCCGGTCTACGTCTACAAGGTGGCGCTCTCCGGCGGTGAACTCGGCTTCGGCGCCGCGATCTCGTTCGTCATGCTGCTGATCAACCTGGTCATCGCGCTGGTCTACCTGCGCATGCTAGGCCGGCGGAAGGAGACGGCGTGAGCAGCGCGACCAGCACGGCACCCACGCCGACCACCGAGCGGGAGGCCGGCACGGAAGCCGTCCGGCACCTGCTCGGCCGGGTCGCCCGCTACACCTTCCTCTGCGCCGTCCTCGGGTTCTTCGCGCTGCCGCTGCTCTGGCTGGCCACCGCCCCGTTCGACGACACTCCGACGATCACCGCGTCGCTGCCGCGGTTCACCCTGGACAACTTCCGCGCGCTGCTCGACAACCCGTACGCGCTCAGCTCGCTGCTCAACTCCGTCTACCTGGCCGCCGGCACCGCGGCGCTGGTGGTGACGTTCGGGGCGCTGGCCGCGTACGCGCTGAGCCGGGTCCGGGTGCCCGGCCGCGACGCGCTGCTCTACGGGCTGCTGCTGCTCTCGTCGATCGTCACCGGCACGGCCACCATGGTGCCGCTGTTCGAGTTGGCGTTCCGACTCAACCTGATCGACTCCCGGCTCGGGGTCATCCTGATCCTCAGCGGCGGGCTGCTGCCCGCGGCGATCTTCATCCTCAAGGACTTCATGGACGCCACGCCGACGTCCTACGAGGAGTCCGCCCGGGTCTTCGGCGCCAGCCCGTTGCAGATCATGCGGCACATCGTGGTGCCGCTGGTCCGCCCCGGCCTGGCCACCGTCGGGGTGTGGGCGGTCGCCAACGTCTGGGGCAACTTCCTGGTGCCGTTCCTGCTGCTGCGCGGGCCGGAGAAGGCCCCCGCCGCGGTGATCATGTACACCCTCTACACCGAGGGCGGCCAGGCCGACCTGCGGTTGCTCTCCACGTTCTCGCTGCTCTACTCGCTGCCGGTGGCGCTCATGTTCGTCTTCGTCAGCAGCCGGTACGGATTCCGCTTCCACGGAGGGATCAAGCGCTGATGTCCGCCATCACCATGCGCGACCTGACCAAGGTCTACCCCAACGGGGTGCGGGCCCTGGACGCCCTCGACCTGGAGATCGCCGACGGCGAGTTCTTCGCGCTGCTCGGGCCGTCCGGCTGCGGCAAGACCACCCTGCTGCGCACCATCGCCGGGCTGGAGGTCGCCTCGGGCGGCAGCGTGCACATCGGTGAGCGCGCCGTGACCAACCTGCCGCCCGGCAAGCGGGACGTGGCGATGGTCTTCCAGGACTACGCGCTCTTCCCGCACATGACGGTGCAGGAGAACATCGCCTACCCGCTGCGGATCAAGAAGATGGACCGTCGCGGCCGCGCGGAGAAGGCGGCGGAGACCGCCGACGAGCTGGGCCTGTCCGCGCTGCTGCAGCGCCGCCCGGGGCAGCTCTCCGGCGGGCAGCAGCAGCGGGTCGCGCTGGCCCGGGCGATGGCCTGCCACCCGCAGGTGTTCCTCCTCGACGAACCGCTGTCCAACCTCGACGCCCGGCTGCGGCTGGAGGCGCGCACCTTCCTCAAGCGGCTGCAACGCGAACTGGGCGTCACCACCGTCTTCGTCACCCACGACCAGGCCGAGGCGCTCGCCCTCGCCGACCGGATCGCCGTCATGGAGGGCGGCCGGATCCGGCAGGTGGGCACCCCGACCGAGGTGTTCCGCCGCCCCGCCAACACCTTCGTCGCCGGGTTCATCGGCTCCACCCCGATGAACCTCGTCGACGCCGAGGCGCAGGACGGCGAACTGGCGGTCGCCGGCACCCGGCTGCCGATGCCCGACGACGTCCGGGACCGGGTGAGCGCCGGCGAGAAGCTCGTCTACGGGGTACGCCCCGAATACCTGGACTACTCCGCCGAACCGGTGCCGGGGGCGCTGAGCGGGCAGGTGGTCGTGGTGGAGAACCTGGGCAGCTTCTCGCTGGTCTCCCTCGACGTGGCCGGCGGGGGCGTCGCCGGGCTCGCGGGGACCAGCGTCCAGGTCGTCGTGCCGGAGGGGCGCGAACCCGAACCCGGTGACACCGGCTGGGTGGTGCCCCGGCCCGGCCGGTCGCTGCTCTACCGGGACGGCGAGCTGGTGAGTGGGGCGGCGGCGGCCGTGCCGGCCGCGCGTACCGGCGCGGAGGGGTGAGCCATGGCGGTGCACCGGGGCAGGTGGACGCTGGCCGACCGCGCCGAGAACGTGCTGCGGACCCTGCCGGTCACCGTGCCGCCGGGCACCGCCGCGCTCACCGTACGACTCGACTACCCCCGGCAGGCCGGGGTGCTCGACCTGGGCTGCCTCGGGCCGGCCGGCTTCCGGGGCTGGTCCGGCGGGGCCCGCGACGGCTACACGGTGGCCGCCGACTGGGCCACCCCCGGCTACCTGCCCGGTGAGCTGGAACCCGGCGAATGGCAGGTGCTGCTCCGGTTGCACCGCATCCCGCCGGAGGGCCTGAGCTACGAGGTCACCGCCACCACCGGCACCACCCGGCCGGACGTACCGACGCCGCCGGCGGCGCCACCGCGCCCGGACCGCCCGCCGCGCCGCGCGCTGCCCGGGGTGGACGGCCGGCGCTGGATCGCCGGGGACCTGCACGCGCACACCGTGCACAGCGACGGCGCGGCCACCATCGACGAGCTGGCCGCCCTCGCCGCCGCCCGGGGCCTGGACTTCCTCGCCGTCACCGACCACAACACCGTCAGCCACCACCCGTGGCTGCCCGCCGCCTCGGCCCGGTACGGCCTCACCCTGCTGCCCGGGCAGGAGGTGACCACCGACCGGGGACACGCCAACGTGTTCGGCCCGGTCGGCTGGGTCGACTTCCGGCAGCCGCCCGACGAGTGGCTGGCCGCGGCGGAGCGGGCCGGCGGGCTGATGTCGGTCAACCACCCCCTCGGCGGCGACTGCGCCTGGCGGCAGCCGCTGACGACACGTACCCGGTTGGCCGAGGTGTGGCACTCCGGTTGGTGGGACCGCACCTGGGGCGCCCCGCTCGCGTGGGCGCGGGCCTGGCGCCCGGACGTGGTGCCGATCGGGGGCAGCGACTTCCACCGCCCCGGCGACGACGCGCCGCCCGGCTCCCCCACCACCTGGCTGCTGGTCGACGAGGACCGCGAGCCGCAGGCGGCCGTGCTCGACGCGCTGCGGGCCGGTCGTACCGCCGTGTCCGCCGGCTCCGACGCGCCGCTGCTGCTGCGCCTCGGCGACGAACTGCTCGCCCTCGACGCGGACGGCACGCTGCTCGGCTACCCCGACGGCAGTCACCGCGTGGTCCACGGCGACCGGTGCCGGCTCCCGGCCGGCGAAGGCCTGCACGTCCTGGAATCGCACCGTATGGAGGTGGTCGCACTGTGCAGCTGAGCGAACGCACCCGGGTGGCCGGCGCACCGGTCAACCACGGCATCTACCAGCACGACGACCCGCTCCTCGACCCGGACGACCTGCTCGCGGCCCTGTCCCGCGACGGGTACGACGGGGTGGACTCCGGCCCGATCGGCTACCTCGGCACCGGCGAGGCGCTGGCCGGCCGGCTCGCGGCGACCGGCATCGGGCTCGCCGGCGGCTGGGTCGACCTGCGCTACACCGACCCGGACGGCTTCGGCGCGGACCTGGTCCAGCTCGACGCGGCGCTCGACGCGTTCACCGCCGTACCGGCCGACGACGCCCGGTTCGCCCCCCGGCCCACCCTGGCCTGTCCCGGCAACCCCGGCCGGATGGCCCGGCCCGGCACCCCACCCGACCTCACCTCGGTGCTGCCGGCCACCGCCTGGCCGGAGTTCGCCGCCCGGGTGCAGCAGGCCGCCGACCGGTGCCGGGACCGGGGACTGGAACCGGTGTTCCACTACCACCTCGGCACCGACGTGGAGACCGAGGCCGAGGCCGATCGGCTGCTCGAACTCACCGACATCGCGGTCTGCCTGGACACCGGGCACCTGCTGCTGGCCGGCGGAGACCCGGTCGCGGCGGTCCACCGGTGGGCCGGCCGGATCGGGCAGGTGCACCTCAAGGACGCCGACCTGGCGGTCCACGAGCGGGTCCGGGCGGCCGGCGGTGGCCTGGCCGACGTGGTCGCCGCCGGTGGCTTCTGCGCCCTGGGCGCCGGCGACGTCGACTTCGCCGGGGTGCTCGCCGGCCTCGACGCCATCGGCTACACCGGCTGGCTGGTGATCGAACAGGACGCGCCGGCGCACGGGCGGGACCTCGACCGGACGCTGGCCGACCAGCGCGCCAACCGGCGCTGGCTCGAGGAGGCGCTGCGATGACCGAACCGGGCAAGCGGATCCGGATCGCCGTCGCCGGGCTGGGCATCATCGCCCGTACGGTGCACCTGCCGCTGCTGCAACGCCGCGCCGACCTGTTCGAGATCGTCGCGCTCGGCGACCTCTCCCCCACCCGGGTGGCCGAGCTGGGCGGCCGGTACGGCATCGAGCCGGGCCGCCGGTACACCGACGCCGCCGCGATGCTGGCCGACGGCGGGTACGACGCGCTGCTGCTGGCGACCTCCGGCTCGCACGGTGAGCTGGCCGCGGCGGCGCTGCGCGCGGGCCTGCCGGTGCTCTGCGAGAAGCCGCTGGCCTACACGCTGGCGGAAGCGGCCCGGCTGACCGAGCTGAGCGGCGGCGCGCCGGCGCTGATGGTCGGCTACATGAAGCAGTACGACCCGGCGGTGACCGAGGCCGCCCGGCTGCTCGACGAGTGGGGCGGGGCCGAGCGGATCCACGCCGTGGAGGTGAGCGTGCTGCACGCCGGCGGCGACCGGCAGCTCGCCTTCGCCAACCTGCCCCCGGCCCCCGCGGACGTGCCGCCCGGCGAGGTGGCCCGGCTGCGCGCCGCCGACACCGCGCTGCTCGACGCCGCGGTCGGCGGTGACCCGGGCGCCCGCACCCTCTACCAGATCCTGATCAACAGCATCTCCCACGACCTGTCCCTGCTGCGGCTCTTCACCGGCGCGCCGGCCAGCGTGGAGCACGTCGCGACCTGGCCGCTGGCGCCGGACGGGCCGGCGGAGCCGTCGGTGGAGATCAGCGGGCGGCTGCCGGGCGGGGCCCGCTACGGCATCCGCTGGCTCAACCTGCCCGACTACCCGGCCTACCGGGAGACGGTGACCCTGCACCACGCCCGGGGCTCGCTGGAACTGGTCTTCCCGTCGCCGTACCTGCTCAACGCGCCCACCACGTTGACCCTGGTGGAGACGCACGGCGACGGCGAGCGGCGGGCGGCGTTCCGGTCGGTGACCGAGGCGTTCGAGCAGGAGCTGGTCGCCTTCCACGCGATGGTCACCGCAGGCGCGCCGCCGCTGACCGGGATCGCCGAGGGCGCGACCGACGTACGGACCAGCCAACAGGTGGTGCGCCGCTTCGGTGAGCTGACCGGGGCGGCGATCGGCGGAGAGGCGGCCAGCTCATGACACGACCGACCGACATCATCGTCGTGCCGCACACCCACTGGGACCGGGAGTGGTACGAGCCGTTCCAGCGGTTCCGGCTGCGGCTGGTGGCGCTGCTGGACGACGTGTTCGACCGGATGGAACGCGACGAGCGGCAGCGGTTCACCCTCGACGGGCAGCTCGCCGCGGTCGACGACTACCTGGAGGTGCGCCCGGAGCGGCGCGAGCAGGTGATCGCCCTGGTCCGCGCCGGACGGCTGGCGGTCGGGCCGTGGCAGATCCTGCTCGACGAGTTCCTCTGCTCCGGCGAGAACATCGTCCGCAACCTGGAGCGCGGGCTGACCCGCAGCGCGGAGCTGGGCGGGGCCATGCCGGTCGGCTACCTGCCCGACATGTTCGGCCACATCGCCCAGATGCCGCAGCTGCTGGCCGGGGCCGGGCTGGCCCACGCCTGCGTGTTCCGGGGCGTACCCGACCGGGTCCGCACCCACGCGTTCGCCTGGCAGGCGCCGGACGGCACCACGGTGCGCACCGAGTACCTGCCCGGCGGGTACGGCAACGCGGCCGGCCTGATGGACGACGCCGCCCTGGTCACCCGCCGGGCCACCGACCTGGCCGACCGGCTCGGCGGCTGGCGACCCGAGGGCGCCACCGGCCCGACCCTGGCCATGTACGGCACCGACCACGCCGCGCCGGCCCCGGACGCCCCCGACCTGCTCGCCGCCGCCGACGTCGACGGCATCCGGTTCCGGCTCGGCACGCTCGCCGAGTACTTCGCCGCCCAGCCGACCACCGTGGACGGGCTGCCCACCGTACGCGGGGAGCTGCGCTCGCACGCCCGGGCGAACATCCTGCCCGGCGTGATCTCCGTGCGCGCCCACCTGAAGCAGGCGATGGGTCGCGCCGAGCGCCGGGTCGAGCGGTACGCCGAACCGCTCGCCGCGCTCTGGCACGACCGGTCCGTGCAGCGCTTCCTGGACATGGCGTGGACCCGGCTGATCGACGCGAGCTGCCACGACTCGGTGACCGGGTGCGGCTGCGACGAGACCGCCGAGCAGGTGGCCGCCCGGCTGGCCGAGGCCGACCAGCTCGGCCGGGCGGTCTGCGACCTGGTCGGGGCCCGGCTGGCCGCCGCCGTGCCGCGCGACGGGTACCTGGTGTTCAACCCCGGCCCGACCGCCCGGACCGCGCTGGTGCGCCTCGACGTCGAGGCGCCCGACGGCGCGGCGGTGGGGCTCGCCGGCGCGGACGGCACGACGGTGGCCGCGCAGGTCCTCGACCGGGCCCGGACGCTGCTCGCCGACGACCTGGTGCCGGCCGTCGACCTGCCCGGGGTGCTCACCCGGGTGCACGGCCGGGAGCTCTACGGCCAGGAGGTCACCCGGTGGTCGGTGTCGCCGGCCGACGCCACCCTCACCTTCGAGGTGGCCCGGCACGGCGACCCCGCCTTCGACGTGGAGGACGTCCGGCTGGCACTGGCCGACGCCGGCCGGCCGGACCACTGGCGGGTCCGCATCCTCGCCGCGCCCCGGCTGACCGTCGCCGCGCTGGTCGACGTGCCTGCGCTCGGCCACGCCGCGGTGCGGCCGGTCCCGCTGCCGGCCGGCGCCGCCCCGCTGACCGCCCCGGTCACCGTCGCCGACCGGAGCCTGGACAACGGACTGCTGCGCGTCGACGTCGCCGAGGACGGCACGCTGCGGCTGTCCACCCGGGACGGCGTCACGGTGGACGGGGTGGGCCGGATCGTCGACGGCGGCGACGTGGGCGACAGCTACAACTACGCCCCGCCGGCCGCCGACGAGCTGGTCGACAAGCCGCGCGCGGTACGCACGGTGGTGCGGCCCGCGGGTCCGCTGGTGGCCGTGGTGGACGTGGTCCGCGAGTACCGCTGGCCGGTGGCGGCCGACGTGGACGCCGGCTCCCGCGCGGTGGACCGGGAGGCCGTGGCGGTCACCACCCGGGTCGAGCTGCGCTCCGGCGAGCGGTTCGCCCGGCTGCGGATCGAGTTCGACAACCGCTGCGACGACCACCGGGTGCGGCTGCACCTGCCGCTGCCGTCCCCGGCCCGCACGTCGTACGCCGAGGGCCAGTTCGCGGTGGTGGAGCGCGGGCTGACCGCGGAGGGCGGCGGCGGTGAGGTGCCGCTGCCGACGTTCCCGGCGTCCGGGTTCGTGGCCGCCGGCGGGTCGGACGGCACGCTGGCGGTGCTGCTGACCCAGCCCACCGAGTACGAGCTGACCGACGCCGGGCGCGAGCTGGCCCTGACGGTGCTGCGGTCGATCGGGATGCTGTCGCGCAACCGGCACGCGCTGCGTGACGAGCCGGCCGGACCGCAGCTGCCCACCCCGTCGGCGCAGTGCCGGGGCGAGCGGACCGTCGAGCTGGCGGTGCTGCCGTTCCGGGGCGGGTGGCACGGGGCGGGGGTGACCGAGGCGGCCGAGGCGTACCGGCACGAGCCGCTGGCCTTCGCCGGCACGGCGCCGCCGTCCGTCGCGCTGCCGGCCCCGGCCACCGGGCTGTCGGTGACCGGTCCGGGGGTGGCGCTCACCAGCGTCCGGGACCGGCAGGGCCGGGTCGAGGTGCGGGTGGTGGCCGAGACCCCGACCGACACCGGGGCGGTCATCGGGGCCGGGCGGGCTGTCCGGGGGGCGTGGCGGGCCGACCTGCTCGGCCGGCCGGGCGAACGGCTGAGCGTCGACGCCGACGGTCTGGTCCGGCTGCCGTTGCGCGCCTGGGAGATCGCCACGGTGCAGCTCGACCTGGCCTGAGCGGCGGGCCGACCCGACGGGTGCCCCGATCCGGGGCACCCGTCACCGCTCGCCCCGCCGCGCCGTCACCCGGCGGGCGACGGCCAGCAGGTACTCCTTCCGGTCGGTCGGGTCGTGGTCGGTGCGGGGGCGGGTGGGCGGCTCGCCGTGGACCGGGCGGTGGTGGTCGAAGGTGGACTCGAAGATGCCCTCACCCCGGGTCAGCGTCGGCAGGCGCTGCTGCACGGCGTGCACCCGCCGCGCCGGGACGTCGCCCTCGACCACGTACGACGAGCCCCGTGCCAGCGTCGCGTGGGGCACCGCGTCCAGCCTGGCCAGCACGGGCAGGACGGCGCTGAGCGCGTCGCCCGGGAGCTCCAGCCGGAACCGGTGCATCGGCTCCGCCACCCGGGTGCCGGCGCGCCGCAGCGCCTCGACCAGCACCAGCGGGGTGAGGTTGCGGAAGTCCCCGGCGGTGCTGGACATGCTCTTGTCGAAGGTGCCGTGCGAGTGGCTCTGCCGGGCCCAGTACCCGGCGTGGGTCATCGTCACCTCGCAGTCGAGGACCTGCCAGCCGCGCAGCCCCTGGCGCAGCGTCGCCCGGACGGTCTCCTCGACCGCGGTGAAGAAGGCGGGCGGCATCGAGCCGAGTTCGACGCCGAGCCGGAAGCCGAACCCCGTGCCGGTCGCCGTGGGCGCCACGCGCAGACCCACGGTGGCCAGGAACGGGTTGGGCACCACCCCGATCAGCTCGACCGCCGCCCCGGTGCCGACCAGCCGTTCCACGAAGACCGTCGTCGTCTCCCGGAAGCCGACCGCCACGCCGTACTCCTCGGCGAGCGTCGCCTGGATGACCTCCTTCTGGACCTCGCCGTAGAGCGAGACGGTGATCTCCCGCCGCAGCTCGTCGACCCGCACGTTGATCAACGGGTCCTGTTCGGCGAGCTGGGTGAGCGCGGCGTGCAGGGCGCCCCGCTCCGCCTCCCGCTCCGGCACGACGACGGTCTCCAGGGTGGGCAGGGCGAAGTGGCGGCCGCCGGTGGATGCCGTGGGCCGCGCCGCCCCGACCGGGTCGCCGATCCGGACGTCGCCGAGGCCGCGCAGCAGCGCGATCCGGCCGGCGCCGACGGCGTCGTCGCGGACGGTCGCGCCGCGGTCGAAGACCTCGATCCCGGTGACCGTGGCGAGGCGTCCCGCACCGACCGGCAGCCGGTCCCGCACCCGTACGGTGCCACCGAAGAGCCGGACGTAGGCGATCCGCTCGCCCGAGGGGCCCCGCTGCACCTTGAAGACGGTGCCGGAGGTCGGGCCGTCGGCGCCCTCCTCGGCCACCGGCAACAGTTCGGTGAGGCCGGCGATCAGGGGTGCCACGCCCGCGCCGGTGATCGCGGAGCCGGCGAACACCGGGTGGACCAGCGCCTGTCGGGTCTGCGCCGCGAGGGCCCGGCGCAGCCGCCGTCCGGTCAGTCGCCGCTCGTCCTCGACGTACTCGGTCAGCAGCGCGTCGTCGTGCGCGGTGAGCAGGTCGAGCAGCCGCCGGGTGAAGCCCGGGTCGGTGTCGCGGTGGGGTACGCAGCGGGCCGCCGGCGTACCGGCGCCGTGCACCGCGCCCGTCGCCACCACGGCGGGGGTGAGCCGGGCGGCGAGGTCGCGCAGCACCCGGCCGGGATCGGCACCGGCCCGGTCGATCTTGTTGATGAAGATCAGGGTCGGCAGGCGCAGCCGCTGGAGCGTACGCATCAGCACCCGGGTCTGGGCCTGCACGCCCTCGACGGCGGAGACCACGAGCACCACACCGTCGAGCAGGTCGAGGACCCGTTCCACCTCGGCGATGAAGTCGGGGTGGCCGGGGGTGTCGATGAGGTTGACCGTGACCCCGTCGACGACGAAGGAGGCCACCGCGGACCGGATGGTGATGCCGCGTTGCCGCTCCAGGGCCATCGAGTCGGTGCGGGTGGTGCCGTCGTCCACGCTGCCCAGGTCGTCGATGACGCCGACGGCGTGCAGCAGGCGTTCGGTCAGGCTGGTCTTGCCGGCGTCAACATGCGCGAGGATGCCGATGTTCAAGGTCTTCACGGAGCGTCATGTCCTTCGGGTTGATGATCATTCCCAGGTGGGTGGACATGAACGCAGCGCGCATCTCTGATCCTTCGCGGTCGGTTGCGTGACCCGGCCAGTCGACCAGCGCGTCCGCCGGCCGGCAACCGAATAACACCGCCGACCCCGGCCCCGGGCCGGCGCTCGTGGGCCGGCGGGCCAAATCTCTCCTTTCGGAGCTAAAGGTACGCATCGATCCCCGGCGCGTGTCCTGGCGCGGCGCGAGGGGTTGTACTGGACGTGACGGCACACTCACCCACCACCATGCCGGCCCGGACACCCCGATGGCGGGTCAGCTGGGCAGAGCGCGAGAACGAGCGCCGCCGGCGCGCGTTCGACAGCGCGACCGCAGCCTGGCGCCGGCGCAACGACCACCTGGTCCGGCTGCGGATCGAGGCCGCCGGCTTCCACGGGTACGCGCACCCGCGGGACGGCCTGCCGATGGACCTGGGCCGCGACGAGGTCGTCTACCGGGTGCTGCCGACCGCGGAGCTGGCCGAGGCGGGGGCGCGGCACATCGTCGGGCTGCCCGCGCCGGAGTTGACCGTCACGGCGCCGGGCGCGCACCCGCCCCGGCCCGGGCTGCCGACGGGCGTGCGGGTCGTCGACGCGGGGATGGCCGTCGTGACCAACCACCGGGTCGTCTTCTCCGGCGGCGCGAGCTGCCGGGAATGGACGTACGCGGACATGGTGGGGCCGGCACACCACCCCGACGTCCCACTGACCCTGCTGCACACCGCCGACGGGGGTCCGCTCGCCGGGCTGCGCGTACCGGCCAACGCCACCGTGAACTTCCGCTTCTACCTGACCCTCGCCTTCGCGGCCGCCACCGGGCAGCGGGCCGCCGTCGCCGCGCAGGTCGACGCCCTGCTGGCCGGGCACCGGCACACGCGGCCGACGCCACCGGTACCGGCCGACCCGGCCCGGGCCCCGCTGACCGCGGTGCGCCCCGACCGCCCGGCGGTCGCCGCCGCCGCCGCCGTCGTCACGCTGGCGTACGCGACGCTGTCCGCCGGCACGTCGTCGATCGAGCAGGCCGGCCCGCCCTACCGGGCGGCTCTCGGGGCCAGCGGCACCGCCGGCACCGACCGGCCGGCCGCCGAGCGCGGCACCACCCCGAGCACCCCCGCCACGCCGGAAGCCCCGGACAGCGGCCCGGCCCCCTCGCCGACCGGCCCGACGACCACCGCGCCCACCGACGGCGGCACTCCCCGCGTGGCGGGACCGGTGCCGCGCCGGCCCCGGACGAGCGTGGCCGCCCCCGCGACAGGGGACGCGCCGACGGATCGAGTTCCGGGCCCCGCCCCGACCACCGCGCCGGCCCCGACGTCCACGCCGCCCCCGACCACCACGCCGCCCCCGACGACGACGCCGCCGCCGACCACCGCGCCCAGCCCGACCACCGCGTCACCGGCGCCCGAGGCCCCCATGGTCGACCTCTGCCTCGAACCCCTGAAGCTGCCACTGGTGCAGCGGCTGCTCTGCCCACCGACCAGCCGCTGAGCGGGCGGTGACCGCGCCCGGGTCGCCCCGTCCGCCGACCGGCGACCGCCACCGGGGACAGGCGGGGCCGTACCCTGATCGCCGGTTCAGCGCCCACGGTCGCCTCGGCCTACCGCGTGCCCCGCGGCGTTCGGAGGCGCTGCGCTGATGGCACTGCTGGCGGCGTCACCCCGGCAGCGGCGCCCGGGCGCGCAACAGCGCCGCGACCTGCTCGCACCACTCGCGGTTCTCCTGCTCGAACCGGCGGCCGCGTAGGCAGGTCAGGTACGGCCCGATCCGGTCGCCCTCGCGCAGGAACGTCTCCTCGTCCAGTTCGCCACGTAGCCGCTGCAGCATCCGATCGAAGATCTCCACCTTCGCCGCCGCCGTGACCGCACGCTCCTCGAGCTGGACGATGACCGGGGCCGGGTCCAGCCGGTCGACGGCCTGGACCATGACGAGCAGATCCTCCCGGATGGACGACGGCTTCGACGGCGTCGCGGTGAACGCGGCCAGCTCCGCGAGGCCGGCGTCGGTGACCGTGAACAGTCGCTTGTTGGGCCGGTCGTGCTGGATGACCTGCCGGCCGGAGATCAGCCCCTCGCGCTCCAGTTTGGCGAGCTCGGCGTAGAGCTGCTGGGGCACCGCGTACCAGAAGTTCGACAGCGACACATCGAAGGCCTTGGCCAGCTGATACCCGCTGTACTCGCCGTCGAGCAGGGCCGCCAGCACCGCGTGGCGCAACGCCATCGGCCACACCTCCCACTTCCCTCGCCGCATAGTCAGTGATATGACTACTCCTATTGTTGACTATAGGGAGGCCGCCGTGACGACTGTCGAGCGGTTCCGTTCCGCCGTCGAGACCGGGGACCTGGCCGCGTTCGACGGGCTGTTCAGCCCGGACGTCCGCTTCTTCAGCCCGGTGAAGTTCACGCCGTTTCAGGGGGCGCCGGCCGTTCACGGGCTCCTCGGCGTCCTCCTGCGCACCTTCGAGGACTTCCGGTACGTCGGACAGCTGGCCGGCGAGGCCGAGATCGGCCCGGCGGGCCGGGCGGTCGAGTCGCACATCCTCATCTTCCGCGCGACCGTGCGCGGCAAGCAGATCCACGGCCTCGACCTGCTCCAGCTCGACGACGACGGTCTGATCGAGGAGTTCACGGTCATGGTCCGCCCACTCTCCGCCGTCACCACGTTGAGCGAGGCGGTCGTCGCCGGTCTCGCCGCCGACGGCATCGCCCCGTGACACGGAAGGCCGCGCGATGAAACTCGGGTACACCACCGGCTACTGGTCCTCCGGCCCACCCGCCGGCGTCACGGACGCCATCGCGGAGGCCGACCGCCTCGGCTTCGACTCCGTCTGGGCCGCCGAGGCGTACGGGTCGGACTGCCTGACCCCGCTGGCCTGGTGGGGCGCCAGCACCTCCCGCGTGCGGCTGGGCACCAACATCATGCAGATGTCGGCCCGCACGCCGACCGCCGCCGCGATGGCGGCGCTCACCCTCGACCACCTGTCCGGCGGCCGGTTCATCCTCGGGCTCGGCGCCTCGGGCCCGCAGGTCGTGGAGGGATGGTACGGCCAGCCCTACCCCCGGCCGCTGGCCCGCACCCGGGAGTACATCGAGATCATCCGCGCTGTCCTCGCCCGCAGCGGCCCGGTCCAGTACGACGGCGAGTTCTACCAGCTGCCGCAGCGCGGCGGCACCGGCCTGGGCAAGCCGCTGAAGTCGACCGTCCACCCGCTGCGCACCGACATCCCCATCTTCCTCGCCGCCGAGGGGCCGAAGAACGTGGCGCTGGCCGCCGAGATCGCCGACGGCTGGCTGCCGTTGTTCTTCTCCCCCAAGGCGGACGGCTTCTACCGCGCCGCGCTGGCCGAGGGTTTCGCCCGACCGGGCGCCCGCCGCGGCCCGAAGGAGTTCGAGATCGCCGCGACCGTGCCGATCGTCGTCGACGACGACGTGGAGCGGGCGGCCGACCGGATCCGGCCGTTCGTCGCGCTGTACGTCGGCGGCATGGGTGCCAAGTCGGCCAACTTCCACCGGGACGTCATCGCCCGCCTCGGATACGAGCGGGAGTGCGACGTCATCACCGAGGCGTACCTGGCGGGCGACAAGCAGGCGGCCATCGCCGCCGTGCCGACCGCGCTGGTGGAGGACATCGCGCTGATCGGACCGGCCGCCAAGATCAAGGACGAGCTGCAGCGGTGGCGCGAGACCGTGATCACCACCCTGCTGGTGCAGGGCGGGCCACGGCAGCTGCGCCAGATCGCCGAGCTGGTCGACTGACGACAGGCGTCGACCGGTGGAAGGCCTCCCCTGCGCGGGACCCCGAGGACCGATCTTCAAGGTCTCTCATCGCGGGAGTCGCCACGACTATGGTGTGATCATGGCTGGCAACCAGGCTGCCTCGGAAGCACTGTGCCCGACACTGCGGAGCCGGCGCACCGGTGCGGAGTCATTCATCGACCGCGGTCCGGGCTGTGCACAGCTCTCCGGCGGCCGCCCGCACGCGGGGGCCGACCGGGGGTGAGGAGATCGGCACGGGACCTCATCGAACTGGTCATCGACCCCGGCACGTGGTTGTCGTGGGATGAGGCGGTTGCCGATCCGGCCCCGCTCGACACCGACCATGCGGCTGCCCTGGCCGCCGCGCGCCGGACCACCGGCGTCGACGAGGCGGTCATCACCGGCGCGGGCCGGCTCGGCGGACGGCGGGTCGCCGTCATCGCCGGCGAGTTCGCGTTTCTCGGCGGCTCGATCGGCGTCGCGGCGGCCGAGCGGCTCACCCGGGCCGTCGAGCGGGCGACCGCCGAGCGGATTCCGTTGCTCGCCGCGCCCGCGAGTGGCGGCACCCGAATGCAGGAGGGCTCGATCGCGTTCCTGCAGATGGTCAAGATCAGCCAGGCGATCACCGCCCACAAGGGTGCGGGGCTGCCATACCTCGTATATCTGCGGCACCCGACGACCGGCGGCGTGTACGCGTCGTGGGGGTCCCTCGGGCACCTGACAGTCGCCGAGCCGGGCGCGCTGATCGGCTTCCTGGGGCCGAAGGTGCACGAGGCGCTGACCGGCTCGCCGTTCCCGGCCGGGGTGCAGGTCGCCGAGAACCTCCACAAACACGGTCTGATCGACGCGGTCGTCGCACCGGAGCAGGTGGCGCCGCTGGCCGAGCGAGCGCTGGCCACTCTCGCCGCGCCGCGCCGCCTCCCCCCTCCGCCGATCCCGAGGGAAGACCCGCCCGGCGAAGCCACCGCCTGGGACGCCGTCCGGCGATCCCGCCGGGCTGACCGTCCCGGAATCCGCCGACTGCTCAGACACGCCGGCCGGGATGTCGTGCCGTTGCACGGCACCCAGAGCGGCGAAACCGGAGCCGGTGTGATCGTGGCGCTGGCCCGCTTCGGGGAAGCCCCCGCCGTGGTCGTCGGACACGACCGGCGCGACAGCCCGCCCGACCCCGCCGGCCTGCGGGCCGTCCGGCGGGGGTTCAAGCTCGCCGCAGAGTTGGGCCTGCCCGTCGTCACCGTTGTCGACACGCCGGGCGCCGCCCTGTCACCACAGGCCGAGGAGGGTGGCCTGGCCGGAGAGATCGCCCAGTGCCTTGCCGATCTCGTCACCCTGCCGGTGCCGACCCTGTGCGTGTTGTTGGGTCAGGGCAGCGGCGGCGCGGCCCTGGCCCTGCTGCCGGCCGACCGGGTCATCGCCGCAGCGCACGGCTGGCTCTCGCCGCTGCCGCCGGAGGGTGCGTCGGCGATCCTTTATCGCACCGTCGAGCGGGCGCCGCAGGTCGCCGCCGCGCAGGGCATCCGCGCACAGGACCTGCGGGCAAGGGGCATCGTGGACCGGATCGTGGCCGAGCGACCCGACGCCGCCGACGAGCCCGCGGCATTCCTCGACCGACTGGGAGCGGTACTGGCGTACGAGCTGGCCACCCTGCTCGACGTCGACCCGGCGGACCGCCTCCGGGCCCGCCGGATCCGTTACCGTCAACTCTGATCGCCGGCTCAGCGCCTGCGGTCGCGTCGGCCTACAGTGTGCCCATGTGGGAGTCGATCGCAGCGCCCGCGGTGGGCCTGATGGCCGCCCTGGCAACGGCTGTTCCGACGCCGTCGCCGTCGCCGGACGCCGCACCGGTGTTGACGTCGGCACCGTTCGGCGCGCTGCCCGGCCAACAGGTCACCCACACCGTCACGGTCTCCGGCAGCGGCACCCTCACGACAACGCGGGTCACGTTCACCACGACGGTCGATCTCGACGGTGTCACCGCCCGGGCCGAGCCCGGTCGGTGCGCGGCGTCCCCGCGTACCGTCGTCTGTGACCTCGGTGACCTGCGCCTGGGCGCCGGAGCGGCGCCGCGAATCACGATCTCCGGGCGGGTCCGCCCGGGTGCGCCGCCGGGCACGGTGGTCCGCAACCGGGTCGATGTCACCTCGGCGGAGACCACCGCGACGGGCGCCCGGACCACCAGCAATGCCTACCTGCTCCCGGGGGCGACGGCCACGCCCACCGACCCGCCGCCGCGATCGCCGGCCATGGCGAGCGAGGACCGGCCGCCCGGACGGTCGATGCGGGTGCCCGCCGTCGCGGCGGCGGTGGCCGGCGCGGTCGCGGCGGCGGCGCTGCTGGCCCGTCGGCGGCTGCGGCGGCGTCCGGGCCCGCCGCCCGCCGATCCGCTGTAACGACCAGGCACCCGGAAACGATGTAGCAGGGGGACGGGACACGGACCGGCGGCAGGAGTACGGCATGGAGCAACGCTGGTGGAGGCGGGCCACGCTGGCGACCGTCGCCGGGTCCGCCACGCTGATGATGACGGCCCTGTGCCTGGACGCCGGAGCGGCCAGCGCCGGGGCGCAGAGCGCAGCGCGGGGACCACTGCCCCTGCCGACCCTGCTGCCCCTGCCGAGCCCGTCGCTGCCCGTGTCGCTGCCGCCGATCGAACCGCCGAAGGTGACGCTGCCGCCCCTGAAGCCGCCCACGGTCAAGCCGCCGACCCGCCCGCCGGCCACCGCGTCGCCGACGGCGCCACCCGGGACCACCCCGCCGACCGGCGGCCCGCCACCGCAGGTGGGCGTCCCGGGTCCACCCGGCAGCGGCGGGTCGATGGTGGACCCCGGATCGGCCCCCGCGCTCATCGCCGGCGACCCCGGCGCCGACCTCTACCCGCAGCCGCCGGTGGACGCCGCCGGCACGCCCCAGGCCCGCCAGGTCGCCGCGCTCGGCGACGTCCAGCACCGGATCCAGTACCTGGAGAACACCCTCGCCCGGACCCGCGCCGACCTCGCCAAGGTGCGGCGTGCGCCGGATCCGGTGCTGCACCTGCTGACCACCCTGACCGCCGGCGGGGACGCGGATCCGGCCTCGCCGTTGGCCGTGGCGGACGCCGCGGACGTCGCGGACACCCCCACCGGCCGCGCCGTCGCGCTCTCCGGCGCGATCACCTCCGGTCAGGCCGAACTCGTCCGCCGCCGGCAGGAGGAGACCCGGCTCCGGCAGGAGATCGACCGTCGGGTACGCGCCCTGCCCGCCACGCCCGCCGTCGCGGCACCGGCCCGCACCGTCGCCACGGTCGGTCGCGGCCGGCTCGGCCAACCACTGGCGGGCCGACTCACCAGCCGGTTCGGCACCCGGTTCGACCCGTACTACCGGGTCTGGCAGCTGCACCCGGGTATCGATCTCGCCGCCCCGACCGGCACCCCGATCCTGGCGGCCGCCGACGGCCGCGTCTCGCGCGTCGGCTGGTACGGCGGCTACGGCAACTACACCTGCATCGCCCACGGCCGGGCGGACGGGCAGCGACTGTCCACCTGCTACGGCCACCAATCCCGGCTGCTGGTGTCGCCCGGCCAGCGGGTCCGCGCCGGCCAGGTGATCGGGCTGGTCGGGTCGACCGGCGCCTCCACCGGCCCGCACCTGCACTTCGAGGTACGTCTCGGCGGCCGTCCGGTCGACCCGCTGCCCTGGCTCTGAGCCGCGCCCGTCCTACGGGCGGGACGGGCGATCACGCGCCGACTCGGCGTTCCCGACAGCTGCGCGGCGCTCGCCGCGCAGGCCGCGGCCGGCGGCGCGACGATCTCGCGATCAGTCGGGCGGCGGCGGGCGGCCAGGCGGGGTCAGTGGCCGCGGTAGAGCGCCTCGATGTCAGCGGCGTAACGCTCCTGGACCGCCTCGCGTTTGATCTTCAAGGTGGGCGTGAGCTCCCCGTCGGCTTCGGTGAAATCCCGGGGCAGGATGCGGAACTGCTTGATCTGTTCCGCCTTGGACACCGACTCGTTGGCCCGGTCGACCGCGGTCTGGATCTCCTGGCGCAGCTCGGGGTCGTCCCGCAGGTCGGCCACGTCCGCGTCGGGGTGGCCATGGGCGACCCGCCACCGCTGCCAGGCCGGTGGATCGATGGTGACCAGGGCGATCACGTACGGGCGGTCGTTGCCGACGAGCATGCACTGGCCGACCAGGGGGTGCGCGCGAACCTGCTCCTCGATCGGAGCGGGGGCGAGGTTCTTCCCCGCCGCCGTCACGATGATCTCCTTGATCCGGCCGGTGATGCGCAGGTAGCCGTCGGGGTCGAGGCTGCCGAGGTCCCCGGTGCGCAGCCAGCCGTCGTCGGTGAGGGTCGCCCGGGTGGCGTCGGGGTTGTTCCAGTAACCGGAGAAGACCATCTCGCCGCGGACGAGCACCTCCCCGTCGTCGGCGATGCGGATCTCCACGCCGGGCAGCGGGCGGCCGACGGTGCCGATCCGCATCGCCGAGGGCACGTTCGCCGTCACCGCCGGAGCCGTCTCGGTCAGCCCGTACCCCTCCAGTACGGTGATGCCGGCGCCGCGGAAGAAGTGCGCCAGCCGCTGCTCCAGCGGCGCACCGCCGGACATCGCCAGCCGGCACCGTCCGCCGAGGGCGGCGCGCAACGTCCGGTACGCCAGCACGTCGCACGCCGCGCGCGCCAGCCGCAGCAGGATGTTCGGACCTCGCTCGGTGTCCAGGGCGCGGCTGTAGCGCACGGCGACGGCGTCCGCGACGGCGAACAGCCGTCCCCGGCGGCTGTCCTCGGCGCGCCGTTTGGCCCTGGCGTACATCTTCTCGAACACCCGCGGCACCGCGAGGATGAACGTCGGGCGGCACTTGCGCAGCTGCTCGAAGACCCGGCCCGGGTCCGCGCTGTGCACCATGGTCGCGCGGGTGCGGACCACACCCACCTGGATCAGTCGGGCGAACACGTGCGCCAGCGGCAGGAACAACACCGTCGACGCGCCCGGATGCAACAGCTCCGGCAGCACCGAGGTCGCGTTGGTGACGTCGCAGTAGATGTTGCGGTGGGTCAGCGCGCAGCCCTTCGGCCGGCCGGTCGTGCCGCTGGTGTAGACGATCGTGGCCAGGTCCCCACCCGACACCGCCCGCCGCCGCGCCTCGACCTGCCCGTCGTCGACGGTGCGGCCCTGCCCCGCCAGGGCGATCAGCCCGCCACCGTCGATCTGCCACGTCTGGCGCAGCGCCGGCAGGTCGTCGCGCAGGCCGGCCAGCATCGCGTCGTGCGCGGCGGTCTCCACCACACACCCCACCGCACCCGAGTCCGACAGGATCCACCCCAACTGCTCGTCGCTGGAGGTCTCGTAGACGGGAACGGTGACCGCGCCGACGGACCACAGCGCGTAGTCGACGAGGCTCCACTCGTAGCGGGTGCGGCTCATCAGAGCGACCCGGTCGCCGTGGGCGACACCGGCGGCGACGAACCCGCGCGCGAGGGTGAGCACGTCGTCGCGGAACTGCTCGCACGTCACCGGCAGCGCTCGGCCCTGCACGGACCGGCGCGCCGGCCACGACCGGGAAATCGGATCCGGACGGACGAACTGCACCAGGTCGGGCACTTCTCGGGCGTTGTCCCACACCATCTCGGCCAGGCCGGGCACCTGTGCGCCGGTGACCACCGGCTCGACCGTTACGTCCTGCACGACCGCTCCCCCGTTCACCGCACCACCGCCAGCGGGGCACCCGGTCATCATGACCTGACCGGCGGATCAAGCGGTCCGGAACGGGAGAACTCGCGGCAGCGGGCCGGTCAAGATTCGGCAGGCCGGCCGCTGGGTACCGGGTGCGGGTGTCTGCTACCGGTAACAACGACAGCGCCGCCACCGTGTCCGGATCGACCGTCGCTCCGACGGCGCGGAAACGGCGGCGCCGGCGCCTGCTGATCGTCCTGGCCGTGCTCGCGCTGCTCGCCGGCACCGGACTCACCGCCGGGGCGTACTACGTCGACAGCGTGCCCACGCCCACCGACCTGGAGCTGCCGGAGTCGACCACGGTCTACTTCGCCGACGGTCGCACCCCGATGGCGAAGCTCGGCACGGAGAACCGCACGATCGTGCCCTACCCGGAGATGAACGACGCCGCCAAGCAGGCGATCGTGGCGACCGAGGACCGCACGTTCTGGACCAACGAGGGCATCGACTTCAGCGGGGTGCTGCGCGCCGCCTGGTCGAACGTCACCGGCGGCCAGCGCCAGGGCGCGTCGACGATCACCCAGCAGTACGCCCGGGTGGCCGCCGACCTCAAGGGCGTCTCCTACTCGCGCAAGCTCCGCGAGGCGGTGATCGCGTGGAAGCTCGACGACAAGTACAGCAAGGAGGAGATCCTCGGCTTCTACCTGAACACCGTGCCGTTCGGGCGGGGCTCGTACGGCATCGAGGCGGCCGCGCAGGCGTACTTCGGCAAGACGGTGCGCCGCGACGCGCCGGCGGCGAACCAGCTGACCACGGCGGAGGCGATGGTGCTCTGCGCCATGGTGAAGCAGCCGGAGGCCGACCCGGACGACCCCGAGGGCAACCCCGGCTACGATCCGCAGCGCAGTCCGCTGGCGCGGCAGAACTCGATCGACCGGTGGAACTACATCCGCGACGGCATGGTCAAGCTGGGCTACCTGTCGGCGGACGAGGCGGCCAACCTGGCGTACCCGGACACGGTGAAGCCGCTGGATCCCGCCGCGGGCCGGTCCAACCTCGACCGGCCGACCGGCCTGGTGGTCAACCACGTGCTCAGCGAGCTGCGGCAGACCGAGCCGTTCCAGGGCAAGCCCGCCGACTACATCCGCAACGGCGGCTTCAAGATCGTCACCACCATCGACAAGCGGGTCCAGGACGCCGCCGACGCGGCCGCCGACATCCGCCGCGACACCGCCCCCGAGGCGGTCCGCGGGCAGCCGAAGAACTGGCAGGCCGCGCTCGTGGCGGTGGAACCCGGCACCGGCCGGGTGCTCGGCTACCACGGCGGCAGCGACGGTTCCGGCGCCGACTACGCCGGCTGGTACCAGGACGAGAACGGCGAGGCCCGCGGCTTCGGCCAGCACCCGCCGGGGTCGTCGTTCAAGGTGTACGACCTGGCCACGGCCGTGCAGGAGAAGATCTCGGTGAAGCAGCACTTCGACTCGCCGGAGACCAAGGAGTTCCCCGCCTCCGGCCGGACGAAGGGCAGCCCCGCCGGCCCGATCCGCAACGCCGAGCGGGCACCGTGCCAGCCGGACTGCGCGCTGTGGGAGGCCACCGTCGCCTCGCTCAACGTCACCTACTTCGCACTCACCGAGCAACTCGGCACGGCCAAGGTGATCGACATGGCCACCAAGGCCGGCGTCGACTCGATGTGGGCCAACGAGAAGGGCAACCCGCGGCCGAAGCGGATCGAACTGCGCGGCCACTCGGGTGAGGAGCTGGCGCGGCACTTCTCCACCGAGGTCGGCATCGGGCAGTACGGCATCACCGTGCAGGACCACGCCAACGGGATGGCGACCTTCGCCGCCGGCGGGAAGCGGGCCGACGCGCACTTCGTCCGCTCGGTCACCAAGGGCGACGACAAGATCCTCGACGAACAGCTGGTGCAGACCGACATCGGGCTCGACCGGGAGGCGGTCAACCAGCTCAACTGGACGCTGAGCCGGGTGAAGGCGGCCAAGCTGGACAACGGCTGGGACTCCGCCGGCAAGACCGGCACCTGGCAGGCCGGGACGAGCACCACCCAGAACGTGCACACCTGGATGGTCGGCTACACGGGCGCCCTGGCCGCCGCGGTCTGGCTCGGCACCGTCGACGGCAAGCCGCTGAAGACCTCCGACGGCAGCTACGACGTCTACGGGTCCACCGGCCCCGGGCCGATCTGGCGGCAGTTCATGGAACAGGCCACCGCCGCACTCAAACTCGACCCGGACAAGTACCGGTTCCAGGAGCCGGCGTTCCCGGACGACACCCCGTCGCCCACCGCCCCGGCGGCACCGAAGCCGACCTCGGCGCAGCCGACGCCGACCGCGACCGCGACCGCCAGCCCGACCGCGAAGCCGACGCCGACGCCCACTGGATCGCCCAAGTCGAGCCCGTCCCGGAGCCCGGAGCCGTCCCGCAGCCCCAAGCCGTCCCGCAGCCCGGAGCCGGGGCGCACCCCGTCGCCGGGGTGACGGGGGCCAGCGCCACCCGGCACAGCGCCGGCGGGCCGGGTGGCGGCGACCTGACGAAACATGCCCGGCTTACGACGGGTGGTCATGCGCCCGCCTGCGACAGCTGACGTGTCTGCTCGGCACCCCGCCCTCGCCCGGCTTCAGCCCCGTCGCGCAGTCGACGCTTGCCAACGGAGCGGACGACGGTCCGGCGGGATATAGGGTCGGGGTTCATGCGGACGAAGCAGGAGCTGACCGCGGCCATCCGGCGGGACCGGAAGGCGGCACTGGTCATCAACGCGGGCTCCCGCCGCGGCCGGGAACACTGCGAGCGGGCCCGGGCCAGGTTGGTCGCCGCCGGCTTCGACCTGCTCGGCACGTACCGGACCGACCGGCCCGGGCAACTGGAGGAGAGCGTCGCCGCGGCTGCCGACCTGAAGCCCGACGTGCTGGTCGTGGGCGGCGGCGACGGTACGCTCAGCACCGCCGGGCGGTTGCTGGCCCACCGGGACATCGCGCTCGGCCTGCTGCCGCTGGGCACCACCAACAACTTCGCCCGCACCGTCGGCGTCCCGCTGGACCTGGACGACGCCATCGCGATCCTCACCCAGGGCAAGGTCATCGACGTCGACCTCGGGATCGCCGGCGAACGGCGGTTCACCAACCACGTCGGCGTGGGCCTCTCCGCCGACATCATGCTCCGGACGCCGCCGCGGCTGAAGCGGGTCTCCGGTCGGCTCGCGTACCCGCTGACCGCCCTGGCGCTGCTGGGCCGGCACCGGCCGCTGCGGGCCACCGTCCGCGCCGGCGACAGCACGCACGAACTGGTCACCCACCAGCTCTACGTGGCCAACGGCGGGTTCCACGCCGGCCGGCCGATCACCGCGGACGCCGACGCCGACGACCGGCTGCTGGTCGCGTACCCGGTCGGTGGGGCGACGCGGCGGGGGCTGATCCGCGCCACCGTGCGGAACGCGGCCACCGGGCACCGGCGGACGCTGCGCGACGAGCCCTTCCTCGCGGTGGGCGAGCTGTGGCTGGAGACCGACCGGCCGGCGCGGGTCGAGGTGGACGGCGAGTTGTGCGGCACGACGCCGATCCGGGTCGGGGTGGACGCGAACGCGTTGCGGGTGATGGCGGCGGCGGACAGCCCGGACCGCTGACTGCGGGCTCAGGCCCACTCGCCGGTGAACAGCGGAGCGACCGGACGCTCCCGGCGGCCGATCCGCAGGTCCCCGAAGATGGTGCTCCGGGCCGCCCGCTCGACCTCCGCGTCCAGGTCGATCTCCAGCTCCTCGGACGCGTCGTGGGCGGCGCCGATGAGTACGAGTTCGGTCCCCGGGTGGTCGAGGAAGCCGGGCGGGTCGAGCGGGGCGAAGCGACGACCGTGGAACTTCTTCTGCAGCGCGGCGGGCAGCGTGACCTTCCGGGAGCCGCGGAGGCCGACCCCGGGCGGGGAGGGCGCCTGCGGGTTCTTCACCGTGACGATGTAGCTCGGCTCCGGCTCGATGCTCAGCTCGTGCTGCGCCTCGCCGAGCCGCAGCGGAAGTTCGAGTTCGTACGCGAGGTGGGTGTGGTCGTCGTGCCGGGCGATCACGTACGCGCCCTCCGCCACGGGCCGGGCCGGCGGCTGCCCCCGCTCGCCGCGGGTCCTCGTCCGGTACGTGTGCGCCTGCAGGGCCTCGTGCAGCTGCTCGGGCCGGTCCACCACCGCGTCGACGAACGCCCAGAAGCGGTCGTGCTCCTCGATGTCGGGCAGGCGTTTACGTCCGATTATCAGCAGCCGCAGATGTCGCCCCCGCCACGGGTGCATCACCACCAGCAGCCGCTGCACCTCCGCCAGGGAGTCGACGTGCTCCTCCTCGACCCGGGGACGGTAGAGGAAGTAGATGTCGCCGTCCTCGAGCAGTTCCGCCATTCGCCCCGGGTACCCGAAACCACCGGCGAGGAACAGGCGGGCCGGCCCGGCAGCCGGATGTCCGCGCACCCGCCCTCGCCGCGGTCCGGGCTACCCGCCGGCCATCGCGCCGAGGATGATGAACGGTTCCTCGCCGGCGATGACCCGCTCCGGCAGTGGTGCGTCGGGTGAGTCGTTGGAGAGGTCCTCCTCGCAGGCGTAGAAGCGGACGAACGCGCGGCGCTTGCCGCTGTGGCGGTCGCGGATGGTGCCGAGCAGCATGGGGTATCGCGCCTCGAGGGTGTCCAGCACCAGGCGCTGGGTGACCCGCCCGGCACCCGGACCGGGCACCTCGAGACGTACCTCGCCGGTGACGTGAGCCAGGTTCTTCAGGTGGGCCGGGAGGACGACCCGGATCACGGCAGCACCTGGGCTTCCACGGAGAGCACGGCCGGCAGGTCCCGGACGATCGGCGCCCAGCTGTCACCGCCGTCCGCCGAGTGGTAGACCTGACCACCGGTGGTGCCGAAGTAGATCCCGCACGGGTCGAGCGTGTCGACCGCCATCGCGTCGCGGTACACGTTGACGTAGCAGTCGGACTGGGGCAGCCCCCTGGTCAACGGCTCCCAGTCGTTGCCACCGGTGCGGCTGCGGTAGACGCGCAGCTTGCCCTCCGGCGGGAAGTGCTCGGAGTCGCTCTTGATCGGCACGACGTAGATCGTCTCCGGCTCGTGGGCGTGCACCGCGATCGGGAACCCGAAGTCCGACGGCAGGTTTCCGCTGACCTCGCGCCAGTTCGCACCTGCGTCGTCGCTGCGCATGACGTCCCAGTGCTTCTGCATGAACAGGGTGTCCGGCCGGGTCGGGTGCTGGGTGATGTGGTGCACGCAGTGGCCGACCTCGGCGTCCTGGTCGGGGATCTCCCCGGAACGCAGACCCTTGTTGATCGGCAGCCAACTGGCGCCGGCGTCGTCGCTGCGGAACGCGCCCGCCGCCGAGATGGCGACGTAGATCCGGTCCTTGTTCGCCGGGTCCAGGATGATCGTGTGCAGGCACATGCCGCCGGCACCGGGCTGCCAGGTCGGCCCGGTCGGGTGGGTACGAAGGGCGGTGAGCTCGTTCCACTTCACACCGCCGTCGGTGGAGACGTAGAGGGCGGCATCCTCCGCACCGGCGTACACGGTGTCGGGATCGTGGCGGGACGGCTCGAGGTGCCAGATGCGCTTGAACTCCCACGGGCGCGGGGTGCCGTCGTACCACAGGTGCTCGCCGACCTCGCCGGAGTAGGCGAAGTCGTTGCCGACCGGGTTCCAGGTCCGGCCGCCGTCGTCGGAGCGCTGGATCAGCTGCCCGAACCAGCCGCCGGACTGGGACGCGTAGAGCCGGTTCGGGTCGACCGGCGACCCGTTCAGGTGGTAGATCTCCCAGCCGCCGAAGTGGGGTCCGTCGACCGTCCAGTCGCCGCGCCTGCCGTCCGACGTCAACGTGAACGCGCCCTTGCGCGTGCCCACCAGCACCCGTACGCCGCTCATATCCTCGTCCTTCCGCTCGATTCCCTTGGGTAGACCGTCCGCCACGCCGAAACTCATCGGTCTGTCGTCAGTCGTACTCCCCGGCTACGACGAATCGCCGTCGCCGGCCTGTCGGAGGGGCCGGCTAGCGTCGCGCACATGACTGGCCCTGGCGACGTCGCACCCGAGATCCTCGACCGGCTCCGGCCCGTCTGCCTCGGCCTGCCGGAGACCTACGAGGAGCCGGCGTGGGTGGGCACGCGCTGGCGGATCCGTAAGCGCACGTTCGCGCACGTGCTCACGGTCGACCCTGACCACCAGGCGGCCTACGCCCGAGCTGCCGCGACCGACCAGCCGATCTGCGTGCTGACGTTCCGGTCGCCCGGCGACGAGATCGCCGGGCTGATCGCCGTCGGCCACCCGTTCTTCAAGCCGGACTGGGGCGCCGACGTCGTCGGCATGGTGCTCGACGACGGGATCGACTGGGCCGAGGTGGGCGAACTGCTCACCGAGAGCTACTGCGTTCTGGCGCCGAAGCGGCTGGCCGCCCTGGTCGACCGGCCGGTCGATCTCGGGTAGCCGAAGTCCGGGCGTCCGACGCCCACGGCTCGCCAGCATCATCGATCACCGCCGTAGGCTCTCCATGTTCGCCACGCCGTCGACAACGGTGCTGGGCCTCACGCTAGCCCTCGGCGTAGACGAGGTCCATGGTGTCGGCGTGTCCCGACCAGTGCAGTTCGAGGTGCCAGCAACCGGCCCGCGGCAGGTCGATGATCGACGGGCCGGGGCCGCCGGCGACCTCCCGGGTCACCCGCGTGTCGGTTCCGTCCAGCGTGGCGGTGATCGCCAGGTTGGCGGGAGCCGCCGGGTCGGACGAGGTCGCGGCTGGCTTGGCGACCCAGAGGATCTTGTTGGTGGGCCCCTCGCCCCGGCGCAGCGCCAGCGGGTGACCGAACAGCACCGCGATGATCTCGCCCTTCGCGCCGAAGACGTGCGGGATCCGGGCCTCCCCGCTGAACCCGGCGTCCGCCCAGTCCGGCAGGACACCCGTCTCGACCCGTGAGCCGCAGCCCGACGCGGCGCTCGCCGGAGGATTCGCCGGGGCCGGGGTGGCCGGAACGCCGACCGGCGGGGCTGACCGCCCCGTGGTCGTACACGCCGCCAGCAGGACCGCCGACCCCAGCAACACCCTGCCCCAGGAACCCATCTCGCGCCCTCCGTCGTACCCGCTGACCCCGTTCGTGCCTGGCACCATCCACGACACCGCCCGGGCCCTCGGGGTTCCTCACCCGATCAGCCGGCTCGACTGGCACCGCGGTCCGTCGCTCAATCCAGCGAGTTGGCGATCTCGATCGCCTCGCCCTTGGTCAGGTCGCCTTCGAGCCGGTAGCTCACGCCCGCCTCCTCCCAGATCAGGGTCGAGGCAGCGAGCCGCGCGCTCTCCACGCGGACCGTGCCCGCGCGGTCCACGTAGGCCAGCGGGTGTGGGCCGCCGATCCAGACCGCGAAGCCTCCGTCGACCTGGACCCACTCCATTCCCGGCCCGGCCGCCTGCTTCTGGAAGACCGGATCGAGGCGACCGTCGAAGGCATCGACGCGCACCACGCCCCCGCGGTAGAGCAGGGTGACCACCCGGTAGGAGCCGGTGCCGTCGGCGTCGGCGACCAGCACCTGCTCGGGCGGACCCAGCTTCGTCGGCAGCCGGATCGGGAAGCGGAGCTTCTCCTGCGCCTCGTGGAGGGAGGCGGGCCGCTGCGACGGCGGCGGCGACGGGCTGCCGGTGGGCGAGACCGGCGCCGACGACGTGTCGATGATGATTCCGGAGAAGCGCAGCAGCCCCGCCACGGCGTCGGCGAGGGCGGCCCGCCCCGGCGGCAGCACCGCGACGAGCAGGGCGACGAGCGCCACGGCGAGGTGGTAACGCCACCGGCGTCGCCGTCGCGCGGGCGCGGCCAGTCGGGCGCGTACCCGGTCGGCCACGTCGGGCGCGGCGGGTGTGTCCAGCCACTCGGCGAGGTCACGCAACTGGTGTTCGAGGTCATCCATGGCGCACCTCCTCGCGGTCGAGCAGGGCGCGGAGCTTCGTCAGCGCTCGGGACGTCCGCGACTTCACCGTGCCTCTGGGCCAGCCCAGCATCGTCACCGTCTCCTCCTCGCTGAGATCGAGGAGGAAGCGGCACACGATCACCTCACGGTCCTTTTCCGGCAGCAGCCGCAGGGCCCGCACCAGCGTGGCCCGGCGCTCGGCGGCGAGGACCCCGCCCACCGCGCCGTCCTCGGCGATCTGCGACTCCGGGTCCGCCGCCGCGGCCCGCAGGACGAGCCCGTCCCGCCGGCTGCGTGAGCGGTGCAGGTTGCGGGTCTCGTTGGCGACGATCGCGAGCAGCCACGCGCGAAAGGACGACTCTCCCCGATAGCGGGACAGCTTGCGGTACGCCTTCACGAACGCCTCCTGGATGACGTCCTCCGCGTCCGGGCCCGCGCCGAGCAGCACCGCCGTCCGGTAGGCGGACGCGGTGTGCCGGGCGACCAGGAGGTCGTACGCCCCCAGGTCACCTGCCCGAGCGCCGGTGACGAGCTCGTCGTCGTCCAGTGGAAGCCTCCCGTCGGATCACACTCATGACACCGCCCGCACCGGATGGGTTCCAGGGACGGCGGCGGAACCTCGCCGGGTGTGGCGGTGTCACCGGGGCATGATGCCAACGACAAGGATCTCGCGTCGCACCCTGCTGACCGGGCTCGCCGGTGCGGGCACCGCGGCGTTGGTCGGCTGCGATCGAGCTCGGCACCCGGGTCAGGCCCGTGCCGTCACGATCCCCGACCCACTGCTCGTCGAGGTCGACGACGGACTCGGTTTACTGCGTGGTGCGGACCGGCAGACGATCCCGCGTTCTCTCGCCACCGTCGACGGGCAGGCGATCTACGCGACCGCGCCCGAGGGGGCCGACACCGCCCTGTGGCGGGTCGACACCGCCACGGGCGCCACCTCCACCCGGGTCACGCTGGCCGGGCGCTGGGTGCCGCAGGCCGTCTCGGTCAACGGCACGGTGGCGCTCACGTCGAACCAGGTGAGCGCCACCGAGGGGCGCCCGGCGGGGCGGGACGTGACCCCCGTGCTGATCGCGGACGTCACCGGCGTCCGACACCGGCTGGAGTTGCGGGGCAACTTCGTACCGGAGACGTTCACCGCGGATCTCGCCGGGCTCTTCGTCCTCGAGTGGCTCCCGGCGACGGCGCCGGACCGCTACCGGGTCCGCGTCGTCGATCTCGCCACCGGGACGCCCGGTCCGCTGCACACCCGTGCCAAGGCGCCGGTGCCGCCCGGCGCCGAGGAGGAGATGCGCGGCGACGGACGCCAGGCCGTGCTCTCGCCGGATCGCACCACCCTCTACACGCTCTACACCCACCAGCCCGAGCACCAGCACACCCGTGACCTCGTCAGCGGGCGGCCGGGCGACGTGCACGCGTTCGTCCACACGCTGCACCTCGGCGAGCGATGGGCGTACTGCATCGACCTGCCGCCTCCGTTCGGTGCGGCGGCCGCGACCGGCCACGCCATGACGATCAGCCCCGACGGCGGTCGGCTCTTCGTCGCCGACGTCACCTCGGGCACCATCGCCGAGATCGACACCGGGGAGCTGACCGTACGCCGGACCCTCACGCAGCCCAGGGGGGTCGGGACCGCACACGCCGCCACCGACAGCGACCGGCTCTTCATCGGCGCCGGCACGGTGGTCCGGACGACGGATCTCACGCGCGCCGGCCGCGCGGCTGACTGGCGGGTCCGTGAACCCGTTTCCGGCCTCGTGCTGAGCCGCGACGGCAGACGCCTCTACGTGGGCCAGCACGATGGCGTGAGCTGGCACGATCCCGGCACCGGCACCGCACTGGGCCGCGTCGCCGTCCCCCGCCTCGTCGGCCTGCACGGTCTGGCCGGACAGGCCTGACGGTGAGGATGTGCGCCGGTCGTCAGCCGGGGCGGTTCAAGGCACGCCTGTTGTTGCGCGCGCGCCCGTGCTCGGGGACGCGGTAACCGTCGTCGCCGAGCATCCGGCGCGCCGCGTCGAGTCCGGTCAGCGCCGCCCCGTAGGCGGTCACCTCCCGCTGGAAGTGCTCGACCTTGGCGTACCAGAACTTCAGCTCCGGGTTCATCCCCTTCGCGTTGATGTAGTTGACGATGTCTTCCTCGGGGGGTGATGCCGTGGCGGGCGTAGCAGCGGTCGAAGCGGGCCTTCGTCCGGTCGTACTTCTCGCTCATCGCGGTCAGGCTGGCTTCGGCCTCCAGCAGCTTGGCCTGCAGGTACTCCACGTAACCGCGAGGCACCGACAGGGCGGTGCGGGCCGGCCGGGGCACGGACACCGTGGGCATGGCGATCACCCGACCCGGCGGACGACACGTCCGCGCCACGTGCGGGAACCGGCCAGCGACTGCGGTCGACGAACGGATCCATTCTGGAACGACATGGTGGGCCGCCTTCCTTGGGGACGCGATGATGGGGGTCATCTCGCACCGCCGACGGGGTCAGTCGGCACCCCAGCGCCATCCGGCCGAGGGGCCGGATACCAGCCGGCGCGGATCGACGCGGGAAACCGCGGGGCAGGCCGCCCCTGACCCGCTGCAATGCGGTGACGTCCTTCTACCCGCACTCGCGGCCGACTATGCATATCCGTCACTTGACGGAGAAGGCACACCACCTTGTCGCCAAGGACTGAATGATGGTTCAATCCTTGCGTGGCCTACCGGAGCACCGACCGCGTGCGGGCTCGGCTGAACGCTTCCCGGGAACGGATCATCGCCGCGGCCCTGGGAATCATGGCCGAGCACGGGTATGCCGGCTGCTCCGTCGCCGCCGTCGCCGAGCGGGCCGGCCTGGCGACGGGCAGCGTCTACCGCCACTTCCCGACCAAGGCCGACCTGTTCGCCGAGGTGTTCCGCACGGCCTCGCAGCGCGAGGTCGACGCGGTCGCGCGCGCCGCGGCGCTGGAGGCCACCGCCGCCGCGCAGATGTCCGCCGTCGTGGAGACGTTCGCCGGGCGCGCGCTGCAGTCCCCGCGGTTGGCGTACGCCCTGCTCGCCGAGCCGGTCGACCCGGCGGTCGACGCCCAGCGGCTCGTCTTCCGTCGGGCGTACGCCGAACTGATCGCCGGCCACGTCGCGGCCGGGGTGGCGAGCGGTGAACTGCCCGCACAGAACCCCGACCTGACCGCGACCGCGCTGGTCGGCGCCCTGGCCGAAGCCATGGTCGGTCCGCTGGCCGCCGGGGTCGCCGGCCCGGACACCATCCCCGCCCTGATCGCCTTCATCCACCGCGCGCTGGGAGTATCGCCGTGACGACGCACCAGGTGTTCAACCAGGTCCCACCGCTGGCCGGCTACGATGCGGCGGACGACCCGGCACTGCTCGACGGGCTCGAGCGGGAGGGCGCCGGCTGGGCCGCCTCCGAGCTGCACGAGCTCGGCCGGCTGGGCGGCAGCGAGCAGGCCATCGAGTACGGGCGGCTGGCCAACGAGCATCCGCCGACCCTGCGCACCCACGACCGCTCCGGCCATCGGATCGACGAGGTCGAGTTCCACCCCGCCTGGCACGAGCTGATGCGCACCGCTGTCACGCACGGCCTGCACGCCGCGCCGTGGGCGGACGACCGATCGGGCGCACACGTGGCCCGGGCCGCCAAGTTCTACACGTGGCGCCCCGACGCCGGCCACGGCTGCCCGATCTCGATGACCTACGCGGCCGTGCCGGCGCTGCGGCACAACCCGGAACTGGCCGCGCGGTACGAGCCGCTGCTCACCGCGACGACGTACGACTTCGGGCTGCGCTCGCCGCTGACGAAGCGAGGGCTGCTGGCGGGCATGTCGATGACGGAGAAGCAGGGCGGCTCGGACGTACGCGCCAACACCACCACCGCCGGCCCGGCGCCGGACGGCACCTACCGGCTCGTCGGGCACAAGTGGTTCACCTCCGCACCGATGTGCGACGTCTTCCTCACCCTCGCCCAGGCGCCGGGCGGGCTCACCTGCTTCCTGGTCCCCCGCGTCCTTCCGGACGGCACCCGCAACCCGATGCGCCTGATGCGCCTGAAGGACAAGCTCGGCAACCGATCCAACGCCTCGTCCGAGGTCGAATACGAGCAGGCGGTCGCCTGGCGCGTCGGCGACGAGGGGCGTGGCGTCCGCACGATCATCGACATGGTCAATCTGACCCGCCTGGACTGCGTCATCGGCGCGGCGGCCGGGATGCGCCAGGGGGTGATCACCGCCGCCCATCACGTCACCCACCGGCAGGCCTTCGGCCGGTACCTCGTCGACCAGCCGCTGATGCGCAACGTGCTGGCGGACCTCGCGGTGGAGTCCGAGGCCGCCACCGTTCTCATGATGCGCCTCGCCGGAGCGACCGACCGATCCGCGCGCGGCGACGCCGGTGAGACGGCGTTCAAGCGGCTCGCCCTCGCGGTCGGCAAGTACTGGGTCTGCAAGCGCTGGCCGGCACACGCCGCCGAGGCCCTCGAGTGCCTGGGCGGCAACGGCTACGTCGAGGAGTCGGGTATGCCGCGGCTGTTCCGCGAGTCGCCGCTGAACTCGATCTGGGAGGGCTCCGGCAACGTCGCCGCCCTGGACGTACTGCGCGCTCTCGTCAAGGAACCCCAGGTCATGGAGGCCTTCCAGGCCGAGGTGAGCGCCGCTGCCGGCACCGACGCACGGCTCGACGCCGCGGTCCGCCAGGTGCAGGCCGACCTGTCCCACCTCGACGACCTGGAACTGCGGGCCCGGCGCATCGTCGAGCGGCTCGCCCTGGTGCTGCAGGGCTCGCTGCTGGTGCGGCACGGCCACCCCGCCGTCGCCGACGCCTTCTGCGCGTCCCGGCTCGGCGGCGACCACGGCCAGGCGTACGGCACCCTGCCGACCGGCGTCGACTTCGCCGCGATCATCGCCCGCGCCACCCCGAAGGTGGGCTGACCGGAGGTTGCGTCAGGTCGCCGGTCGGACGATGGCGAGGAACAGGGCCAGGGCGACGATCTGGATGCCGGCCACGGTGACGATCACCGCGGTGATCGAGTAGTCGTAGAGGGCGCCGGTGAGCAGCCCGCCGACCAGCGTCGCCCCGCCCAGCCCGGCGGCGAAGATGCCGTAGGCGGTGCCCCGCCGCGCGGCGGGGACGATGTCGGCGATGGTCGCCCGCATGGTGGATTCCTGGATGCCGAGCACCGCGCCCCAGGCCAGCACCCCGGCGACCGCGATCGCCGGGGTGCTGGTGAAGGCGGCCAGCGGGATCAGGGCGGTCAGGACGGGTACGGCGGCGAGCACCCGGACGCCGGCCCGGTCGTACAGCCACCCGGAGGCCAGCGCGGCGAGCGCGTCGACGCCCATCGCGGCGGCGTACACGACCGGGATCACCGCCAGCGGTACGACGTGCCGCGTGGCGAGGTGGAAGCTGAGCACCCCGAAGGTGGCGAAGCCGGCCGTGGTCACCGCCGTGAACGCCAGATAGGTCCAGAACACGCGGGGCAGCCGGCCGCCCGGCGGGGTTGCCGCCGTGCCGGGTCGAGGGCCCGGTTCGAAGCGGCGCGGGTCCGGCACGCCGGCGCGTAGCCACAGCAGCAGGAGCAGCGCCGCCACGGCGGGTACGGCCAGGGCGAGGAACGCGGGCCGGTAGTTGTGGGCGGTGGCGGCCAGTACGGCGGCGACCAGCAGCGGCCCCGCCACGCCGCCGGCCTGGTCGAGCGCCTCGTGGACGGCGAAGCCCTTGCCGCGGCCGACCGCCGCGGCGGCGTGCGAGAGCATGACGTCCCTCGCCGGGCCGCGGATCGCCTTGCCGGCGCGCTCCGCGACGAACAGCGCCGCGGCCAGCCACAGCGCGGTGGTCAGCCCGAGAGCGGGCACCGCGATCATGGTCACGGCGTAGCCGACCAGGACGAGCGGCCAGTAGGCGCGGGTCCGGTCCGCGAGGGGTCCGGTGGCCAGCCGCCCGGCCAGGGCGGTCGCCTCGCCGGCGCCGGTGACCAGCCCGACGACGGTCGCGGACGCGCCGAAGGTGGCCAGGTAGGGGCCGATGACCGACCGGGCGCCCTCGTACACCACGTCCGACAGTAGGCTGACGACACCGAAGGCGGTCACGAACCGCCACGGCGTCCACCTGCTGGTGAGCGCGGTGACTCTCACCCGTGCAGTCTGGCCTACCGGCAAGCTGGCCGGGCGCGGATCGCAGCGACTACCGTTTCGCCGGGAAGAACCGAGGAGCCGAGCCATGCGGGCAACCACAGTCGTCAACCTGAAGGGCCACCGCGACGACCCGGCGTACGCCGACGTGGTCTACGTCGGGCGCGCCATGTATCGCGGCGGCTGGCAGCTCCCCCGCTCCCCGTTGTCCAGCCCGTACCGCCCCGGCCCGGACGGCACCCGGGACGAGGTCCTCGAGAAGTACCGCGCGTACCTGCTCGACAGCCCCGAACTCCTCGCCCTCCTCCCGGACCTGCGCGGGCGCCGGCTCGGCTGCTGGTGTGCGCCGGAGCGCTGTCACGCCGAGGTGATCGCGGAACTCGCCGACTCGCCGCCGGCGTCGAGCCGCCGGTAGGAGGCCCGGCGGAGCCCTCGAGCTGCTCAGCTGTTCTGTGGGAAGCCGAGGTTCACGCCGCCGTGGGACGGGTCGAGCCACCGGCTGGTGACCACCTTGGCCCTGGTGAAGAAGTGCACGCCGTGCGGCCCGTACGCGTGCGAGTCACCGAACAGGGAGTCCTTCCACCCCCCGAACGAGTAGTACGAGACCGGAACCGGGATCGCCACGTTGACGCCGACCATGCCGACCTCGATCTCGTTCTGGTACCGCCGCGCGGCGCCGCCGTCGTTGGTGAAGATGGCGGTGCCGTTGCCGTACGGGTTGGCGTTCACCACGTCGACCGCCGCGTCGTAGCTGGGGACCCGGACCACCGAGAGCACCGGGCCGAAGATCTCGTCGGTGTAGATGGACATGTCCACGTCGACGTGGTCGAAGAGGGTCGGCCCCAGCCAGAAGCCGGCGTCGTCACCGTCGATCGCATGGCCGCGTCCGTCGACCACCAGCTTCGCGCCCGCGGACCGGCCGGCGTCCAGATATGACCGCACCCGGTCGCGGTGCGCCCCGGTGACCAACGGTCCCATCTCGCAGCCCGGACGGCGACCGTCGCCGACACGCAGTCCGGCGATCCGCTCGCTGATCTTGCCGACCAACTCGTCGCCGACCGGATCCACCGCCACGACGACGGAGATCGCCATGCAGCGCTCACCGGCCGAGCCGAAGCCGGCCGAGACGGCGGCGTCCGCGGCGAGGTCGAGGTCGGCGTCGGGCAGCACGACCATGTGGTTCTTCGCGCCGCCGAGCGCCTGCACCCGCTTGCCGTTCCGCGTCCCGGTCTCGTAGACGTACCGGGCGATCGGCGTCGACCCGACGAACGAGACCGCCTTGACCTCCGGATGCGCGAGGATCCGGTCGACCGCCTCCTTGTCGCCGTGCACGACGTTGAACACGCCGTCCGGCAGCCCGGCCTCGGCGAAGAGCTCCGCCAGGAAGTTCGCCGCGGAGGGGTCCTTCTCGCTCGGCTTCAGCACCACGGTGTTGCCGCAGGCGATGGCGTTGGGCACGAACCACAGCGGCACCATCGCCGGGAAGTTGAACGGGGAGATCACCCCGACCACGCCGAGCGGCTGCCGGATCGAGTACACGTCCACGTTGGTCGAGGCGTTCTCGCTGAACCCGCCCTTGAGCAGCTGCGGGATGCCGCAGGCGAACTCCACCGCCTCCAAGGCACGCTGGATCTCGCCCGCCGCGTCGGAGAGCACCTTGCCGTGCTCGGCGGTGATGATCTCGGCGAGGTGGGACTTCCGGGCGTTGAGCAGTTCACGGAACGAGAACATCACGTTCGCGCGTTGGGCGAGGGAGGCGTGGCGCCACCGGGAGAAGGCTTCCCGGGCGGCGGTGACCGCCTCGTCGACGTCCGAGGCGCTGGCGAAGTCGACCTGCCCGCCGACCTGCCCCGTCGCGGGGTCGTACACGTCACCCGTGCGCTGGGCGGTGCCGGTCCAGGCCTTGCCGCCGATCCAGTGCGTGATCCTCATGCCGACACCGCCGCCATCGCCTCGGCGAGGATGCCCAGCGCCTCGTCGGCCTCGTCCTCGGTGAGCGTCATCGGCGGCGCCAGCCGGATCACGTTGCCGTGCAGGCCGCCCTTGCCGACCAGCAGCCCGCGACTGCGCGCCTCCTCCAGCAGGGCGGTCGCGGCCGCGGGATCGGGCTCGCCGGCCGGGCCGACGAGCTCGAGGGCGAGCATCAGACCCTTGCCGCGTACGTCGCCGACCACCGGATGTGTCGCGGCGACCGCGCGAAGACCCTGGATCAGCCGATTGCCGAGTTTGGCGGCGTTCGCCTGCAGGTCGTGGTCGAGGAGGTAGTCGAGGGTGGCCAGGGCCCCCGCGGTGGAGATCGGGTTGCCACCGAAGGTGGAGATCGAGTTGGCCCGCAGGCAGTCCATGAGTTCCGCGCGCGCGACGACACCGCCGATCGCCAGACCATTGCCGAGTCCCTTGGCGAAGGTCATCGCGTCCGGCACGACGTCGTGCGCCTGGATGCCCCAGAAGTGCTCGCCGGTACGGCCCCAACCGGTCTGGACCTCGTCGGAGACGAGCAGGATGCCGTACTCGTCGAGCACCTTCTTGAACTCGCGGAACAGGCCGTCGGGCGGGGAGGCGAAGCCGCCCACGCCCTGGATCGGCTCGACGATCATGCAGGCCACGTCGCCGGCGGTCGCGGTCTCGATCACCTCGCGCAGGTCGGCGACGCACGCCTTGACGTAGTCGGCGTCCGACAGGTCCCTGAAGGGGCTGCGGTACCGGTAGCCACCGTGCACCCAGCTCACCCTGATCGGGCTGAGTTCACTGGCCGACCAGCCGCGGATGCCGGTGATCGCGACGGTGGCGAACGCGCGCCCGTGGTACGAGTTGCGCAGCGCCAGCACCTGCCCGCTGCGGCGGTACTGCGTGGCGAGCATCAACGCGGTCTCGTTGGCCTCGGTACCCGAGTTGGTGAAGAACACCTTCGCGTCCGGGATCCCGGAGAGCTGCGCGATCTTCTCGGCGAGCTCGACCTGCGACTCGATCAGGTACAGCGTCGAGGAGTGCAGCACGCCGGTGTCGATCTGCGCGCGGACCGCGTCGCTGATCTCGGCCACGTCGTAGCCGACCGAGTTGGTGAGGATGCCACCGAAGAAGTCGAGGTACGTGCGGCCCTCGCGATCGGTCACCCGGCGACCGTGCCCGCCGGCGATCTCGATCGGCTCCTCGTAGTAGAGGGCCAGCCACTTCGGCAGCACGGACCGGTGTCGATGCAGCAACTCCCGATGCGCCATCGCGTCCTCCGTATCTCGTGACTGAGCCGAGTGTCGCGACACTTCGGTGCTCGCCGCCACCGACAACCTGTACGGGTCGCCATGGATGGCACTACGTTGTGTGCATCCCTCGCAGGGGAGGCCGCATGTACCCCACGGTCGCCGAAGCCATAGCGCTGCCCGTGATCCGGCGCGCCCGGCCCCGCGTCGTGGCGGGGTCCGCCGGCCTGCCGGGGCCCGTCCGCTGGGTCCACGCGGCGGAGGTCGCCGACATCGCCCATCTGCTGCGCGGCGGCGAGCTCGTGCTGACCACCGGCATCGCGCTGCCGGACGAGGAAACGGCGCTGACAGCGTACGTGGACGACCTGGCCGCGGTCGGCGCGGCGGGGCTCGTGGTGGAGCTGGTCCGGCGCTGGAGCGACCACGTGCCGGAGGCGCTGGTGGCGGCGGCGGAACGACACCGGTTGCCGTTGATCACGCTGGGGCGGGAGACGCAGTTCGTGTCCGTCACGGAGGCGGTCGTGGCGTTGATCGTGGACGCGCAGCTCGCCGAGCTGCGGGCGGCGGAGCAGGTGCACGAGACGTTCACCGCGCTCACGGTCGCCGGGGCGGAGCCGGCCGAGGTGTTGCGTGAGGTCGCGAGGATCTCCGGGCTGCCGGTCGTGCTGGAGACGCTGGGGCACGACGTGCTCGCGTACGACGCGGCCGGGCAGGACCCGATCGAGCTGCTGACCGACTGGGGGCAGCGGTCCCGGTCCGTGGCGGTGTCCCAACGGACCGCCTACGACGAGGAAGCCGGCTGGCTGATCACCGCCGTCGGCGCGCAGGGCGCCGACTGGGGACGGCTGGTGCTGCTCTCGCCGGCCCCTCCCCCGCACCGGCACGTGGTGGTCGCGGAGCGGGCCGCGTCGGCACTGGCGGTGCACCGGCTCGTGGCGCGGGACCGGGAGAGCCTGGAGCGGCAGACGCACCGGATGTTGCTCGCGCAACTGCTCGGCCAGGCCCTGCCTCCTCCTGATCTGACCACCCGGGCGGCCGCGTTGGGCGTCGCGCTGGAGCGGCGGAAACTGGTCGGGGTGGCGATCCGGCCGGGGAGCATCACGCCGCGCGCCCCCGCACTGGCCACGCAGGAGGTGTTGCGGGACCTCGCGGAGGCCACCGCGTTGGCCGCGCGGCGGGTCAGCGTGCCGGCGTTGGTGGGCGTCGTGGACGAGACCAGCGTGCGCGCGTTGTTGTCGTTGCCCGCGCAGGCGGCGGTCGACGCGGTCCTGCGGCGGTTGGCCCGAGAGGTGCACCGCTCGGCAGCCGGTGCGGTGGTGGTGGCCGTCGGGACGACGGTGTCGCAGGTGTCGGACGTGCGGCGCAGTCTGGGAGAGGCCGCGCACGTCGCCGGTGCCGCGTTGCGCTCCCCCGGCACCCAGCTCTACCACCGCTTGGATGACGTGCGACTGCGTGGCCTGCTGCACCTGCTGCGCGAGGACGAGCGCGTCCGGGCCTTCGCGCACCGGGAGCTCGGGCCCCTGTTGGCGCGAGATGACAGTCAGGGCAGCCGGCTGGTGGAGCTGCTGCGCTGCTTCTGCGAGCAGGGTGGGAACAAGTCGGCGGCGGCCGCCGTGGCGCACCTGTCCCGTACGGCCTACTACCAGCAGCTGTCGCGGATCGCGCAGGTGCTCGGGGTGTCGCTGGAGGATCCGGAGTCGATGTTGTCGTTGTACGTGGCGCTGCTGGTGCACGAACTCGACGAGGCCTGACGGGTCAAGGGCCCGGCAGGAGGCCGGAATCCAGCCAGCGCGGCGATTGACAGCTCCGTGCGGGCATGCCCGTGGACAGAGTGTGCCCCGATCATGGCAAGCGTGGACACTTTGCCGCTGCCCGTGGCGGGTCCGGGGCACCCACCATTCCCAGATAAAGATCGTGCTGATCCGCCCCCACCCGCAGCACGCGCCGGTTGGCCGGCCGCTGTTGCGGCAGCGTGACAGGGAGGTGACCGATGGCCGTTGAACCCCTGCCCCCCGCCGCAACCACCGCGGCCGAGCCGGGCACACAGATCACCCATCCGGATGGCCGAGTCGAGTTGCGTGACTTCTCGACGATCGCCGACAGCCGCTACTTCAACGAAGAGCTCGCCCCGGTCCCCATCGAGAAGCGCACCTGGACCACGTACAACTTCGCGGCGCTGTGGATCGGCATGGCGCACAACATCCCCACGTACCTGCTCGCCGCCGGGCTCATCCAGCTCGGCATGAACTGGGTGCAGGCGTTTCTCACGATCACGCTGGGCAATCTGCTCGTCCTGATCCCGATGCTGTTGAACAGCCACGCGGGCACGAAGTACGGGATCCCGTTCCCGGTCTTCGCCCGCGCGTTCTACGGGGTCCGCGGCGCGAACCTCCCGGCCCTGCTCCGCGCCTTCATCGCGTGCGGCTGGTTCGGCATCCAGACCTGGATCGGCGGCGAGGCGATCTATGCGATCGCCGGCAAGCTGCTCGGCTCCTGGTGGGTCGAGGCGGCGACGGTGCTGGACCACCCGTGGACGCTGTGGGCCTCGTTCTTCCTGTTCTGGGCGATCGAGATGGCGATCATCTGGCGGGGCATGGACACCCTGCGGCGCTTCGAGAACTGGGCCGCACCGTTCGTCATCGTGGTCGCCGTCGCCCTGCTGATCTGGGTGCTGGTCGAGGCGGGCGGGCTCGGCCCGATCCTGTCCGAGCCGTCGAAGCTGGGCTGGGGCGCCGACTTCTGGAAGCTGTTCGCGCCGTCCCTGATGGGGATGATCGCCTTCTGGGCGACGCTGTCGCTGAACATCCCCGACTTCACCCGGTTCGGCGGCAGCCAGCGGCAGCAGGCGTACGGCCAGATCCTCGGCCTGCCGACCACGATGTCGTTCTTCGCCATCCTGTCGATCATGATCACCTCGGGCACGGCAGTCATCTACGGCGAGGCGATCTGGGACCCCATCCAGCTCGCGGCCAAGTTCGAGAACCCCCTGGTCGTCGCGCTCGGCCTGTTCACCGTCGTGGTCGCCACGCTGTCGGTGAACGTCGCGGCGAACACGGTCAGCCCGGCGTACGACTTCTCCAACGCCGCGCCCCGATGGGTGAGCTTCCGGACCGGGGGTCTGATCACCGGCGTACTCGGCATCCTGATCCAGCCGTGGCGCCTGGTGCAGGACCCCAACATCTACATCTTCGTCTGGCTCGGGTTCTACGGCGGCCTGCTCGGCGCGGTCGCCGGCGTACTCATCGCCGGGTACTGGATCCGCTACCGCACCAGCCTCCAACTGCCGGCCCTCTACCGCCCCGAGGGCCGGTACTGGTTCTCCGGCGGGTGGAACTGGGCCGCCATCGTCGCCACCGTCGTCGGCGCGGTCCTCGCGGTGGGTGGCGCCTACTCCGCACCCGGCAAGGGGCCGTTCCCGTCCGACGGGCTCATCCCGTTCCTCAAGCCGCTCTACGACTACAGCTGGGTGGTCGGGCTGGTCGCCGGGTTCCTCGTCTACCTGGCGCTGTCGATGCCGCGGACCGCGCACGCGAAGGGGGAGAAATGAGCACCATCATCCGAGCCGGGCTGGTGCAGCAGAAGTGGACCGGTGACAAGGAGTCGATGATCGCAGGAGCGGTCGAGGCCATCCGCAGCGCCGCCTCGCAGGGCGCCCAGGTGGTCTGCCTGCAGGAGCTGTTCTACGGCCCGTACTTCTGCCAGATCCAGGACGCGGACTACTACTCGTACACGGAGGCCATCCCGGACGGGCCGACGACCGCGCTGATGCGCGAGGTCGCCGAGCAGCACGGCGTGGTGCTGATCGTGCCGATGTACGAGCAGGAGCAGCCCGGTGTCTACTACAACACCGCCGCGGTGATCGACGCCGACGGCACCTACCTCGGCAAGCACCGGAAGAACCACATCCCGCAGGTGAAGGGGTTCTGGGAGAAGTTCTACTTCCGGCCGGGAAACCTCGGCTATCCGGTGTTCGACACCGCCGTGGGGCGCATCGGCGTCTACATCTGCTACGAGCGGCACTTCCCGGAGGGCTGGCGGGCGCTCGGCCTGGCCGGCGCGAAGATCGTCTTCAACCCGTCGGCGACCAGCCGTGGCCTGTCGGAGTACCTGTGGCGGCTGGAGCAGCCGGCGGCGGCGGTGGCGAACGAGTACTACGTCGGCACCATCAACCGGGTCGGTGTGGAGCCGTTGGGCGACAACGACTTCTACGGCCAGTCCTACTTCGTCGACCCGCGGGGCCAGTTGGTCGGCGACGCCGCCTCGGACACCGAGGAGGAGGTCGTCGTCCGCGACCTCGACATGGACCGGCTGGCCGAGGTCCGCGACCTGTGGGCCTTCTACCGCGACCGCCGTCCCGACACGTACGAGTCGCTGGTGACGCCGTGAGCATCGTCATCCGCAACGGAACGGTGGTCAACGCCACCGGGGCGTACCCGGCGGACGTGCTGGTCGAGGGCGAGCGGATCGCGGCGCTCGCCGCGCCCGACTCGGGCCTGGCCGAGCAGTGGGCGGCCGGCGCCGAGCGCGTGATCGACGCCGCCGGGAAGTACGTGGTGCCCGGCGGCATCGACGGCCACACCCACATGGAGATGCCGTTCGGCGGCACGTTCTCGGCGGACAATTTCGAGACCGGGACGATCGCGGCGGCCTGGGGCGGCACGACGACCATCGTCGACTTCGCCGTGCAGGGCAAGGGCACGTCGGTGCTGTCCGCGCTGGACAAGTGGCACAGCAAGGCCGACGGCAACTGCGCGATCGACTACGGGTTCCACATGATCGTTTCGGACGTCAACGACACGTCGCTGAAGGAGATGGAGGCCTGCATCGACGCGGGCGTGAACACGTTCAAGATGTTCATGGCCTATCCGGGGGTCTTCTACGCCACCGACGGGGAGATTCTGCGGGCGATGCAGAAGGCCCGGGACACCGGATCGATGATCATGATGCATGCGGAGAACGGCATCGCCATCGACCAGCTCGTCCTCCAGGCGCTGGCCAACGGTCAGACGGACCCGGTGCAGCACGGCCTGACCCGGCCGCCCGAGTTGGAGGGCGAGGCGACCTCCCGGGCGATCGCGCTGGCCAAGGTCACCGGCGCGCCGCTGTACATCGTGCACCTGTCCGCCGCGCACGCCCTGGACGCGGTCACCCAGGCCCGCGACACCGGGCAGAACGTGTTCGCGGAGACCTGCCCGCAGTACCTGTTCCTGTCGCTGGAGGATCTGGCCAGGCCCGACTTCGAGGGCGCGAAGTACGTCGCCTCTCCCCCGCTGCGCCCCAGGGAGCACCAGGCGGAACTGTGGCGGGGCCTGCGCACCAACGACCTGTCGCTGGTCTCCACCGACCACTGCCCCTTCTGCTTCAAGGACCAGAAGGAGCTGGGCCGGAGCGACTTCTCCAAGATCCCGAACGGGATGCCGGGCGTCGAGCACCGGATGGACCTGCTCCATCAGGGCGTCGTGCGCGGCGAGATCACCCTGCCGCGCTGGGTGGAGATCAGCTCGACCACGCCCGCCCGGATGTTCGGCCTCTACCCGCGTAAGGGCGTCATCGCGCCGGGCGCCGACGCGGACATCACGGTGTACGACCCGACGGTCCGGCAGACCATCTCGGCCCGCACCCACCACATGAACGTGGACTACTCCGCGTACGAGGGCATGGAGCTGACCGGACAGGTCTCCACCGTGCTGTCCCGTGGTCGGGTCGTGGTCGACGACGACGCCTTCCACGGCGCGGCCGGGCACGGCAGGTTCCTCAAGCGCGACCTCAGTCAATACCTGGTCTGAAAAGGAGAAGCGGTGGACTTCGGTGTCGTACTGCAGACCGACCCGCCGGCTCGCGACGTCGTGGCCGGCCTCACCGCCGCCGAGGACAACGGGTTCCGCTACGGGTGGACGTTCGACTCCTGCGTGCTGTGGCAGGAGCCGTTCGTCATCTACTCGCAGGTCCTCGCCGCGACCAAGCACCTGATCGTCGGGCCGATGGTGACCAACCCGAGCACCCGCGACTGGTCGGTCACCGCGTCGCTCTTCGCCACGCTCAACGACATGTTCGGCAACCGCACGGTGTGCGGGATCGGCCGCGGCGACTCGGCCCGGCGGGTCATCGGCCAGCCGCCGGCGAGCCTGGCCACGCTGAAAGAGGCGATGCACGTGATCAAGGAGCTGGCCGAGGGCAACGAGGTCGAACACCACGGCACGCCGGTGCGCATCCCGTGGGTGCGCGACGGCCGGCTGGAGATCTGGATGGCCGCCTACGGCCCGAAGGCGCTGCGGCTGGTCGGCGAGCAGGCCGACGGCTTCATCCTGCAGACGGCCGATCCCGACATCGCCCGCTGGACGATCGGCGCGGTCCGCGACGCGGCCACCGCGGCAGGTCGAGATCCCGACTCGATCACGATGTGCGTGGCCGCGCCGGCGTACGTGGGCACCAACCTCGCGCACCAACGGGATCAGCTGCGCTGGTTCGGCGGCATGGTCGGCAACCACGTGGCCGACCTGGTCGCCCGCTATGGCGACTCCGGGGTGGTGCCCAAGGCGCTCACCGACTACATCAGGGGCCGCGAGGGCTACGACTACGCCCACCACGGCCGCGCCGGCAATCCGTCCACCGACTTCGTGCCCGATGAGATCGTCGACCGGTTCTGCCTGGTCGGCCCCGAGTCGGCTCATGTCGACCGGCTGCAGGAGCTGAAGGAGATCGGGGTGCACAACTTCGCCCTCTACCTGATGCACGACGACAAGGAGAAGACACTTTCCGCGTACGGCAAGAACGTCATCGCGCAGGTCTGACCCACCGGCCGTGCCGCCACACGTGTCAGCGGTACGTGCGGCACCGGGCGGGGGAGGTTGGCAGGATGGGGCCATGGCCACGGTCGCGGTGATCGGTCTGGGTGGGATGGGCAGCCGGATGGCGGGCCGGTTGCTCGATGCCGGCCATGACCTCGTTGTCTGGAACCGCACGCCGCAGCGGGCCAGCAATCTCGTGGCGCGTGGCGCGGTCGCTGCCGACAGTCCGGCAGAGGCTGCCCGCCGGGCCGGCTTTGTCATCACCATGCTGTCTGGCCCGGCCGCCCTACAAGAGGTGGTCGAGGGCCCGCAGGGCATCGCCGCCGGTGCTACCGCCTCGACGACGCTCGCTGAGATGTCCACCGTCGGGCCGCCCGCGGTGCGACGGTTGGCCGCGATGCTGCCGGATGGTGTTGGCCTGCTCGATGCGCCGGTGCTGGGCAGCGTATCGGAGGCCGAGTCGGGTTCGCTGCGGATCTTCGTCGGAGGGCCGGAGCAGCTTGCCCAACAGTGGATGCCACTGTTGGGCGCTCTTGGCTCGCCGGTGCATGTCGGACCGCTCGGTGCCGGCGCGGCCGCCAAACTGGTCGCCAATTCGACCCTCTTCGGGGTGCTGGCGGTCCTCGGTGAGGCGCTCGCACTCGCGGACGGGCTTGGGCTGCCGCGCGACACCGCGTTCAAGGTCCTGGCCGCGACTCCCGTCGGCCCGCAAGCGGATCGGCGGCGGCCGGCGATCGAGTCGGACGAATTCCCGCTCCGGTTCGCGCTGTCACTCGCCCGTAAGGACGCCGATCTGGTCGTGGCGGCTGCCAAGTCGGCAAGTGTCGAACTGCCGGTCGCCGCGGCCGCTCGGCAGTGGATCGTGGCAGCCCAGCAAGCCGGCCTCGGCGACCGGGACTACTCGGCCGTACTCGCGCACATCACCGGCACTGCCCGATCAGCCTGAACCCGGCCGCCGGCAGGCCGGTCAGCCGGTCAGCGCGGCGGGGGCGACGAGGAGCCGAAACCGGTGTCGAGGTCCGGCTGGTCAGGCATCGGTGGGCCTTCCTGCCCGTCGTGGGCGAGGCGACTGCGACGGCGGCCGTAGAGGAAGTAGACGACGATCCCCAGCGCCATCCAGGCGAAGAACCGCAGCCAGGTCTCGACGGTGAGGAACAGCATCAGCACGGCGCAGGCCACCATCGCGAGAACCGGAATCACCGGTCCCCAGGGGACGCGGAAGCCGCGAGGCAGGTCCGGCCGGGTACGGCGCAACAGGATGACCGCCGCCGCGACGAGGACGAACGCGAACAGGGTGCCGATGTTGACCAGTTCCGCGAGTTCCTCCAGCGGGATGAACCCGGCGAGCACGGCCACCACCACGCCCACGATGACGGTGATGCGGTGCGGGGTGCCGAAGCGCGGATGCACCCGCGCCAACCAGCGCGGCAGCAAGCCGTCACGACTCATGGCGAAGGCGACCCGGCTCTGCCCCAGCATCAGGATCATGACCACCGTGGTCAGCCCGGCGAGAGCGCCGACGGTGATCAGGTTGGCGATGAACGGCTGCCCGACGGCCTGGAACGCCGCAGCCAGCGGTGCCGCCGTGTCCAGCTCGGCGTAGTTCTGCATGCCCACCACCACCAGTGAGACGGCGACGTAGAGGGTGGTGCAGACAGCCAGCGAACCGAGGATCCCGCGCGGCACGTCGCGATGCGGCACCCGGGTCTCCTCGGCCGCGGTGGCCACGATGTCGAAGCCGATGAACGCGAAGAACACCAGCGCACCCGCGGCGAAGATGCCGCTGATCCCGAAGTTGGCGGGGGCCTGCCCGAAGACGGCCTCCAGCAGGGTCGCATCGGCGCCGGCACCGCCCGCCGCCGGCTCGGCCGGCGGGACGAACGGCGTGTAGTTGTCGCGCTTGACGAAGAACAGTCCGGCGACGATCACGAAGAGGACCACCGCCACCTTGATGGTGACCACCACGGCGTTCAGCCGCGACGAGACCTTGATGCCGGCGACCAGGACCGCGGTGAGGAGCAACACGATCAACGCGGCGGGCAGGTTGAACGCGCCGCCCTCGCCCCCGGTGATGGCGGGTGGCAGCGTCACCCCGAGCGTCTCCAGGAGCACCGCGAAGTACTGCGACCAGCCCACGGCCACCACCGCAGCGGCGAGGACGAACTCCAGGATGAGGTCCCAGCCGATGATCCACGCGATCAGCTCGCCGAGCGCCGCGTACGAATAGGTGTAGGCGCTGCCTGCGACCGGCACGGTGGACGCGAACTCCGCGTAGCACAGCGCCGCCAGCGCGCAGGCGACACCGGCCACGACGAAGGACAGCGCGACCGCCGGCCCGGCTGTCTGGTTCGCGGCCACCCCGGTCAGCACGAAGATGCCCGTACCGATGATGACCCCGATGCCGAACACGGTGAGATCCAGGCCGGACAGGTCCTTGCGCAGCCGGTGCTCCGGCTGCTCCGTGTCGCGCATCGACTGCTCGACCGATTTCCTGCGCAAGAGGCTCACAACCAGTCACCTCACCGTCTGCCCGACCTGATGTCGCCCACGAATGACCCGAATCAGGACGAACAAACCTGGCGCGTCGTGCCGACCGTGCCTTCTTGCGTAGGCCGGGCGGGAAAGGCCCCGCCGTCCGGCGCGAACGACGCTCAGTGACGGCCATGCACCCTCACCGGTGACCTCAAGCAGCGCGGGGACCGCAGCCACATCGTCGTGTCAGCCCGCCCACCCGACACAGCCGCCGCGCCGGGTGGGCCGCCGCAGCGGCGCGGCTTTGACAAAAGCGTTAGCCGTGGCTAACGTGTTTTTGGTGATCGACGCGTTGTCTGCCGCCGCTGAGCCAACCCGGCGACGGATCTTGCAGCTGCTCGCGTCACAGCCCCGCACGGTGAGCAGCATCGCGGCGGAGTTCGCGGTCACCCGGTCGGCAATTTCCCAGCATCTGTTGTTGCTGGCGCAAGTCGGCCTGGTGGAGGCCGAAAAGGTCGGCCGTGAGCGCATCTATCGGGTCGTTCCCGAAGGACTCCGTCGGCTGCAGGCCGAGATCGACCGGTTCTGGACCGCCGAGCTCGACCTGTTGGTCGCCGACGCACACGCCCTGAAGGCTCAACGGATCGAGAGAGACCACTGATGTTCACCAAGACCGTCATTCTTCCCGTCGACATCGACGAGGCATTCGCCCTCATCACCGAGCCGGAGCGGCTGCGCCGCTGGCAGACGGTATCCGCCCGCGTCGACCTCCGCGTGGGTGGTGACTACCGCTGGACCATCACCCCCGGCCACGTGGCGGCGGGCACCTTCCGGGAGGTGGAGCCCGGCAAGCGTGTCGTGTTCGGTTGGGGTTGGGAAGGCAACCCAGGCCTCGCCCCCGACAGCTCGACCGTCACGATCACGGTCGAGCCGGTCGCCGACGGCACCAAGGTCACCCTCACCCATGAGGGGCTGACCGATGAGCAGGCGGCGATGCACGCCGAGGGCTGGAACCACTACCTCGGCCGTCTCGAGAAGGCTGCCGTCGCCGGGGACGCCGGCCCGGACGAGTGGTCCGCCGCTCCCGAGCGGCTTGATGAGCTGTCCGCCGCCGACGCCACGCTGGCCGTGCTCCAGACGGTCCTGCGCCAGCTGACCCCTGAGGACCGGCCGAAGCAGACCCCGTGCGCGGACTTCACCTGCCACGACCTCGCCGAGCACCTGTTCGGCTCCATGGTCGCCTTCGGCTCGATGGCCGGCGTCGAGGTCGTGAACCCCGAGACGGGTTCGCTGGAGAACCGGGTGGCCACCATGGCGGCGCAGGCCATCGAGGGGTGGCGGGCACGCGGCCTCGACGGCACCGTCCCCGCTCCCGGCGGCGGCGAGATGCCAGCCAGGTTCGCGGCGAGCATCATGCCGGTGGAGTTCCTGCTGCACGTGTGGGACATGGCCCAGGGCAGCGGCACCCCCCTGGTCGTCAGTGACGAGGTCGTGGCCTACGTCCACAAGCTCGCCGAGCAGCTCGTCCCCGGGGCCCGCGGTTCCTCGTTCGCCGACGAGATCACCCCGTCCACCGATGCCGACCCGATGGAGCGGCTGGCCGCTTTCGCCGGCCGTCGCCCGGTCGCTGCGTAACAGGATCCGACGATGCAGATGCCCAAGCCCACCGACGCTGACAAGCAGTTCTTCCGCTCCCTCGTGCCGGAGGCACCGGGAGTCGAGGTCAAACCGATGTTCGGCAACCTCGGTGCCTTCGTCAACGGCAACATGTTCGCCGGCCTGTTCGGCTCGTCGGTCGGCGTGAAGCTCGCCGCCGACGACCTGGCCGAGCTGGCGATGGTCGAGGGAGCGGGACCGTTCGGCCCGGCCGAGCGTCCGATGGGTGGATACCTGTCGCTGCCCTCGTCGTTCACCGCCGAACAATCGACCCTGTGGGTCAACAAGGCGCAGGATTACGTCGCGACGCTGCCGCCCAAGCACAAGAAGAAATAGCAGCCATCAGGGGGCGGCGACACACGTCCCAGCGGCGGGAGTCGCTCGGCGATCAGCGGGCGTCCAGCGACGTCCGCTGGTCTGCCCAGCGCAGCGCGTGGGGTGGGGATGCACGCCGGGTTCAGCGGGGTTCGGCAACCGCTGCCAGGCGCGGCGCAGGTCCGCCTGCACCGGGTTGTGAGCCGCTTCCTCGGCCACTCCGGCCGGCGGGTCGTCGCCCGGCTCGTGCATCTCGGCACCGGGTACCGACAGCACGACCCCCCGCTCGTACAGGTCGGCGATCTGCTCCCGGTGGGCGAAGCGGTGGGACTGATCCGGCCGGGCGGTGCCACGATGACGCCGTGGAAGATGTCCCACCGTTCGTCGGTGAGCACCTGCTCGACCACGCCGACGGGTGCGAGTCGACGTCGTGGACCCGGGTGCCGACGGCGAGTAGCCGTCCGGGTCCCGCAGGTAGCACCGCGTACCCGCTTGCGACGCCGGCACACCTGGTGAATTGCGGGACCGGCGTCGCGAGGCCGGGTCAGCGGATGTCCGGCCTGATCACCTGGAACCTGCCCTCGACGTCGGACGCCACTATGCGGGTCACGCCGTACGCAGCCAGCCGAGGGTCTGCATGGTGGCGAGGCTGGTCGCCTTGAGGCCGGCGTCGGACACGGTCCAGAGCACTCCGTCGACCACCAGTGACCGGCGGATCGGCGCCGGCTCCTCGGCGCGGCGCGTGCCCAGCGTGTGGTCGACCGTGCCGGCCTCGGTGAACCCGCCGTCGCCGACGCGCAGTGCCAGCGCCACGTTGTTCACCGCACCAGGCTTGCTCACGGCGCCCGTGTCGTAGACAGTCAGTGGCACCACGACCAGGCGTTCGGCCGGCCAGTAGAGGAACGCGTGCGGGTCGAACTCCGCCTCGGAGTGCCCCTGCCTGACGTGATACTGGGCGATCCGGGTCGGCCTGGCCGGCTCGGCGACGTCGAAGAGCGAGAGCTGGGTGCCCTGGACCCGGCCCTGGTCGGACGCCTCCTGCCCGACACCGAGCAGCCGTCCGTCGCCGGCCGGGTGCAGGTACGCCGAATACCCGTTGATCTTCAGTTCGCCGCTCACCTTCGGCGCCCCCGGATCACGCAGATCGACGGTGTAGAGCGGGTCGGTCTGCCGGAACGTGACGACGTACCCGGTGCCGCCCACGAACCGTACCGCGTAGATCCGTTCCCCCTTGCCCAGTCCGGTGACCTTGCCGACCTGGGTCAGCGCCGTGCCGTCGGCGCGCAACACGTAGACGCTGGACGTCGAGTTCGGCTTGTCGCCCCAGGTACGGCCCCGGGTGGTGGCCACTCTCAGGTGCCCGTCCCACTCCGACATGGCGTACTGGTTGACGAGCCAGCCCGGTACGGACGCGGTGGCGACGTACCGCGGGGCACCCGCCCCCGAGGTGTCGAACTGGTAGATCTCGGTGGTCTCGTCCTTGGGATCGGGTGCGATGTTGCGCGCGGTCAGCATCGGCAGCACCCGCCAGCGCTGGTCGTTGGCGACGTACAGCCGGGGTCCGTTGCTGTAGACGGTGTCGCCGTCGGCGATCACGGTGACCGGGTCGCCGGCGCCGAGCGTGGCCGCACCGAGGTCGAAGCTGAGCACGGTCACCAGTGACGTGCCGGAGTAGGCGGCCGGCCGGCTCACCCGTTCGCAGCCGACCCGTCCCGCGCTGGTTCGCCCGCCCGAGGTGACCTCGTACCGGGGCAGCCAGTCGTCAGCGGTGGCGTTGTCGATGATCTCGCGGTTGGCGGCGGTGCGCTGCCCATCGGTGGCCCGTTCCCGGTACGGGAAGTTCAGCCGGGGCGCGGAGCGGACCACGACCCGGACGGTCGTGCCCACCTGGCGGGCGTCCACCAGACTGCCGTCGATCCGGTACTCGCCGATGATCTTCGGCGCGCCGGACAGGTCGACCATGATCAGCTGGGGGCCGACGATGCCGTCCGGCATCGGGGCGTCTGCGACGCGCCCGCCTCCCTCGGGGACGGCCGGTTTCGTCATCCCGGCCCACCCGTCGCGGCGCAGCACCAGCGCCCGGTCACCGTGCAGCAGCAGGGCGTCTTCGCCCCCGCCGTACCCATCGGCACCGGGTGCCAGGTCCAGCTCTCCGGTCAGCCGGCGGGTGGCCGGGTCGACCACGTACAGCTTGCCGTGGCTCACGGTGACGATCCGCTTGCCGTCGGTCTTGACCAGGTCCGGTTCATCGGCCCCGGCCTCGTGCGTGTTGGTGCCCGAGTAGCCGGGGGCGGCAGCCTTGGACGCCGCATCCGCCGACCCCGCCGCGGCGGGCGCCCCAGCCGCTTCGGCGCGACCGAAGGTACGGATGTCCCCGTTCGACCCGAACCCCCAGGGCCCGACGTACGCCCTGGCCGCCGTCTTCAGCTGCCGCAGCGCCTCCGGGCAGGAGTCGAACGCGACGAGCTGGAAACCGCCGGCCGGCACTCCCCGGTCCCGTGGCGGCACGGGGGCCGGCTCCGCCGTACAGCCGGTGACCAGCGCCAGGCCGGCGACCAGGGTCAGTCTCAGGACGCGAGCGGGAGTCATGACTCGGGGGACGCCGGTGGCGGCCGCTGGCTGGAGTACGTGGGTGCTGCTACCCGTCATGCCCCTACGACGTGGCTGCCCCGGGCTGGGTTCCCGGCCGCTGGTTCATCAGCTCGGTAGAGGTACGAATCTCGCCGTAGGACACGCCGGTCGACGCAGATCGGCGGGTTCAGCGGGGTCGGCTCAGCCGCTGCCAGGCGCGGCGCAGGTCCGCCTGCACCGGGTGGTGAGCCCCTTCCTCGACCACTCCGGCCGGCGGGTCGTCGCTCGGCTCGCGCAGCTCGGCACCGGGTACCGACAGCACAACCCCCCGCTCGTACAGGTCGGCGATCTGCTCCCGGTGGGCGAAGCGGTGGGACTGGTCCGGCCCCGACGGCGCCACGATGATCCCGTGGAAGATGTCCTTCGGCTCGTCGGTCAGCACGTGCTCGACCACGCCGACGGGTGCCGAGTCGACGTCGTAGACCCGGATGCCGACGGGAAGCGCGAGATACGAGACCTTCGCGCCGAGATCCTCCACGACGTTCACCGTACCCGCCGCCTGATCACCACGGGCCCGATCACCATGGCTGGTCCGGGCTGGGTTCCCCGGTGCCGATCGCTCAGGCGGCGGTGGCGCGACCCATCTCGGCGAGGATCCCGGTGCCCTGACCCAGCTCGATCAGATAGCCGTCCGGGTCGCGCAGGTAGCACCGGATCTCGACGCCATGATCCTTCGGCTCGGTCAGGAACTCCCCACCCCGTGACCGCCACTGCTCGTAGACGGCGCGGACGTCGGTGACCCGGACGTTCATCGCGCCGCTGAGCGTGTTCGGATCCGGCGGCGCCTGTGCCCGTACCCCCGGCTTGTCGTCCGTCGGACCACCTTCGTTGTTGATCACGATGTAGCTGTTGTGGAACCGCAGGATCGCCGGCTGGCGTTCCCGCACCACCGTCGCGCCCAGCACCCGCTGGTAGAACTCCCGGGAACGGTCCACGTCCCGCACGATCAGCAGGTGCGTGAGCACCAGCCCACCCTCGGGCTGGAAGTAGTCGGGCGCCTCGCTCGCCATCACGCCTCCCCCGGGTCCGATCGGCAGGGCGTACCCGCCGGCGGCAGCGACACACCCCACGACAACAACGAGTCACCATGACGAGTGTCGGCTGTTACCGTCGGGTCCGTGCCCGCCGACGAGATCCGGCATCGGGTCGGGTCGGCCCGGGTGGCCCGGCTGACCACCGTCGGCGCGGATGGGCGTCCTCACCTGGTGCCCGTGTGCTTCGTCCTGCTCGACGATGTCGTCTACCACGCGGTGGACGAGAAGCCCAAGCGCCACCGGCGGCTGCGCCGGCTGGAGAACATCCGGGCGACGGGGCACGCCTGCCTGCTGGTCGACGAGTACGACGAGGACTGGTCGCGGCTGTGGTGGGTCCGCCTCGATGGGCACGGCCGGCTGGTGGAGGACCGCGCGGAGGAGGCGGCGGCCCGCGCGGCGCTGACCGACAAGTACCCGCAGTACGTCCAGCGGCCACCGGCCGGGCCGGTGATCGCGGTAGCGGTGACCGGCTGGTCGGCGTGGTCCGCGACGGACGCGGCAGCCGACCCGCCCGGGTGAGCGCCGGTCGGGGGTGTCAGCGGGTCCGAGCGAGGGCGTCGAGCACCTCGTCGGCCCGGCGCAGCGACGCCTGCGCGTCGGCGCGGGGCGAGCCGATCTCCGGATCGAAGTTGAGGTCGACGAACAGTTCGGTGATGCCGGCTTCGGCAAGCCTGCCGAGATCCGACCGGATCTGATCGAGCGTGCCGGTGAGCGGCTCGCGATCCGGCGGCCCCGCCGGCCGTACGCGAACCGCGCCGCGGCAGACGAATCGCAGCGCGCCGGGATCGCGGCCGGCCTCCGCAGCGGCGGCCTTGACGGTCGCGACCGCCTCGCCGATGCCCGTCAGGTCCGCCTGGCTGCCACTGACCCAGCCGTCGGCGAGCCGGCCGGCCCGGCGCAGCGCGGCGGGCGCCTGGCCGCCGAGCAGAATCGGCGGGTGTGGCCGCTGCACCGGCTTCGGCTCCAGCCGCGTCGGCGGGACCTGGTAGAACTCGCCGCGATGCGCGGCGACGTCGTCCTGCCAGAGGGCGCGGAGAACGGCGAGGAACTCCTCGGCCCGGTGGCCCCGCCGATGCTTGCTCACCCCCGTCGCCTGGTACTCCTCGTCCGCCCAGCCGAGGCCGAGCCCGACGTCGAGCCGTCCGCCGGCGAGGATATCGAGGGTCGCGGTCTGCTTGGCCAGCAGCACCGGAGAGACGAACGGCATGTTGAGCACCGCCACGCCGAGCCGGACCCGCGTGGTGTGGGCCGCCAGGAACGCCAGCGTGGTCAGCGGATCCTGGACGCTGTGGTAGGTCTCGCTCCAGCCGAGGTCGGCGGGGACCAGGAGCCGCTGGAACGTCCAGAGCGAGTGGTATCCGAGCTGCTCGGCGCGGCGGGCGACGTGGACCATGCGCTCCGGGGTGGCCCACGAGCCGGAGACGGGCGGGGCGAATCCAACCTCCACCCGCGCACCGTACCCGGATCGGGCCAGGTAGTGGCTCGGTTCAGCCCGCGATGCGGCGGTCCAACGGGTGGAGCAGCCGCCGGATGTCCTTCGGCAGCTCGGATTCCAGGCCCTTGAGGTCTTCGGCGCTCACCGCCTCGCGCAGGGTCGTCAACACGGCGCGGGCCACCTCGGCGCTCCGGTCGTCATCCGTTCCCGCGCGGACCCCGATCTCGTTGAGGAACTCCACGAGGTCCAGCTGTTCGGCGAAGTCCACGGTCTTGTGCAGGTACCCTCGCAGCTCCTCGGGGAGTTGGGTGGCGAGGTGCCGCGCCTCGCCGCCGCTGACCCGTTCCGCCAAGGTCGTCAGCGTGGCTCCGACGACGTTCGTCGCCTCCGCCGCCGGCATGTCGGCCCGCTTCCCGACCGCTTCGAGAAATTCGGCGTAGTTCACACGTGCTCCCTTCCGAACCAGTCGGGGTGCGTCGCGGCGTCCGCGAGTTGTTCTCCCTCGCGCAACTGTGCGTGCTACGAGCCGTAAACGTGCCTGCCACCGGCACCCACCGGTTCGATCACCTGCCGGAACTCCTTCGGAAGCTGGGCCACCGCGTCCTCGAACTGGTCACGGGTAACAGCCTCACGGAGCGTGGTGAGCACCGCGCGGACCCCGGGCTCGGCGCGCGCACGGTCGATGGCCGGGTGGTCCGCCACCCGCCGCACGAACTCGTCGAGCCCGAACGACCTGGCCTGTTCCTCCCGTCGGTGCGGTGGCGGTTGGCGCAGGTGATCGTCGAGCCCTTCGGGAAGCTGATAGGCAAGGTTCTCCGCCTGGCCGGCGCTGATCCGATCTGCCAATGTCTCCAACGTCGCGCGGGTGAGGGTCGCCGCCTGATCGGTCGACACCTTCGCCCGCGTGGCCACTGCGTTGATGAAATCCTCGTATTCCACCTGATGCTCCTCTCCGACCTCAGTGCGCCGCGATCGCACGCTCCACCGCTCGGGTGCCGAGCGAGCTGGTACCTCGACAGCCTGCTGGGACGGGGGGTGACCCTGCCTCATCCCCATCGGGCGAATCCGGGTCAGCGGCGCAGGCGGCGGGCGCAGGGACCGTCGTGGTCGGCGCGGAGCAGGCAGCGGCGGCCGCCGGGCATCAGCAGGTCGCAGAAGACCCGATGGCGTACGTTCTGGTGGTCCTCGGCGGAGACCGTGGTCTCCCCCGGGTCGGTCTGCGGCAGCACCAGCAGCCACCGACCGATCACCCGGGCCAGGCGCTGCGCGGCGGGCAGGTCGGCGGCGGCCACCGGCAAGTGGATGACGTACCGCTGGGTCATGCCTCGGATCCCCGACCGCCACGGTCGCTCTGCTGGCGACGCAGCGCGACCTTGGCACAGGCGGCTTCCCGCCGGCTCGCGGCCAGGGCCGCGTAGACGGCGGCCAGGTCCACGGCGACCCGGTCGATGAAGGCGTACACGTGGTCCGGCTCGAGGCCGCGGCGTCCGAGCCCGACCAGCTTGAAGCGGCGCTCGCGCACCTGCCACGGCAGCAGCGGGGTGTACGGCAAAGCGCCGTAGCTCGACCGTTGATTGCGGACGCTCATCTGCTGCCTGCCTCTCGTGTCGGATGGAAGGGGTGGGGCCACTCGTCCTCCCCGCACGCGCGGACCCACCCCGCCCTGCCACCGCAGCTTGTGATCAGCGGTACGGCACCAGGGCCTTGTAGTCATCGTGTGACAGTGCGCAGTGGAGGCGCAACGTTCCACAGCAGAATTCTTGGCTCAGGCATTGACTTCTTTTACTGCAACCGATATGAGTTACGTGGTCGCGTTACTCAGTGTTGCGGGATGGAATCAGGGAGTGTTCGGGTGACAGAGGACGTCGGATCGACCGTGCCGCGTCGGCAGCTCGGTCGGCTGCTGCGCCAGTTCCGCACCGAGGCCGGGGTGACTCTGGACGCCGCCGCCGAAGCCCTCGAATACAGCCGGCAGAAGATCTGGCGGATCGAGAGCGGGCTGGGGCCGGTGCGGGTGTTGGACGTCAAGGCGATGTGCGAGCTGTACCACGTGTCGCCGGAGATGACCGAGGCGATGCGGGGGCTGGCGGCGGAGACGAAGTCGAAGGGGTGGTGGCACGCGTACGGGGACGCGGTACCCAGTTGGTTCGAGCTGTACGTTGGCCTGGAAGCCGCCGCCGCGCATCTCCGCCAGTACGAGGAGACCCTGATCCCTGGACTGCTCCAGACTCGCGCTTACGCCCTTGGCCTCTACCGACCCACAAGCCGCTTGAGCATTGAGGAGCGTGAGCGGGCAGTCGAAGTGCGGTTGCAGCGGCAGGCTCTGCTCACCCGTCGACTCCCGCAGCCCCCACGCCTCGACGCCGTCCTCTCCGAAGCGGTGCTGCGCCGTGCGGTCGGCGGCTCCGGTGTCATGAGCCAACAACTCAGCCACCTTATGGAGGCGTCTGAGCTACCCAACGTCTCAGTCCGTGTCGTGCCGCTCGCCGCCGGACCGCACCCCGGCGCCGTTGCCGGCTCCTTCGTCCTCTTGGACTTCCCCGCCACCAAGGGAGGCCGCGCCACACCCGAACCGTCGGTCGTCTACAGCGAGTCGCTGACCGGCGCGCTCTATCTCGACAAGCCGGAGGAGCTTCGTGCATACGAGGACGTGTGGAAGGGCCTGGATGCACTCGCACTCGGTCAGGCAGAATCGAGAGACATGATCAAGAGGATCATCGGGGAGATGCGGCATGACTGACCTGACCGGCGCCGTGTGGCGCAAGAGCACCCGCAGCGGCGACAACGGCGGCAACTGCGTCGAGGTCGCCGACAATCTCCCCGGCATCGTCGCCGTACGCGACTCGAAGGACCGGGCCGGAGCCGTGCTCACCTTCACGCCCTCGGCCTGGTCGACGTTCGTCGCCGCGGCCGGCGCCCGCCCCACCGATGGGCCGACGACGGTCACCGCCTGACGGTTCTCGCGGGTCCGCCGCCCTGCTGGCGGGACCCACTCGGACGTCGGAGGCTGGTGGCATGGGAATGATGGTGGCTGCGCGACGAATCGAAGGCGCGACCAACGAGGTCCGATACGAGTTCGGGTTCGAGGACAGGTTCGATCGGATTCTCGTGATCGATCCCGGCACTCTCACGGCATGTGTCGAGGACGGCCACTTCAACTCGGCGGCCAGCGCCATCACCGCGAAGATCGTCAAGTCCTGGCGGTCCAGTGGTGAGTTCCCCGCGAGGATCCTGTTCGCCGGTTAGGTCGCACCGGGAAAGTCCGGCGCAGAGCTGCGGCAGCCGATGCTCCCGGCAGGAACGACGATCGTCTACTCGACGGACGCCGAGACGCGCGTCTGGCTCGCGGGGCTGGTGGCGGTGCGACAGCCGGTCGAGGTTGCGCACGGGCGCATGAGAACCCACAGCGGCGGCAATGGCGTCAAGGTCGCCATGAACCGCCCCGGCATCGTCGCCGTACTCGAATGACCCGGCTGACGGTTCTCGCGGTTCGCCGCCGAGCGCGGTACCTTCCCCTGCCGGCCTCAGCGGGTCAGCACGGAGAGCCACCGATTGGTAACGTGACGGCGGTTCGCGCCGGACCTCCGCCGGCAAGACTCTCCGGGAGGATCGCATGTGGACGGATGAGGCCGCGCTGGACGCAGCGGAACGCCGGCTCGACAAGTGGGAGTCCGACCTGGCCGAGCGGGCGGAGCGGGCGAAGAGCCTGTCGGCGCGGGTCCAGGCGCTGACCGGCATCGCCACCAGCGCCGACCGATCCGTCACCGTCACCGTCGACGCCACCGGCGCCCTGTCCGATCTCCGGCTCGACGAACGCACCCGGCGGCACCCCGCCGCGCACACCGCCCGGCTGATCCTGGAGACCACTGACGCGGCGCGGGCCGATCTGCTCCGGCAGGTCACCGACGCCACCGCCGGCGCCCTCGGCCGGGACGACCCGACCAGCCGAGCCGTCCTCGAGTCGTACCACACTCGCCTGCGGCCCGACCCCGGCGAGGCCCGTGCCTGACGACATCCTGGTCGACCCCGACGACCTGACCCGGCACGCGGCGCGCCTCGACCGCAGCGCCGACAGTCTCGACACCGCCAAGCAGGCCGGCCAGCACATCCAGCTCAGCGACGGCGCGTACGGGCAGTTGTGCGTCATCGTGCCGGTGCTGCTCGACGGTCTCCAGCGGACCCTCGCGGCCGGTATCGGCATCGCCGCCTGGTCGGTACGGGACACCGCCGGCCGATTGCGCACTAGCGCGGACAACTACCGGCGCACCGACGACCACGCCGAGCGCGAGCTGCGCCGAGCCGGCGAACGATCGTGACGGCCAATCCCCTCGTGGCCACCGCGGCCGAAACCGCACCCACCCCGTGGGCGGGAGTGTGGATCTGCGAGGACATCGAACTCATCGCCCAGGGCATCCGCACCGGCAGTTGGATCGACGGCAGCCTCGGCGTGGTCAGCGCCGGCCTCGACGCCCTCGCCTTCGTCTCCGACCCGGTCGGCGCCCTCCTGCAGTACGGCATCGCCTGGCTCATCGAACACGTCAAACCCCTCAGCGAAGCCCTCGACTGGCTCGCCGGCGACCCGGCACAGATCACCGCCCACGCCCAGACCTGGCGCAACGTCGCCGGGTCGCTTCGCGACGAAGCTGCTGACCTTGCCCGCGCAGTCGCCAACGACGTCGCAGGCTGGGGTGGCAGCGCCGGTCCCGCCTACCGGACCTGGGCCGTCGAGCAGCAGCAGGCCATCACCGGACTCTCCCAGGGCGCGGACACCCTGGCCGCGATCACCGAAGGGGCGGCCGGACTGGTGGCCGCCGTCCGGCTGCTGGTCCGCGACGCCATCGCCACCTGCGTCTCCCGCCTCATCGTGTACGCGGGCGAACTCGTGGTCACCGGCGGGTTCGCCGCGCCGCTGGTGGTTGAGCAGGTCACCACGCTGGTGGCGTCGTGGGGGGCGCGAATCGCCCGGCTGCTGCGGGGGTTGCTGGCGAGCCTGCGGCGACTGATGCCGGAGATCCGCCGCCTCGGCGATCTCATCGAGAAACTCAGGGAAGCACTCGGCCGGCTCCTCCGCAGCAGTTCAGGAAGTGGCAGGGACACCCCGACGCCGGAGACGCCTCACGGCACGGGGCCCCCTCATCTCGACGACGAGCAGCGCATCCGGGATCTCGGCATGGACCCGGCGACGGGCAGGTTCCGGCCCGGCGAGGCGGATACAGCTGCCCGGCTGGAGAGAGAGCTGAATGTCACCTTGACCCGTGCACCCGCAGGCTCATCTGCTGACTGGGTTGACAGCACCGGGCGCACCTATGATGCGGTGGGAAATTTTCCCGGCCAGTACTTCGAGCGGCAATGGCCGCAGCTGCAGTATCAGATTGAGCGACACCTGACCAAGGCCGACCTCGTGCCGGTTGACGTCTCGCAGTTCTCGACCGAGCAGGTCGCTAGGATCGAGCACTTCATAGCGGATCGCGGTCTGAGCCCGCGAGTGTTCATTGTGGGGAAGTAATGGCTGGCCTCATCGTGCTCAAGCCTGGCGTCGACTGGACGGCGACTGGCGGCCTCTTCGACTGGACGCTGGAATTCCTGATCTCGAGGCTCGGCGACAGGCAGGTCGCGGGCCATCTCCAAGAGATCATCGACAACAACCTCGGCTCGTTCTGGGTCAGCGAGCTGCCACAGGACACCCAGACAGAGATCGTCAACCACTGGCGCCGAGGCCTGATTGCCGCTGGAGAGCAGGACCTGCCGGAGACCGAGCAGAAGGCCGATGTGATCCGGCACCTTCAGGAGCTGGTTGACGCCACCTACTCCGCCGGCTATCCCGGGTGAGCTGACACGGACCGTCTCCGATCTCCGCGACGCTGCGGTCCGTGCCGCGCATGCTCCCGATCTTGTTCACGCCGAAGCAAGGATGACCGTTGGAGCTGTACGAGGTGGTTGAGCTCAAGGCGGGTCTCCCGGAGGAGGGCCTGGCCGCTGGAGCGGTCGGCAGCATCGTCCACGTGCTCCGGAACCCCGAAACGGCGTACGAAGTGGAGTTCACCGACGAAGACGGACGAACGATCTGCACGGCCGCCCTCACCCCGGACCGGATTGGTCCCGCCCCATGATGTTCACCCTGAAACACGTATTCATCCACACGCAGGTCTCCCCCACCTTGGGCATGAAGAACTCCGTCGCCGGTGACAACGGGATTGCTCCAGCTTCTGCCGCTTCTGGGTCGTCTCTGACATCGGCGTGCCGGGCGTATGCCCAAGAGAAGCAGTGGTGGAGCAACCACTCGTTCATGCCTGAGGGAGCGCGTTGATGGCTAAGTTCGACGAGTGGCTGGGGGCGTACGACGTCGTCTACCGAGCCCTACCCACCCCCTCGGACCTCCAGTGCCCGAACTGCAGGCACCAAACCCTGAGGCTCGTCTTCACAGGGCCACCGCGAGCTGACTTCGGCTACGCCGCCTTCTGGTGCGACACCTGCCTGGAGGGGATACACATCTCCAGGACATCGATACCTGCCTGTGTAGCGGTACGCTCCATCGAAGCGCCGATCGAGGAGCCCCGTCGAGGTATCCCCGACTTCCGATTGATTAGCTGGTGAGGCCCGCTCAGCAGATCGGAATGAGCCGATCTGGAGCGCCCTTGTGGTCGGCAAGGAGACCCAGGGTCCGCACGAGGGCTTCTACGGCCTTGCCCGCCGGATGCGCTCGGATTGCGCGGGCCTCGACGACGAGGTGCTGTGGGAGAAGGAGCGCGAGCGGTGCTACGCCGCCGCCCGCTGAGGGCCACCAGGTCAAGAAGGCACGCCTACAAGAGGCCGGTCGTGGGAGCGGTACGTGCGGTGATCGACCGCCGTCCGGTGAGGTGACGGCCGCCAAGAAGGTGGCCTCGCACGCCTGCTGAACGACCGGCGTTGGCCGCTCGGGCACTCTCGACGGCGTTGCCTGTCACCAACCTGACAGAGAAACGGATGTTCCCCCGCCACGTCGATACCGTCTACGGGACTCGCGGGCGGGACGTCGCGCGAATGACCTGTGGGGACAGAAGATGACCGCTCCCGGCCACCCGAGCCAGAATCAGCCGTACCCGGGCCCTCCCAGCGGGCCCCCGCCATACGGACCCCTGCCGGCCACGATGTTCCCACCGACGCCCCCGGGTAAGCGACCGGACTGGCTCATCCCCACGCTGGTCGGTGTCGGTGCCACAGTCGCGCTCTGCTGCGGCATTCCCGTGATCGGCGTGATCGTCACTGGTCCGGAACCGGCGAACGTGTCGTCGAGCAAGGCTCCGCCCGCGCCAGCGGCGGCGAAATCCACCCCCGCTGACCCGGCATCTGCGGCAGCGCCCGCTCCCGCCACCACGGCCGCCGGTCCATCGATGCCGAAGCCCAGCCCGCCCGCTTCTGACGGACCGAAGGTGTACCGCGTTGGTGACAAGGTCCGCGGGGGCGACTTCGAGTTCACGGTCAATGGCATCAAGTGCGGCATCTCCCAGGTCGGTGACTCCTTCCTCAACCACAAAGCGCAGGGCACCTACTGCCGGGTCAACATCACCGTGAAGAACGTGACCAAGTCGGCCCATCTCTTCCACGCCGACGGCACGGTGACCGCGCAGGACGGCTCCGGTCGGGAGTACGACGCCGACGGTGAAGCCGCGATCTACGGCAACAGCAACGGCAGCGGCTTCCTCGATGAGATCAACCCCGGCAATTCGGTCCGTGCGAACGTCTTTTTCGACGTGCCCAAGGGAACCAAGCTGAAGACCATCACCTTCGACTCGGGGCTGTTCACCCTCGCCGAGGACGCCGTCGTCAACCTCTGAATCGGCCCGATCCCCGAGCTGTCCAGGCCCAGCCACCGACCGGTATTGTCGCCGAATTGATGGTGAACAGTGGACGGGGTCATCCATTGGCTGGCAGAACGTCGCCCTCCACACAGGAGGTCAGGGCCATCAGTCTTCCGCGCTGACACACCACCGATCCGGGAGGATCCACATGCCGTTCCAGGCGCCCATCACGATCGCCGCCGCCCTTGAGCGCATGGCACGACATGACTACGTCCTGCCCGCCATCCAGCGGGAGTTCGTCTGGGGGCCGGATCGGATCTGCAAGCTCTTCGACAGCCTGATGCGCGGGTACCCGATCGGCTCGTTCCTGTTCTGGAAGGTCAGCGGCGACACGGTCAAGTCCTACACCTTCTACGACTTCGTGCGCACCTATCATGCGAAGAACTCTCCGCACTGCCCCACCCTCGACGTCGAGCGCGGCAGGGACGTGACAGCGATCCTCGACGGGCAGCAGCGGCTGACCGCGCTCAACATCGGTCTCCGCGGCTCCTACGCCGAGCGGCTCCCGCGGATGAGGCACAACAACCCGCTCGCGTACCCGACGAAGCGGCTCCACATCAACCTCTTGGCGCACGGCGACGACGACGAGCTGGAGCTGGCGTACCACTTCCGATTCCTGACCTCGGACGAGGCCAGGGCCCGGGACGAGCACACCTTCTGGTTTCCGGTATCGGACATCCGGAGCATCGACGAGGGCGCTCAGGTCTTCGACATCACCGCTCGTCATGAGCTGCCCAACGCCGCCGGACGGGTGCTCTTCAAGCTGTACGAGGTGGTGAAGCGGCAGACACTGATCAACTACTTCGAGGAGGAAGACCAGAGCCTGGAGAAGGTGCTCAACATCTTCATCCGGGTCAACAGCGGAGCGGTCCCGCTCTCGTTCAGTGACCTCCTGCTGAGTATCGCCACCTCTCAGTGGCGCGAGCGCGACGCGCGGGAGGAGATCCACGCTCTCGTCGACGACCTCAACCGTACCGGCCAGGGCTTCAACTTCGACAAGAACAGCGTCTTGAAGACCGGTCTGGTCCTGCTCGGTAAACGGGACATCCGCTTCAAGGTCGACAACTTCGACCGGCACACCATGCTGGCGATGGAAGAAGGCTGGGACGACATCGAGCGGGCGCTGCGGCTGGCCGCTCAGTTGCTCAGCGACTTCGGGTTCTCGTCGGCCACCTTGCCCGCCAGCAGCGTGATCATCCCGCTCGCTCACTATGCGCATCTTCGCCGTCTGGAGACGGGCTACCTGCGGCGTTCGGCCGACGCGTCGGACCGCGACGAACTCCGCCGGTGGCTGCTGCAGGCGGTGATCAAGGGTGGCATCTGGGGCAGTGGCCTCGACACGTTGCTGTCCGGCCTGCGGGCGGTGTTGGACGCCGAAGCACGCAACGGCTTTCCCCGCGCTTCGCTCGAACGTGAGATGGCCAGGCAGAGTAAGGCCCTCCGGTTCGATCCTCTGGAGGTGGACGAGCTGCTGGACCTGAAGTACGGCGCGACAAAGACCTTCGCGCTGCTGGCACTGCTCTACCCGGGCATCGACGTACGCAACACGTTCCACGTCGACCACGTGTATCCGAGAAGCAGGTTCACCGCCGCCCGGCTTCGCGCGGCCGGCATCCCGGACGAGGACATTCCCGCCTACCTCGATCGCGTCGACAGGCTGGGCAACCTCCAGCTTCTGGAGGGGACGGAGAACGTCGACAAGCGGGCCGCTCTGCCGTCCGAGTGGGTTCGCAGGGCCTATCCCGACCCCGCCGCCCAGGTGGGCTATCTGGCCCGTAACGACCTCGGCGACCTACCACCACTCGCCGAGTTCCTGAGCTTCTACGACCGCCGGCGGACGCTGATGCGCGAACGCCTCCTCGGCCTGCTCGGCGTGGACAGCTCTGCCGTGACGGAAAGGCGGGAACCGACGGAGGACAGCAACGCCGGCCCGCCGACCGACCACCTCTCAGTCGTGCCGGGGTCCCGGCGACGAGACATCGCCGCCCACATCGGCTCGGCCTTCTTCTCGCAGCCGTCCGGCGCGTTCCTGACGATCAACGAAATCAGGAACCACCGCAGCGAGGAGTACGGCGACGAGTTCCCTTCGGCCGGCGCAATCTCGGCACGGCTGTTTCCGGCGACCGGCAGGTGCACCGTGTCGGGTGTCGAGCCGGGCGTGAACGAGCGCGGCGTACGGGGCGCGAGGAAGGTCTAGTGCTGTGACTATGAACGATCAGGGCGTTGGACGACACTCCGTACGGCGGGCCGGGCCGGCCGTGCGCGCGGTTCAGGCTTGGTGGTAGCCGAAGCGTCCGGCTGCCGACCCCTGCTACTGGCCCTGGCCTCACCGTCGTCTGCCGAGCGTGGGCAATCCTGCTGACGATGCCCGCACCGACGCTGACCTGTCGCCATCACGGCAGAGGTCGCACCTACGTGAGGCCGGATCTGTGCCCCTTCGGCGAAACGTCTTGCCACAACGCGCACACTTCGCGGTTGCCCAGTCCGCGTGGCACCTCGAACAACGAGGAGCACCAGACTTCTGGGTCAGCTTGCTATTTCGCCCGCTTAGGCCACAGCCGACGCATCGCGCCGCGAGCAGTGACTCGGCCCGCTCCTGGGACCTGATTGCCTTCAACGCGCGCTGTCGCTGCTGTCGCCTGGCCACATCCTGCTTGGCCTGCACACGCCCGCGTTGCACCGCAATGAGCCGATGCATCTGTTGCCGGAGCTCTAAATCAGAGCAGCAGTCTGCTGCACGTGCGCCTTGCATCAGCAGGTCGAGTGCACCGAGAGAATCGCCAGCGCAGATCGCGCGATCAACGGAGACCAAGATCGAGATCAGGAGGTCTTCAGGTGCGACTGATGAACCTGGCTTGCTGCCGGGTTCGCTGCGTGACATGGAGCCATTGTATGAACTTCTGGTCCGGTCGCCATCCATCACAGCCGGATCCATCCACACGGCCGGGCCGGCCCGTCGGAGGAGGGCCGTCCAACCCCCGAACGTTCGTGGTCATAGCACTAGCCCCGCCCGAAGCCCCGCCGCTGCTGGTCATCGTTGTTCAGCCGCCGGAGGTGATCTAGCAAGGCCTCAACCTCCGCGGCAGCTGGCGACTCTGGGCCGTACCCTCGGTGAACATCCCTCAGGAGGTCGCTGAGCTGTTGTCGCGCCCCGATCACGTCGCCGACCCCGGCGGCAAGCATGGCGACCTGTTGCCGCAGCGGGAACAGCTCCGGTGAGTCCGGGGATAGCACCCGCTGCTCCTCCGCGAGCAGCGCTCGCAGCTCGTCGAGCGCAGCGGTCGCCTCGCCCAGCTCCGCCTGGCACACCGCCGCCTGCTGCCGGCACTGCCAGATCAGCTCCTGGTCCGGCACCGGGCGGGCGGCCAGGTCGGGAATGAGTCGCTGGAACTCCGGTAGCGCCTGCCGGAACGCACCAGCGAGGACGTACAGGTTGGCGAGGTTGAGCCGCAGCTCCAGGATCCTTGGCTGCTTGGCGCCGTGCCCCCGCCTCAGCGGACCCAGCGCAGTCTCGAGCAGTTCGGCGGCCTGGGTGAACCGCTCCTCCTCGGCGAGTTCCCAGGCGCGCTCCTCGACCTCGGTCAACTCGTCGAGGGACAGCGGCTCGACGACCTCCGGCGCCGATCGCGGCCGGACGATGTCCACCCTGGTCGGTGCCAGCGGCGCGCGGGGCGGTAGCGGACCGAACGGATAACGGTGGGGCATGGTCGGATCGACGGACTGACCGTCCCCGACCGTTACCGCGAGGTCGTCGGCCACGCCGGGCTCGACCACTCCGAGCGGCGCCAGGAGCTCGTACACCTCAGCGGCGGACCCGGGCCGCTCCTGCGGGTCCTTGGCGAGCAGGTGAGCGACGAGCCGCACGAGCACGTCGGGCACGCCCGCGCGGTGATCGGTGACCAACGGGATGGGGTCGTTCATGTGGCGGTGCAGTAGGCCGAGCGCGCTGTCCGCGCGGTACGGCGGGTCACCGGTCAGCAGCTCGAACAGCACGCAGCCCAGCGCGTAGAGGTCAGCCCGCGGCCCGACAGCGCTGTTGAGCGCCTGTTCCGGCGCCATGTAGGTGGGCGTGCCGAGGGTATGGCTCGTGGCGGTCAGCCGGGGCACGTCCGGACCGAGCAGCGCGGCCACGCCGAAGTCGAGGACCTTCACCGACCCGGTCGGGGTGACCATCAGGTTCTGCGGCTTCAGGTCGCGGTGCACCAGGGAAGCGGCGTGCGCGACGGCGAGCACCGAGCAGATCTGCGCGCCGATGGCGGCTGCCCACGGCACGGCGAGCCGACCCCGCTCGGCGATGAGGTCGGAAAGCAGCAGGCCCGGTACGAGCTGCATGACGATGTAGACGTCGTCGCCGTGGTGGCCGACGTCGTGGACGCTCGGCACCCCCGGATGGTCCAGCCTGGCGGTGACCCGGGCCTCCCGCATGAACCGTTCGACCGCGTTGTCCCGCTCGTTCTCAGGGATGGTGAGCTTGCGGAGAAACTTGATAGCAACGGGCCGGTCGAGCTTCTCGTCGAAGCCACCCCACACCTCCCCCATGCCGCCGTGGCCGAGCGGGTACGTCAGCTCGTACCGGTCGGCCACGCGCTCCTGTGCCCGCATCCGCCTCCCCCTGTTTCCCGCAGCCGATCCCGTTGGTTCGAGCAGCTAGAACCGCTCACCGTACACTTCAGCCAACTCCCGATACGCTTCGCGAACCGCGTCGAGAGCGGTCGGGTGGTGAGCGGCGTTCTCCGCAGCCAAGGCCGCAAGCTCGAGGGCTGTCTGGATCCGGGACAGTTCCGCATCGATCTGATCCCACAGCGCCCCCGCTTTCTCCCGCTGTTCGGCCAGCAAGTTCGCGGCATGACTGTTGGGCGAAGCGATTCGCGTCCGCTGGTGCTGCTGAAGAGCGACCTGGGGACGAAGCTGCTGCCGACGACCGAGAACGTCAGCGGCCTCCCACAACACCTGGGCGAGCAACTGCCCTCCCTCGGCCGGGTCGATCACCTTTTGAACGGCGGGCAGGGCAACACCGGCTCGCTCGGCCAACCCCATGAGGCCGAAGAATTCTTCGCGCTCCTCCACCCTTTCGAGCGTGTGGTGTAGTTCCGGGAACGCCGCCTGATCAGGTGCCACCACCTGGGCAGACGGCGTGTTCGACACGGTCGCCGCCAAACCCAAGCCCAGCACGAGCGCGGCCAGGATGAAGACCACCAAGAAGGGCGCACCGTTGAGGGACAGCCCGAAGGCGCCGAGCACGACCAGCGTGGCGAGCACGATGATGCCAGCCACATTGGGCGAGTTCTGGGGCATTGGCACGGCTCGCAGGTACGTGATACTTCCCCACTCATTCTTCACTCGCGCCCCGGACACCTTGAGCGGGGCGAGCGCCGCGATAGTCCTCGTGGCGTCGCTGGCGATCCAGAGGTGGAAGGGGTGGTCGGACGGGGACAACCGTCCTCCTCTCGAAGAGCATTAGCTAGGCGATGCCCTTGCGGCGGCGGATCATCTGGTACGCCTGCCGGCGCGCGAACTGGTTGAGCTGCGAGCGCAGGCTGTCGTCGTCGAGGTAGCGCTGCATCAGCTTGCCGTTATCGTCGTGCCGGGACAGGATCACGTCCTCGATGCGCTTGTCGCACACCACACCGAAGTTGCTCTCGTCGTTGACCATGGCAGCGGCTTCGAGGGTGCCGTCCTCGGCCAGCGCGACAATCTGCTGCTCGACCCAGACCTTGTCCGACTCACCCAGCCCGATGCCGAACTTGTCGTTGAACGCGTCGATCAGCTCGGACAGCGCGACCTTGTCCGGGTCGTGCTGCTTGCCCGCTCCCCCACCCACGAACCCGGGTAGCATCTGCTCGCCCTCGGGCGTCAGCGACGCGTCGTGCTCGCCGGTCTTGCTGACCCGCAGGTGGGTCAACTCCACCTCGCCGATGTCCACCGACGGGTCCTGTCGACGGGGCAGCCGGTTGAGCAGCGCACGCCCGTAGAGGTAGAGCCGTTCCAGATCCTCGTCGTGGTAGGGCACTACCTGGCTCAAGAACGCGTACATCCGGGTGTAGTCGCGCAACGCGGACCGGAAGGTGTCGGCGGCCTCGGGGTCGTCGGCGGCCAGGGCGTTGTAGCGGTCCACGGCCGGCTCCGTGAAGCGGTAGAGGGCGGCGTGCGCCCGCTGGAGGCCGGTGTCGCTGGTGGCCTTCTGCTCAGCGGCAAGCAGCGCCTCGGCATACGCCTGCATCTCGGAGTCGACCAGCAGCGCGTACCCCATGACCGCGTGCTGGGCGGTGTAGAGCAGGTTGGGGTCGGTGGGGGTGGTGGCGGCGGTTTCGAAGTACGGCTTGAACTGCTCGGCGATGTCGCCGGCCTCGTTGACGAAGTCGAGGACGAAGACGTCGCCCTGGGCCTTGAGCGCATGGGTGCGGTTGAGCCGGGACAGGGTCTGGACGGCGGCGACGTTCTTGAGCAGCTTGTCCACGTACATCGTGGTGAGCAGCGGCTGGTCGAAGCCGGTCTGGTACTTCTCGGCGACGACCAGCAGCCTGTACTCGGTGTCCTGCTTGGCCTTCGGCGTGCCGGCGTGCTTGTCGTCGGCGGCGGTGTAGGCGAACCGTTCGGGCAGCTCACCCTCGGGGAACCCGTTGCTCCGCGCCTCGGTGTGTTCGACGCCGTCGACCTCCAGGTCGCCGGAGAAGGCGACCAGGGAGTCGCAGCCGACGTAGCCCTGCATCTCGACGTACTTCTTGATAGCGGTGTGCAGGCGGACGGCGGCCTCGCGGGAGCGGGTGACCACCAGGGCCTTGGCCCGGCCGCCGAGGCGCGGCGCGGTGTGCTTGCGGAAGTGCTCGACGATGATCTCGGCCTTCTGCGCCTGCATCGTCGGGTGCAGGCTGGCGAAGCGGGCGAGCTGCGACCCGGCCTTCTTCGGGTCGACCTCCGGGTCGTCGGGGTTGGCGTTGGCCAGCTTCCAGTACGACGTGTAGGTCACGTAGTTCCGCAGCACGTCGAGGATGAAGCCCTCGTCGATGGCCTGGCGCATCGAGTACGTGTGGAACGGCTGCGGGTTGCCAGTGACCAGGTGCGGCGTGCCGAACAGTTCGAGAGTCTTCGGCTTGGGCGTGGCGGTGAACGCGAAGTACGACAGCGTGTCGTGCCGGCCGCGGGCCAGCGCCGACGCGGTCAGCAGGTCACCCGACTCGTCCACGTCGTCGCTGCCGAGCTTGAGCAGCACCTTCTTCAGCGCGGCGGCCGAGTCACCGGACTGCGACGAGTGCGCCTCGTCGACGATGACGGCGAACCGCTTGCCGCGCAGCCCCTGCACCTTGTCGAGGATGTAGGGGAACTTCTGCATGGTGGTGATGACGACCTTGGCGGTCTCGCCCTGGAGGGCGGCGGCGAGCTGGGCGGAGTCCTTGTCGATCCGCTGCACCACGCCGGGCACGTGCTCGAACTGGAACACCGTGTCCTGCAACTGCCGGTCCAGCACCACCCGGTCGGTGATGATGATGACCTTGTCGAAGACCGGCTCGTTGGGGCGCAGCCCCTTGGCCCGCGCCCCCTCGTCGAGCGCGGGCGCGGGCGCGGTGTGCAGGCTGGACAGCCGGTGCGCCAGCCAGGCGATGGTGTTCGACTTGCCCGACCCGGCCGAGTGCATGACCAGGTAGTTGTGCCCGGGGCCATTGCGTGCGGCGTGGTCGGCCAGGTTGGTCACCGCGTGCCACTGGTGGTAGCGCGGGAAGATCAGGCTGCCCGAGTCCTTGTCGGTGTGCAGGAACCGCCGGACCAGGTCCATCCAGGTGTCCGGATGCCAGATCTGCTCCCAGAGGTAGGAGCTGCGATAGCCCTTTTCGCCGGCGGGTGGGTTGCCGGCACCGCCGGAGACGCCCGGCCCGTCCGATCCGGTGTTGAAGGGTAGGAACCGGGTCTTGTCGCGGGCCAGCTTCGTCGTGACGAAGACCAGGTCGGGATCGACCGCGAAGTGCACGAGGGCACGCCTCGCGAAAAGCAGTTCCTTCGGGTCGCGGGTCTCGCGGTACTGCTTTTTGGCGTCCTCGACGGTCTGGCCGGTGAGCGGGTTCTTCAGCTCAGCCGTGGCGAGGGGGATGCCGTTGACGAAGAGGACCAGGTCGAGGGTGTTGTTGTTGCTCGTCGAGTAGGCGAGCTGGCGGGTGACAGTGAGGCGGTTGGCGCGGTAGAACTTGAGCGCGTCGTCGGTGATGGAGTGGGCGGGCTTGAAGTAGGCCAGCCGGATCAGGACGCCCTTGTCCTTGACGCCTCGGCGGAGGACGTCGAGCGGGCCGCGCTCATCGATCTGCTTGGCGAGGTAGTGCGCGAAGTGCCGCTGCGCCTCGTCCGGGTTGTTCCCGTGGTACGCCAGCAGCTTCTCCCACTCGTCCGGCTGCGTCGCCCCAATGAAGGCGAACAGTTCGGCACTGTCGAGCCCGAGCCTTCGGTCGTAGTTGCTGGGCGCCCCGCGCAGCCATCCAGAACGGGCCAGCATACTCTCAATCGTCACCTCGAACGACTGCTCCTGATGAATGGGACTCATACGTGCGCTCCCCGCGCCGTCGTAACATCAATCTGCCCTGTCACGGCAGCCGTGACCAACGATTGCCGGCGTTCGCCGAGCAGAGAGTTCGCCGAACTAAGGGCAGACATCAGGTCAAACAGGCACCCAATTTCCTTCGCTAATTCGGCGATACGGACACGTCCGTCTGGGGGAATGGGAATCCGGCACTCACGCAGCTGTTCCCCGGTCAGATGGGGGATTGTAGCGACATTGCCCTCAGAGGCGAATACGCCGACCTCCTTAGCAAGCCGGAGCCAGTACATCAGCCATTCGACTGGCACATTGCGGCGAGCCCGCACTCTATGCAGAGACTTCTGGTAGTAACACTCCTCGAGCCTGCCATCCCAGACAGCAGCCTCTGCCACACCCGCCCCTCCCTCGCACACAAGGAGGTCGCCCTTACGAATCTGATAGCGGATACGCTCATCCGGCAAGAAGCTCATCTCAGCCAAATCAGCTGCACTGATCCGATACCAATGCACGTTTGCATTTCTCAGATACGGACGTGGATACCGTCCTGCCGCTCGCTCGGCATTGAGCATCTTTCCTAGCAGCACGTCGAAGTATGCATATACTGGGCCTATTGTCCAGGCCGACGGGACAGTCGGGAGCCACCGCCACCCAGTTGAGCGTCGTTGTCCTGGCACATCGGTTCCACCGAGGATAGAGGCAATCGTAGCGAATTCCCGCTCGCGCAGAAGTTTCAGTTGGTTCACGCGGGCTTCGGTGGTGCGCCCGATGCCCGCCAGTTCCGCGTCGAGGAAACTAGCAATCCGCCGCTGCTCTTGAATAGGAGGTAGCGCAATCGGCGCAGCGCTTAGGCGCTCACCTACAAGTTCGATTTGATTAGTCGCTCCGACAACAAGAGCCGAGTAGATGTAGTGCTGGAAGGGCTCGGAACAAAGGTAGTAGTAGGCGAAACGGGGGTGGAGGACTTCCGGCCGCACTCGAACTCGAGTCACGTGCCCATCCGCCATCGCGGCACGACGGTCTGGGGTACCAGTAAAGAAGCCGACCCGGCCAAGTGTGCCGCGACCCGTAGAGTTAATTAGGATATCGTGTGGCCGAAGGTGGCCCTTTAGCCGAGTCGGATCACCGCCGGCTGAGTGGAAGCGAGCACGGTGCCACGCCAGACCGTCCGGCTGATTGACAGCCTGTCCAACAGCCCAGACATCACCCCCATCTACATAATCTGGTGCCGAGCCGCGGTTGAGGGATAGGGTCGCGCGCTTCAGCGGCCACCATTGCCAATCAGTTGGGAGGGATAGTCCCGCAAGACCCGAGGTCACGTCGTCACCTGCCCGATTAGTGCCTGGATCTCGGTTTCCAAAGCCTTGATCTCAGCGTCGATCTCGACAAGCGGGCGCGGCGGTTGGTAAATGTAGAAGTGGCGAGTGAACGGAATCTCGTACCCGATTCTGGTTTTGGCTTCGTCGAGCCAGGCGTCGGGGACGTGCGGGAGCACCTCGCGCTTGAGGTAGTCGTGGACATCCTCGTCCAGCGGCACGTTCTCGTTGTCCCGAAGGTCGGCGTCCGCTAGCGGCTTGCCCTTGCGGTCGGTCTGCACCTCCCCCTCCCGGTCGCTGACCGAGAACGCCTCCCACACCGCCTTCTCCACCGCCACCGGCAACTTCCCGAGCCCGACCAGCTTCATCGCGAACTCAGCCCGCTTCGCAGACCGTAGACCGATCAGCGACTTCGCCGCCGCCAGCAGCGATTCACGCTCGGCGCACTTGAGCACCGCCCGCGCCTCCGCGAGCAGTGCCACCGCCTCCTCGGTGACCTCGAAACGCAGCCGTAGCGGGCGCTCAATCGTGATCCGCTGGTAGCCGAAGTCGGTGGTCTTGAAGACCTTCACCTTCGCGTGCTGAGGGTGCTCCGGGTCGTCCGCGATTGATAGCGCGTCCACGTAAGCGCGCGTCAGCTCGGCGATGTGCTCGTCGGTGAGCATCTTGCGCTTGTCGCCGAGGCTCTTGCGCATCTTGGTCCAATATTCCCGGCCGTCAAGTAGCACGACCTTCCGCTCGCGGGCCGGGTCCTTTCGGTTGGTGAGGATCCAGAAGTAGGTGGAGATGCCGGTGTTGTAGAAGAGCTGGTCGGGCAGTGCGACGATGCCCTCCAGCAGGTCGTTCTCCAGGATCCACCGGCGAATCTCCGACTCACCAGACCCCGCCGCGCCGCTGAACAGCGGCGAGCCGTTGAAGACGATCGCCAGCCGGCTGCCGCCGTCCTCGGGGCGCTTCATCTTCGAGATCATGTGCTGGAGGAAGAGCAGCGAGCCGTCGTTGATCCGGGGCAGGCCGGCGCCGAACCGGCCGGCGTGGCCGCGGGCGTGCTCGGCCTTGATGAACGCCTCGACCTTCTTCCACTCCACGCCGAACGGCGGGTTGGCGAGCATGTAGTCGAAGCGCTCGGTCTCGTGGCCGTCCTGGCTGAACGAGTTGCCGTAGGCGATCTTCGTCGGGTCGCCGCCCTTGAGCATCATGTCGGAGCGGCAAATTGCGTACGTCTCGCCGTTGAGCTCCTGCCCGTACACCTCGACGGTGGCGTGCGGGTTGTGGGCCTGGATGTGGTCCTGGGCCTCGCTGAGCATGCCGCCGGTGCCGCAGGCCGGGTCGTAGACCTTACGGACGATGCCCGGGGTGACCAGGGCGTCCTCGTCGGGGGCGAGCAGGAGGTTGACCATCAGCTTGATGACCTCGCGCGGGGTGAAGTGCTCACCGGCGGTCTCGTTGCTGATTTCGGAGAAGCGGCGGATCAGCTCCTCGAAGACGTAGCCCATCTGGTGGTTGGAGACCACGTCCGGGTGCAGGTCGATGTCGGCGAACTTAGCGACCACCTGATACAGCAGTCCAGCCTCGGCGAGCCGGCTGATCTGGGTGTCAAAGCCGTACTTCTCCAGCACGTCGACGGCGCCGGGCGAGAAGCCGCCGATGTAGGCGCGCAGGTTCAGCGCTACGTGGTCCTGGTCACCGAGCAGCTTGCGAAAGGACATCTCGCTGGTGTTGTAGAACGACAGCCCCGCGGTCTTCCGCAGCACCGGGTCCATGTTCTGGACGCCCAGCTCCTTGAGCTGCTTGTGCCGGGCGAGCACCGCGTTCTTCGTCGGCTCCAGCACGCAGTCGAGCCGGCGCAGCACGGTCAGCGGCAGGATCACGCGGCCGTACTCGGACTGCTTGTAGTCGCCGCGCAGCAGATCGGCCACCGACCAGATGAAGTTCGCGAGCTCTTGGTGCTTGTTGCTCACCAGGTTCCTTTCGATAGCAAACAGACAAGGATTATGGCTGCTCGTCTGCATCGTTGTAGTCCCCCACCCGGCGCAGATGAGGGGCCTGATCCGTCAGCGGCTAACGGCCGCCCGTTCGTTACGCTCTTGGCCGCTTTCGGCTGGCTCGCTGGTCGGGACGGAGGGCGCCGCGGGCGAGGCCATCGGCGGTGAGTTGAGCCAACTCCGCGCCCAGCGACGCTGCTTGTCGGATTGCCGACTCAAAGGCGTCCAGCCGACGGAACGCCTCCCCGTGCACTCGCTGCTCGTCCAGCGACAGCCGCCGCACCTGCGCCCGCCGAATGTCGAACCGCAGCGTCCCCGACAGGCTCGACGCCTGCTTCTCGTTGGCCGACGTCCGCAACTGCCCGGCGAGGAACCATGGATCCAGTGCCGCCGGGTTGGGCCGCAGCAGGTAGAGATTGCGCCCCAACAGCGCCCCCTCGGCGGCGACCACCCGGGCGGTGAGCTGCCGGGCGATCATCGGCACCACCACGTCCCCGACCGCGAGGGCGATTTCCTGTCCGTACCGGTCGTCGATCCGGCCCGACGCGTCGCCGCCGGCCAGCACGTCCTGCACGGTGAGCACCGGTGGTCCTTCGGGTGACGGCTCGGACGAGCCGGCCCGGACCGGTCCGATCAACTGGAGCGCACCGGCACGCGCCAGCTCGCCCACCGTGAGGAACTGCCCGTCCGCCTCGTCCGGCGCGGGCGTGACCTGCGGCATCAGCGCCGACAGCTCCCCGACGACGGCGGCCAGCCGCTCCCTGGTGCGTACCAGATGCTCTCCCGACGCATCGCCCCCGACGGCGGGTTGCCGCCGCGCGGGGGTGAGATCGACCTCCTCGTCGAGCAGTTCGATGACCGGGACGGCGCGCGCGAACCCGGCCTCCTCGACTTCGGCGTCGGGGGCGGCGGCGAAGGCCCGCCACGTGGCCAGCACCCGCGGTGAGGTCTCGGCCAGGTCGCCGCCGGCGGCGTCGACCAGCAGCGCCCGCGCCGGCGGCGGCGCGTCAGCTGCGGCGCGCCGCAGCACCCAGAGGTGCAGCGGTACGCCGTGCGGCGCGGCCACCCCCGGCGGAAGCGCGATCACGGCGCGGAGGTGACCCCAGCGCAGCAGCTCGCTGCGGATCCGCTTGCCGGCCCGCCGGCTGGCCACCGTGGGCGGCATCAGCAGGACGGCGTGTCCGCCGACCCGCAGGCGGGCGAGGGCATGCTGCGCCCAGGCAAGCTCCGGTTCGGTACGGGGTGTGGTGCCGACGATCCAGCGTGGGTCGTGACCGAGTTCCTCATCGCCCCAGTTGGTGGCACCGAACGGCGGATGGCAGACGACCGCGTCGAAGGCGCGCCCTGCAAAGGCGTCCGCCCGCAATGAGTCCCCGGCGACCACATCTCCCGGCACCTCCCGCAGGGCCAGCCAGAGTCGGGCGAGCGTGCCGAGGTCCGCGTCGAGATCCTGCCCGTACGCGGAGGTGCAGCCGGCACGGACGGCGGCCCGCAGGATGGCGCCGGAGCCGGCGGCGGGATCGAGGACGGAGCCGCCACCGACGCCGGCGAGCCCGACCATGAGGTCGGCCAGGTCGTCGGGGGTGGCGAACGGGCGGCCCGGGCCTGGTGCGGAAAACCGTTGCCACAACTCGTCGAACGCGCCCTGCGGGCCTAGTTCGTCAGCCAGTGCGTCGACGTCGGGCAACAGGGGCGCCAGATGCGAGGCGGCCCGGCGGGGACGGCCGCCGCGCTGGCGGGCCAGCAGCAGGGCGCCGACGGCGGCGAGGCCGGCGGCCGGGGATTCGCTGGCTGCCGCCAAGTGCCGCCAAAGCCGGTCGGCGGTGGCGAGCTCGGGGAGCTTGCCCTGGCCACGGAGCCACTGCTCGACCTGGATCAGGTCGAACTCGGGGCTGGCGGCGGTGCCGCCCACCGGGGCGGGGAAGTCGGGGTGCCGTTTGCGCCAGTTGCTGACTGCGGCGCGACCGACCCCGGCGAGCCGGGCGATCTCCGCAGCCGTGATGGTCGGTGTCTCCTGCACCTCCGAAGTGTGTCACACCTGTCAAGCATCATGCTTGTTGACAGTGTTCACGGATGGTGCTCTCATTGACGCCGCAACGTTCACATCAGGAGGACAACGATGCGCAAGACCACCACTCTCGCCCTGATCGCCACCGGCCTCGTCGCGCTGGGCTGCGGCTCCGGTGCCACCGACGACGCCACCAGCAGCAAGGACGGTGCCGGGAGCGCCAAGGGCGGAGACAAGCCGGCGAAGACCGCGAAGATCGGCCAGGCGGCCCGGGACGGCAAGTTTGAGTTCACGGTGAAGTCGTCGAAGTGCGGCGTCGCGAAGGTCGGCACCTCGATGCTCGGCGACAAGGCCCAGGGCCAGTTCTGCCTGGTCACGATCAACGTCAAGAACATCGGCAAGGAGCCGCAGACCCTCGACGGCAGCAGCCAGAAGGCCTACGCCGCCGACGGCACCGAGTACTCGTCCGACACCGAGGCCGGCCTCTACGCCAACAAGGAGCAGAGCACCTTCTTCGAGGAGATCAACCCCGGCAACCAGGTGACCGGCGTGTTCGTCTTCGACATCCCGAAGAACGTGAAGCTCACCAAGCTCGAGCTCCACGACTCGATGTTCTCCGGCGGCATCGAGGTCGCCCTCAGCTGACCTCTCCCCGCGCTCCGGGGCGGGTCCGGACGACCCGCCCCGGCTGTTCACACCGTCTCCTGTTCACAGAAGGAAGCTCGCCATGACCGACCCGACCACCCCGACGCCGCTCGATCGGCCGCTGCCTCCGCCCGCGAGCCCGCTGGCTGTCCCGGCGATCGACGGCGGACCCGCGCCGCACGAGTCGACGGAAACCGCCGCCGCTGAGCACAAGCGCGGCAGACGCACTCTCGTACTGGTGAGCGCGGCCGGCGCTGCTGCCCTTCTCCTGGTCGCCGTCGGTGTCATCGCTGCGACGCGGGGAGACGAGACGCAGAGTGGCCCGACTGACACGAAGACGCCGTTCGTTGCGGCGAAGGAGAGGTGCGGAAGCGCCTCCGCCGGCGGGGCCGAGCTGGGCGACCAGGGAAAGACGCTCACCCTGCATGGCGCCGGCAAGGAGAGCAGCGGCCTCAGCTATTCGATGCTGGAGTGCTACTGGTCGGCGCTTGACATGTCTGACGCGGTGAAAGCCGAGGTCGGCGCCACCCGAGCCCTCGACGGACGGCAGACCGGCGACTGGGGGGACATCCATGCGTCGTGGAGCTACCACCCGGACAGTGGCCTGCAGATGGTCCTGACTCTCTCCGACTGATTCGTTCACGTCATCAGCTCTACAGCGTCTGATTCCCCCTTCCCCCTGTCCGGCCTCCCCGGACCGCTGACTTCCCCTGCCTGGAGACGACCATGGCCCTCCCTTACCCGCACGGCACCCGGCCTGCCTCGGCCGCCACCATCCACCTGCGCCGAACCGTCCGCGCCGCCGGCGCCCTGCTCACGACCGCCCTGCTGGCCACGACCCTCACCGGCTGCGGCGACGAGCCGGACCCCACCGCCGCCTCGGCGACCGCCGCCCCGAGCGGGTCCGCCGTCCCCAGCGCGTCGCCGACCGCGAGCCCGACCCCGCTGCCCGACCGGGACAGTGACGGCATCCCCGACTCCAGCGACACCTACCCCGACGACCCGAAGAACATCCCGCAGCAAGCGCCGCTCACTTTCGAGTGCGACATGGGCAACGACATTCCTGTGCTGCTGACGGTGCAGCCTGGCATGGACGGCAGGCCCGACTTCACCGAGGTGTGGGCGGCTAAGCCGAAGTCCTGCGATGCCCAGGAGGCGATCACTGCAGTGAGCGCCACCGAGAAGGCCGCCCTCAAGACCTCCAAGTACGACGACGGCGACATCGCCACGCTGTACGAGATGTGTGCCGCCGTCGACCCGGAGGACACCTACGTGGAGGCGGGCTTCGCCGCCAGCAGTGAGCAGATCCCGGAGATCAACGCGGCCCTCATGCTCTGCCCCACCTACCCGTACGCGAAGAAGTGGCGCGAGACGGTGAAGCGCGGCCAGGTCGACGTGGACCTGGCGGCCCAGGGCCGACTCTTCGGCTCCGGCACGTTCCGGGTCGGCAAGGAGATCAAGCCCGGCACCTACGTCACCACCGACGTGGACGGCTGCTATTGGGAACGGCAGAACAGCTCCGGCGGCACGATCGACAACTATTTCACCAACAGCGCCCGCCGCGTGCAGGTCACCATCCGCTCCTCCGACTACGCCTTCAGCTCGGAGCGTTGCGGCGAGTGGCGCCCCGCCCGCTGAGACAAGTCCCCTCGAGACGTCAGGAGGCGTCGTGCGTCCCGATGAGTTCCTCCGCACCCTGGCCCTGCTCCCCCCTCCCCTGCACGACCGCGCCCTCACCCTGCGCGCCTTCACCCGCTCCACCCGCTGCGACGACTGCCAGCGCATCGGCGATGCCGTCCGCCTGGCGCTCACCGCCGCCCACTACGACGAGCTGACCTCCGCCGGTGAGCTGCTCGACACCGCCGAGCGGCTGGCCGCCGACCACGGCATCCACCGCCGGTCCGGCGACGACCAGCAGCGTGGCCGCGGCCGAGTGGTCCGCTGGGCGGCGACGTCCGCGCCGTTGGTCGCCGCGACCGACGCCAGCTGGAAGGGCCGCGTCGGCGGCATCGGGTACGTCGTCAGCGACGGCCACTACGGCCTCCTCGGCCGGGGCACCGGCCGGCTCGACCCGACCGGCGCCTCCCGGGTGTTGATCAACGAGCTGCGCGCGGTCGACTACCTGCTGACCGGGTACGACGAGGCGCCGGTGGGCATGAGGGTGCTGCTGGACTGCCTCGCCGCCCTGCGCTACCTGCACCGCTGGCAGGCCGGCGAGACCGGCGCGATGCCGGCCGGCTACAGCCTGCGGGAACGCCGCTGGTCGGACCAGCCCACCCTGGTCCGGCTCGCCGAGCAGGTGGCCCGCCGCCCCGACCTGACGTTCGCGCACGTCAAGGGGCACAGCGGCCACGCCCTCAACGAGGCCGCCGACGGCCTGTCGCACATGGCCCGCCGTCGGCGGGAGGAGTCCTTCGACCTGCGTCCTCGGGCGCACGCCCTGGTCGACGCGTTCCTGCGCGACTGGCACGCGAACGCCACGCTCTGACCGCTCGCCCGCAGCGGAGGCGGCCGACGTTGCACCGCTGAATCGTTTGCGACATCAGCTCGACAGCGTCCGACGGCCACCACCGCCTCCCGACTCCACTGCTCGCCCCGGCCGGGCCGACAGCGGCCTCCCCACTTCCACCGCTCACCCCGGGCGGGCCGACGACCCGTCGGTCCGCGGACACCACGCGCCTGGAGACCACCATGACCCTCCCCGAACAGCCCACCGCACCCCTGATCGAGCTGATCTTCGACCGGCTCGCCGCCGACGACGTACCGACCGACACCGCCGAGCTGGTCCTCGCCGCGCTCACCGGCGACGACGATCTGACCGCCGCCCTCGCCGGCAGCCCCACCCGGCTCGACCCGCGTGCCCCGGCCAACGACGAGCCGTCGGAGCGGATCTGGCTGAAGTCGGTGACCGTCGCCGGGTTCCGCGGCGTCGGCCCGGAGCGCACCCTCGACATCGCGCCCGGGCCGGGCCTCACCCTGGTCGTCGGCCGCAACGGCTCCGGCAAATCGAGCTTCGCCGAGGCCGTCGAGCTCGCCCTCACCGGGGACAGCGCCCGCTGGGCCGACAAGACCAGCGTGTGGCGTACCGGGTGGCGCAACCTGCATGCCCAGGAGCCGTGCCGGATCGGTGTCGAGCTGCGGGTCGACGGCGAGGCCACGCCGACCCGGGTGGCGCGGGCCTGGCCCGCCGGCGGTGAGCTGGCCGACGCCGAGGTGACCGTGACCAGCGCGCGGGGGCGGCGCGACGGCCTCGCCGAGCTGGGCCTGGCCCGACCGCTGGAGCTGTACCGGCCGTTCCTCACCGCCGCCGAGCTGGGCCGGCTCGCCGCCGGCACGCAGAGCCAGCTCTTCGACGCGCTCTTCGCCATCCTCGGCCTGGACGCGCTGACCGACGCCGACCAGCGGCTGATGCGCGCCGCCCGGCCGCACGACACGGCCGTCAAGGAGGTACGCGCACAGCGCTCCGCCCTGGCCGACCTGCTCGCCGGCGTCGCCGACGACCGGGCCCGACGGGCCGCCGTGCTGCTGCGCGGCCGGGGCGCGGTCGACCTGCCGGCGTTGACGGCGATCCTCGACGAGCCGGACGAGGCGACCGCCGACGAGACCGTACTGCTGTGCCGGGAGCTCGCCGCCCTCGACCCGCCGCCGGTGGACGAGGTGACGCGGCTGGCCGGTCAGCTGCGGGAGGCGGCGACCGAGACCCTCCGGTACGACGGCGGGCGGTCCCGGGCGGCGCTGCGCAGCGCGGAACTGCTCCGTCTCGCGATCGAACACCACGAGGATCGGGGCGACGGGCCCTGTCCCGTCTGCGCCACCGGCGTTCTCGATGGTGGGTGGCGGGCCTCCGCCGCCGTGACCCTGACCGAGTTGCGGCAGCGCAGCGTCGCCGCCCAGACCGCGGCGACCCGGCTCACCGCGCTGCTGCGCCAAGCGCACCACCTGATCGATGACCTGACCGTGCCCGACGGCCCCGGATCGCAGACGCCGATTCCCGGGCCGCCGCCGGGAAGCGTCGGCACGGCGGCACCGTGTGCGGGCGACGGAGCGGAGGCGCTGCTCGGGGCGCTGCGGGAGGCCGTGGCCGCGCTGCGGGGCGTACCCGGGGAACCGGCCGACCTGGCCGACCACCTGGCGGCGCGGTACCCGGCGGTGGTGGCGGCGGCGGACGCGGCCCGCGCGTACGCCGAAGGGTTCCTGCGGCAGCGCGACACCGGGTGGCGGGCGGCGGCGGCCGAGTTGCGCGAGTGGGTTGCCGCCGTGGGCGGGCTGGTGGCGCGGGAGGCGACGCTGGCCCGGGTGAAGGCCGCGCGCGCCTGGTTGAAGGAGACCGGCGCGGCGGTCCGCGACGAGCGGATCGCGCCGTTCGCCGCGCACTCGCAGCGGATCTGGGAGCAGCTGCGGCAGGAGAGCAACGTCGAGCTGGGCGCGATGACCCTCGCTGGGACGAACACCCGGCGGCGGGTGGTCTTCCCGGTGAGCGTGGACGGCGCCGACAACGGCACCGCGCTGGGCGTGATGAGCCAGGGTGAGATGCAGGCCCTCGGGCTGGCGACGTTCCTGCCGCGCAGTTGCGCCCCGGAGAGCCCGTTCCGGTTCATCGTCGTCGACGACCCGGTGCAGAGCATGGACCCGTCGAAGGTGGACGGGCTGGCCCGGGTACTCGCCGAGCTGGCCGAGGCCCGGCAGGTGGTGGTCTTCACCCACGACACCCGGCTGCCCGACGCGGTGCGTCGGCTCGACCTGGGACGGGCGCGGATCGTGGAGGTGCAGCGGGCCGAGCGGTCCGTGGTGACCCTGCGGGCCGGCTCCGACCCGGTCACCCGCTACCTCGACGACGCGTGGGCCCTGGCCCGCAACGACGAGCTGCCCGCCGACGTACGCGGGCCGGTGGTGGCCGAGCTGTGCCGGTCGGCGGTCGAGGCGGCCTGCCACCTGCGGGTGTGGCGGGTCCGGGTGACCCGCGGCGTGCCCCATGACGACATCGAGGCGGCGATCGTCGACGCGTCCCGCCGGCTGACCACGATCGTGGCGTTGGCCGTCTTCGACGACGCGGACCGCGGTGGCGACGTGCTCGGCTGGCTGGGACGCCACGGCGGCTGGGCAGTCGGCGCGTACCGGGCCTGCCGGGAGGGCGTGCACGGGGCGTACCTGGCGGACCTGCCCGGCCTGGTCACGGACGCCCGCGCCCTGGCGAAGGTGCTGGCGTGACCGCGCCGACGCCCCGCCGCTGCCTGGCGGCGGCCGACCAGCTGCTGCGCGGCGCCGGCCCGCTCGGCGCGTCGGCGGTGACCGCCGGCTGGTGGCCACGGGCCTGCGCCTGCCTGATCCGGCTCGCCCTCGAAGGCGGCATCGACGACTACTGGCGGCGGGTCCGGCCGGCCGTGGCGGCGTGCCGGCAGGGCCGGGCCAAGCAGCTGATGCTGCGCGGTCGGCTCGGGCCGGGCGCCGAGGTGGCCCGCCGGATCACCTACGCCTGGGCGACGCTGTCGGCCGCCACCCACCACCACTGCTACGAGCTGGCCCCGACGGCGGCGGAGCTGCGCCGCCTGCACAGCGAGGTCGCCGCCCTGCTCCACCGACTCGACAAAGGACAGGAATCCCGACGATGACCTACCCTCAACCCGGCCACGAGCCGACCCGACCCCTGCCACCGGTCTCGGCCGTCCCCGCAGCTCCCTATCCGCCGGCCGGCCCGTACCCGCCGGCAAGGCCCTACCCGCCCGCCGTGCAGTACCCGCCGGCGGTGCCGTATCCGACGCCGCTGCTGGTCGCGGCGCTGCCCACGTCCGGCACCGCCACCGCCGCGATGGTGCTCGGCATCGTCGGCGTGCTCGGCGGATGGTGCGTGTTCGGCCTGCCCTGCCTGCTCGCCGTCATCCTCGGGCATGTCGGCCTGCACGAGACCCGCGACGGCCGGAAGTCCGGGCGCGGCATGGCCGTCGCCGGACTGGTGCTCGGCTACGTCTTCGTCGCCCCGGCGGTCGCGCTCACCGTCATGGTCTTCTTCGGCGGCGTGATCGGCGCGGCCACCCCGACCCCTACCTCCGCTCCTTGAACGGTGGCGCGGTCGCCGTGACGTCACGGCGACCGCCACCGAAGGGGTCAGTCCTCGGCCTGCCAGCGGTAGAACTCCTTGGCCACCGAGTCCTCCGGCCCCCGCCAGGTCTCCGGGTTGTACGGGCTGATGAAGGGACTCAACTCCGCCATGATCTTGGCGAACACCGGCTGCTCGTGGTCCTGCCCCGCAGCCTCGGCTACCGCCGCGTCGGTGCGTTCCAACAGGTGCACGTAGACGTCGTCGATCGAGTACAGCCAGCGCCCGGTGACGCCGAGCTGGACCGGCAACGACCCGGCGTCGGACTCGCCGAAGATGCGCGCGACGTCGGGCTCCGCGCCGGGCTTGATCCGTCCGATGATGACCGTGAGGTTCCGGCCGGCCGACTCCGGCGCCGGGTTCTCCGGCTCCCAGCTGTAGAACTCCTTGGCGACGGAGTCGGAGGGGTTCTTCCAGTATTTCGGGTACGGCGTCACGTAGGGCGCGATGGCCTCGGCGATCTTCTGGAACGCCGGCAGTCCCCGGGTCTGGCCGGAGATCCGCGGGTCCTCCCTGCGTTCGATCACGTGGATGTAGAGGTCGTGGAAGGACAGCAGCCGGCGCCCGATCACGCCGAGGTCCTGCGGTCGGGTCGACTTGTCGTAGTAGCCGAAGACATCGCCGACGATGTCGTCGCTGCCCGGAACCATGTGGCAGACGATCACGTTTCGGAAGACCATTACCGCTCCTCGGGTGTGTGGACGCGTGATTGCGTGGACGGTGATCTCTGGCTGCCGATCGGGGACGGCGCTCCCGCACCCCCGCCGATCGGGGACGGCGCCCCTTCACCCCCGGCGGTGAACTCGACCGGAAGCTCCAGCAGGCCACGGAACGGCGACCCGGCCGGCAGCCGGCGCAGCTGAGAGACCGGCACGCCGAGCCGCAGGTCCGGTAGCCGGCGCAGCAGCGCCTCGATGGCGATCTGTGCCTCCATCCGGGCCAGTGAGACCCCGAGGCAGTAGTGGACGCCGTGGCCGAAGCCGATGTGTGGGCCCCGCACCCGGCGCAGGTCCAGCCGGTCCGGGTCGGCGAAGTTGGCCGGGTCGTGGTTCGCCGCGTTGATCACCACGCCGACGATCGACCCGCGCGGGATGCGGACGCCCTGGTACTCGACGTCCTCGGTGGCAATCCGGGGACTGGCCACCGGCAGCGGGCCGTCGAACCGCAGCAGCTCCTCGATGGCCGAGGGCAGCAGCTCCGGCTTGGCGCGCAGCAGGTCGAGCTGGTCGGGATTGGTCAGCAGCGCCACGGTGGCGTTGCCGAGGAAGTCCGCGGTGGTCTGGTGCCCGGCGAACAGCAGCAGGAAGGTGGTGGTGACGAGTTCGGGTTCGGACAGCTGTCGGCCGTGTTCGCAGGCGTCGATCAGCGCGCTGATCATGTCGTCGCCGGGGTGCGCGCGTTTGGCCTGGATCAGGTCGACGAGATAGTGGTGCAGCCGGAGCTGGGCCTCCTGCACGGCCGCCCGGTCCTCCTCCGGGCTACGGCCGGACGACCCGGACGTCCTGATCACCTGGGTCCAGTCGAGGACCCGCTCGTGGTCGGTCTCCGGGATGCCGAGCAGGTGGCTGATCACCATCATCGGCAGCGGGATCGCGAAGTCGTGCATCAGCTCGGCCTGGCCCTGCGGGGTGATCTTGTCGAGCAGGTTGTCCACGATCTCCGCCACCCGGGGCCGCAGGGCCTCGACCCGACGCGGCGCGAACGCCTGGGACACGATCCGGCGCAGCCGGGTGTGCTCGGGCGGGTCCGCGTTGAGCATGTTCTTGTTCAACGCCTCGGAGTTCGGCCCGAAGATCCGCAGGTACTCCTGGCCCGGGCCGTAGAGGTCCTTGGAGAGCCGGGGGTCGATCAGCGCGGCCTTGGCGTCGTCGAACCGGGTGATCAGGTACGAGTCGAACCGCGGCGAGCTGATCGGGCACACCGGCTTCTCCGCCCGCAGCCGGGCGAAGGCGGGATAGGGATTGGCGGCGAACTCGGGGGTGTAGAGCTCCGACGCGGGTACGGCGTCCTCGGTCATCGCGACTCCTCGGGCTCGCTGCGTACGCTGTGCAGAACCTGGTAGGTGTGCCGCTGCGCGGATTCGCGAAGTTCGCGGATCAGCTGCAGCAGCCGGTCCCGGTGCTCGCTGCGGCCGAAGGCGTCCAGCCGTTCGCGGTCCGCCCAGTCGCTGATGATCAGGTAGCTGCGCGGGTCGTCGGCGTCGCGCACCAGGTCCTGCTTCAGGCACCCGTCCAGCGCGCGGATCTGCTCCGCCGCCGAGCGCCACTCCGCCTCGAACCGTTCCTCGCAACCCTCCTTGGTACGCATGGCGAGCACGGTGCGTACCGTCGTCATCGCGCGCCTCCGAAGACCAGTTGCAGGTGCTTGCCGAGCGCGTCGGCGTCGATCGGCTGGCTGCGGAACCCGACGTGCCCGTCCGGGCGGATCAGGTAGAGGCCGCTGCCGTCGACGCCGTACGTGGCGCGGAACCCGCCTTCGGCGTCGTGCACCACCGGCGGATCGAGCAGCGACGGCACCGGGGCGTCCGGGCTGAGCAGCAGGTAGATGTCGACCTGCCCGGAGGTCTGCCGGCGGACGTCGGCGCAGAGCTTGCCCAGGGCGGTCGACGCCGCCAGGTCGGCGGATTTGTCGGCGTAGAGCAGCAGGGTGTGCCGGGTGCCGTGGGTGAGCTCGTGCAGGCGCAGCGGGTGCCCGACGCCCCGCCGGTGCAGTCCGCCGACGTCGGGAGCGCGGTCGCCGGGCCCGGGGCCGGCGCGCAGGGCGTCGGGGGCGGACAGCGACTCGCCGACCAGGGGGCTGTCCGCGTAGCTGAGCAACATGGACATCTCCTGCAGGAACTGCCGCTTCAGGTCGTCGCGGTCCAGTTCGTCGGTGAAGGCCAGCCGCACGGCGCGCCCGACGATCTCCTCGCCCTCCGGGCGCCGTTCGGTCTCGTAGCTGTCCAGCAGCCCGGGTGCGGCGATCCCGCGTACCGCCAGGGCCAGTTTCCAGGCCAGGTTCCAGGCGTCCTGGATGCCGGTGTTCATGCCCTGGCCGCCCGCGGGCGGATGCAGGTGGGCCGCGTCGCCGGCAACGAACACCCGGCCGTCGCCGTACCGGTCGACGATGCCGTGGCTGATCCGGAACACCGACGACCAGCGCAGGTTCGACGCGCGGGTGCCGGGCGGGGCCAGCCGGTCCAGCGCGACCTGGAGGTCGGCGAGGGTGGGTTCGGCGAGTTCCTCGCTGAATCCCGGCGGGGCGTCCTGCCCGCCGGTCTGCGCGAAGAACCGGGGCGGCGCGAGGGTGGCGATCCGGTACCGGGACTCGCCGCGCAGCGGCACGCAGACCAGCATCCCGTCCATCTGGCCGTCGGTCTCGTGCATGAACCGGAGCAGGTGGCCGTCGGGCATGTCCCAGTCCACGTCCACGTCGCAGAGCATGAACAGCTGCGGGAACCGGCCCAGTCCGCCGGAGAACGTCAACCCGAGCAGCTCGCGGACCTTGCTGTGCGCGCCGTCGCAGCCGACGAGGTACTTGGCGCGTACCGTCTCCTCGCCGGCGGCGGTCGCGAGCGTGGCCAGCACGCCGTCGTCGTCCTGGGTGAACGCGACCAGCTCGGCGCCGCGCTGCGGGCGTACGCCGAGGGTGGCCAGCCGGTCGGTGAGGATGCGCTCGGTCTCGTACTGGGGCAGGCCGAGGTGCGCATAGGGCAGCTCGGGCAGCTCCCAGCTCATCTGGTGGGTCTGCACCCCGTTGACGAACACCATGTTGCCGGTCAACCAGATCCCGGCGTCCATCGCCTCGCGCACGATGCCCTGGCTCTCCCAGATCTCCATCGTGCGGCAGTGCACGCCGATCGCCTTGTCGGCCTGCCCCGGCGGGGTGGCCCGCTTCTCGACCACCCGGCACTCGATGCCGCGCCGGGCCAGCTCGACGGCGGCGGTCAGCCCGGTGGGCCCCGCTCCGACGATGAGTACGTCCGTTGTCGTGTGCACGTCGATCTCCTTGCCCGTACTCGGTTCTCGCCTGGTGTCGGGATGAGCCGCGCTGTGGAACAGGCGGCGCCGGAAGTCGAGGAGGAACGGCGCGATCGGCCCGGCCTCCTCCTGCGCGTGTGCGGGGTTGCCGATCCAGCGGAAGAACTCCGCCTCGCTACGCCATTCGGCGAAGATGTGATGGACGTCCGAGCCGGGCTCGCGCAACAGGTCCTCGCGCAGGTAGCCGGGCACTCCCGCCATCCGTGCCTTCACCTCGGCGTAGCCGCGGGTGAACTCGGCGAGCCGGGCGGCCGGCACGATGACCTCGACGTCCACGAAGATGCTCCGCCCCGGCCCGCCGTGCTCGCGCATCACCCGGTAGCTGTCGGCCGAGGGCGGCTCCCGCAGCGGGCGGACGGTGGCGGAGAAGCGCGCGGCGACCGGCCCCTTCTCGTAGCCGCGCAGGGCCGACTCGTCGGCCCACTCGGTGACGACGACGAGCGAGCGCGGGTCGTCGGTGTCGAGGAGCAGGGCCTGCCCGAGGTTGCCGGGCAGCTCGCCGACCTGCCCGGCGACCGCTCGCCACGCGGCTGCCACGGCGTCCTCGCAGCCCGGCCGCGCACGGATTCGGCACATCGTCCTGATCATGGAAGCTCCTTCGACGGCCTCGGCGCGACGGTGCGGCGGTGGCACCTTCGGGGAGGGCGCGCGTCGGCCGTTGCCGGGCGGGAGTCGCGAGCGGTGAGCGTTCTGCGGGTCATCACGGATTCCTTCCTGGGCCCCGCGGAGGTGTTCCTCGGCCGGTCCGCCGGCCTCACGGTCGGGACGACGGCCGGCGCGCGTCCTTCCTCGACCGGTCGCCCGGACCGAACGGAGGCACTCCCGGCTGCGCCGGGTGACAGGACCCGGCCAACGGCACCCGGACCGCGACGCCGTCGTCCTGCGACCTTGCCGGACCTCGCGTCACCCCGCCGTCACCGGCGACCGGCGCCGGGTCCGGCCGCGGTGACGGGGCGGGGACGGGCCCGCGGAGCAGTGGCCCCCGCGCCGGCGGGTGGCCCGCCGTCGGCGCGGCGAGCAGGTCCGCCGGGCCGGGGTGGGCGCGCACGGTGGCGCGGTCGCCGGCCGGGCCGGGCACGAGTCGCGGGACACCCCGCGCCCCTGGGACCGGGCCCTGCCTCGGCCGGTCGTGCGACGCGAGCACCTCGCTGATCAGCGCACGCATCGCCGCCGACGGTTCCAGCTGCAACTCGCGCCGCAGCAGGTCGCGGTAGACGAAGTAGGCGTGCAGCGCCTCGCACGCGTTGCCCTCGGCCAGGTGCACCTGGACCACCAGCCGGTGCGGGGTCTCCCGCAGCGGTTCGGCCACCATCGCCTCGAGCGCGGCCTGCAACGCCTCCCCGTGCTCGCCGGCGCGCAGGTGGGCCCGGGCCATCTCGTCGAGCAGGTGCAGCCGCAACTGTCTGAGCCGTTCCCGCTCCAGCAGGACCCAGTCGTCGTACCAGCCGGGCAGCAGGTCGTGGCGCCCGGCGGCGAGGACCGCCGCCGCCGGCCGGGGATCGCCGCCCTGGCTCACCCGGGCGTCGGCCCGGGTCAGCTCGTCGACGTCCACGTCGACTGTCGGGTGCAGCCGGACGGTGTCGCCGTCGGTGATCACCGGGCAGGACGGGTCCCGCCGCAGCCGCCACAGCGCGGTCCGCAACGAGGACAGGGCGCGCTCCTCCGGCACCTCCGGCCAGAGCAGGCCGGCCAGTTGGGCGCGCGTCGCCCCCGGGCGCAGCCCGATCAGCGCGATGGTGCGTTGCAGGCCGCGCGGCACCACCACCGGCCGCCTGCTGTGCAGCAGCCGGAAGCCGCCGAGCAGCAGGAGGCGGATCGTCGGCTCGGCGTCGGACACCGGCTGTGCTGCGCTGCCCGCTGCCGTGGACAACCGTGTGCTCTTGTCACAGTTCACGATCGACTCCCTGCACCGGGGACCATGGGCGGCGAAGGCCCTGTCCGAGACCGACCGCCGGCTGGACCGGTGAAAGTGGGTTTCGGGTGGCCCGTGGCTCGCTCGCCTCAGCTGGAAGTCTGCGCAAATCGGCGTCACCCCAGCGTCACCGCGCGGCGGAATCTGTGCGTCTCCTGTGACAGTCCGGTGACACCGCACCGGTGACGGCACGCCGGCGGCCCGGCTGGTCGTCAGCCGGGCCGCGAGGGGTCGTACGGTCAGCCGCCGAGACCGGCGGCGGCCGGTCAGCCGCCGAGACTGGCGGCGGCCGGTCAGCCGCCGAGACTGGCGGCGGCCGAGGCGATCGACGAGGAGAAGTAGCTCACCTGGGTGTAGACGCCGGGGTAGTTGGGCCGGGCGCAGCCGTTGCCCCAGCTGACGATGCCGACCTGGATCCACGCGTTGCTGGCGTCGCGGCGGAACATCGGGCCTCCCGAGTCGCCCTGGCAGGTGTCCGTGCCGCCGCCAGCGTACCCGGCGCAGATCTCCTCGGCGACGATGATCTGGCCGCCGTAGTTGGCGTCGCAGGTGGCGTCACTCACGAACGGCACGGTCGCCTTGAGCAGGTACCGCTGCTGGGAGCCGCCCTCTCGGGCCGCGCCCCAGCCGGCGACGGTGAAGGTGCCGTTGTCGTAGGCGGTCGTCGTGGCGATCGGCAGGGTGCTCAACCCGGTGACCGGGGTGGCCAGCCGGATCAGCGCCCAGTCCTTGCCGTTGCCGTTGTAGCCGGGCGCGCGGTAGACGTAGTTCGACCGGACGGTGATCCGGCTGGACGACTGCAGGTCGACCACCCCGAGCGTCGCGGTGATGCTGGTGTTGGTGCCCGTGCGGCCCACGCAGTGCGCGGCCGTGAGCACCAGTCGCGGGCTGTACAGCGCCCCGCCGCAGCCCATCGAGAGTCGCACCATGAACGGGAACTCTCCCTGGGCGGCGCGGGTGCCGCCGACGACGTACGGGGTCGGCGTGGGCTGGGCCCCGGCGGCGGGCGCGGCGAGGGTGAGGCTGCCCGCGGTCACCGCGGTCAACGCGGCGGCCAGCAGGCCGGTGAGGGTGCGCCAACGAAGCATGTGGTCCTCCGCATTCCGACCGGCACGCCTCGTGAGGAGCGCACCTGATTCAGGGTTGCGGCCATCATATTGATGTCAGTCGATTGGACTGCCCTATCCGCTGGGTCATATCGCCGGCGGTATGGACGCCACGACTCAGCGGAGTGAGCCCTGGCCGGGCTCGCCGGCCTGCTCCCACATCGACTTCATCTCGTCGAACGCCTGCTCCATGATCCGCACCATGGCCTGCCGGGCCCGTTCGCCGTCCCGTCGCTGGATCGCCTGGGCGACGTCGGCGTGCAGTTGCAGCGCCTGCTGGTCCGGGTGGCGCGGCATCAGGTGGTAGTGGTGCCGGCCGGTGAGCACCTCGGCGACCAGTTCCTGGAGTTTCACGAACATCTCGTTGCCGGAGGCGACCAGCACCCGCCGGTGGAACTCGATGTCCAGGCTGAGGAAGCGCTCCTCGTCGCCGGCCTGCCCGGCGGCCCACATCTTGGCGGCGAGCCCGACCAGGTCGCTCGCCTCGTCGTGGTCGACGCGGGCGGCGGCCAGCCACGCGGCGTGCGGCTCGACGGCGGTCCGCAGTTCGGTGATCGAGCGCATCTGCGCCATGCGGCCGGCCGAGGCGAGTCGCCAGCGGATCACCTGCGGATCGAAGACGTTCCAGGCCCCGGCCGGTCGGATCATGACCCCGACCCGACGCCGGGTCTCGACGAATCCCATCGACGCGAGCACCCGCAGGACCTCGCGGATCACCGAGCGGGAGACGCCGTACCGCTCGACGAGGTCGTCGATGTTGAGCACGGATCCGGCGGCCACCTCGCCGCCGCAGATGGCGGTGCCGAGGTGGTCGAGAACGCGGGCGTGCAGCCCGGCCTCGGCAGGGGCGGGCGGGACGGGTGCGACCCCTGGGGAGGACTGATCCACGGCTCAGAGCATATCAGTTGGAGATCACCTCTTGAATAAGTCAGCTTTTTGGGCCTAGCATCCGGTCGTTAAGCGGACGTTACAACGATGTGGCGCTCCTCCCCCGGGCGGCGGCCACGACAGAAGGAGAGATGGACGTGCGGCGTCGATCGATATTCGGTACTTCTCTGGCCGTGGTTGCCGCCATGGGCCTGAGCGCGTGCGGCGGTGGCGGTGAGGACAGCGGTGCCTCCAAGACCGTCCGGGTGACCCTGGCCAACCACGTGTGGACGGAGAACATCAAGAAGGCCCTGCCCGAGTTCGAGAAGCAGACCGGGCTCAAGGTCGAACTCACCCAGCTCGGCGAGGACCAGCTCTCCGACCAGTACAACGTCAAGCTGAACGCCGGCTCCAGCGACATCGACGTGATGATGTACCGCCCCCTGCAGGAGGGGAAGCTGTTCGCCAAGAACAAGTACCTCGCCGACCTGTCCGACGAGGTCAAGTCCAACAAGGACTGGGACTTCAGCGACTTCCAGGCCGGCCCGGTGCAGGCCACCTCGTACGAGGGCAAGCCGGTCGGCGTTCCGATCATCACCGAGCAGGAGGTCCTGTACTACCGCAAGGACCTGCTGGCCAAGGCGGGCCTGACCGCCCCGCCGAAGACGCTCGACGAGCTCAAGGCGGCGGCCACGAAGATCAAGGCGGCCGACCCGAGCGTCGCCGGCTTCGTCGCCCGTACCGGCAAGTCGCCGGCGGTCACCCAGTTCTCCAGCTTCCTCTACAGCTTCGGCGGTGACTTCGTCGACAGCAGCGGCAAGGCCACCGTCAACACCGAGCAGGCCAAGCAGGCGTACGCGTACTACGGCGGGCTCATCAAGGACCAGGGTCCGGCGAACGTCAGCACCGACATGAGCTGGCCGGAGGCGATGGCCATCTTCACCCAGGGCAAGGCCGCCTTCTACACCGAGGCCAACTCGCTCTACAAGAACGCCACCGACCCGACCAAGTCGAAGGTCGCCGACACCGTCGGCTTCGCGCCGTTCCCGGCCGGCCCGGCCGGTTCGAAGCCCTACAACATCCCCTCCTGGGCGCTGGGCGTCAGCGACGGCTCGAAGAACCAGAGCAACGCCTGGAAGTTCGTCGAGTGGGCGACCGGCAAGGAGCAGACGCTCGCGCAGCAGAAGGCCGGCGTGCCGAGCGCGCGTACCTCGGTCTGGGCCAACCCGGAGGGCACCGCGTCCTACCCGAAGGACCTCGTCGAGGCCATCGCGGCCAGCACCAAGGACGGCATCGGGCACGACCGCCCGCTGGTCAACAAGGTCGCCCAGGCCCGGGAGATCGTCGGCCAGCCGATCGTCGACGCCATCGCCGGCAAGGACGCGGCGGCCGCGGCCGAGACCGCCAACGCGGCGTTCCAGAAGTTCCTGGACGACGAGGCCAAGTAAGCCGAGCGCGGGGTGGCGGCGCCGTCCGGCTCCGCCACCCTGACTCCCCCGCCCGGCCCGCCCACCCCGGAGATCTCATGGCAACAGTCACCACCCGCACCAGACCCCACGACGCCTCCGTCACACCCGACACGCCCGGCTGGGCCCGCTGGGCCAACGAGCATCGCAAGTGGCTCTTCGCGGCGCCCGCCATGGTGTTCGTCGCCGCGCTGATCGTCTTCCCGCTGGCCTGGACCGGCTATCTGAGCCTGACCGACGCCGAGGGTTCGGTGCGGGCCGAGTCGGAGTTCGTGGGCTTCCAGAACTACGTCGAGGTGCTCTCGGACACCGACCGGTTCTGGCCCGCCGTCGGGCGTACCGCCGCGTTCACCGTCGTCGCGCTGCTGTTCGAGGTCGTCCTCGGCATGGCCGTCGCGCTGCTGCTGTGGCGGCCGTTCAAGGGCCAGAAGTGGGTCCGGGTGGCCATCCTGATGCCGCTGGTCGCCACCCCGGTCGCGGTCGGCATGATGTGGCGGCTCATCTTCGACCCGAACATCGGTATGGCCAACCAGCTGCTCGGCTGGTTCGGCATCGGACCCCAGCCGTGGCTCGCCGGCCAGCACTCGGCGCTGCCCACGACGATCTTCATCGACGTGTGGCAGTGGACGCCGATGGTCGTGCTGATCCTGCTCGCGGGCCTGACCTCGCTCTCCGACGAGCCCCAGGAGGCGGCGCGGATCGACGGCGCGAGCAGCTGGCAGCGGTTCCGGCACGTCACCCTGCCGCTGGTGATGCCCACCGTGCTCGTCGCGATCCTGCTGCGCGGCATCGACGCGCTGAAGACCTTCGACATCCTCTACGCCACCAAGGGCCGCGGCGGCGGCTCGTTCCACGAGGTCGAGACGCTCAACGTGTACGCCTACGGCCTGAGCTTCGACTACAACGAGTACGGCATCTCATCGACGGTCCTCATCATCTTCTTCCTGATCATCATCGGGTCGATGTGGGCCCTGACGTCCCGCAGGAAGGAGGCGCAGCGATGAAGGCCCGCTCCGCCTACCGGATCTTCCGCTTCATCGCGCTCGCCGTCGTGGTGATCGCGCTGCTCGCACCGCTGTTCTGGATGATCGCCGCGTCGTTCAAGACCAACGTCGACATCTACGACACGGGCAAGGCGGTCGTCTTCTCGCCCACCGTGGACAACTACGCCAACGTGCTGAAGCAGGCGAACTACGTCCAGTTCATCGGCAACAGCCTCTGGGTGGCCTTCGCGGCCACCGCGCTCTCCCTGCTGCTCGGCGTGCCGGCGGCCTACTCGATGAGCCGCTTCAACATGCGCAAGTCGGCGCTGGTGGTGCTCATGGCGCGGGTCATCCCCGGCGTCTCGCTGCTGGTGCCCTGGTACTACGTCTTCTCCAACCTGCAGATGGTCGGCGGGTTCGGCGTGCTCGTCCTCAGCCACATGTTCGTGTCGCTGCCGCTGGTGGTCTACATCATGATGGGCTACTTCGACGGCCTCCCCCTCGAACTCGAGGAGGCGGCGCTCGTGGACGGGCTGACCCACATCGGCGCGTTCCGCCGGATCACGCTGCCGCTCTCGGTGCCGGGCGTGGCCACCGCCGGCATCCTGTCCTTCATCTTCTCCTGGAACAACTTCATGTTCGCCCTGGTGCTCTCCGGCGCCGACACCAAGACCCTGCCCGTCGCGATCTTCGACTTCGTCGGTTACGCCAGCATCGACTGGGGCGGCCTGATGGCGGCGGCCACCGTCGTCACCCTGCCGATCATGCTGATCGCCCTGTTCGTGCAGAAGTACGTCGTCTCCGGGCTCACCGCCGGCGCGACGAAGGGCTGAGGACACCATGACGACAATCGCCCGCATCGAGACGTTCCTCGTCGCCCCCCGCTGGCTCTTCGTCCGCGTCGAGACCGAATCCGGGATCGTCGGCTGGGGCGAGGCGACCTGCGAGGGGCGCTCCGAAACTGTCCGGGCCGCCGTCGAGCAGCTCGGCGAACTCCTGATCGGCCGGGACGCGTCGCGGATCGAGGACCACTGGCAGGTCATGACCAAGGGCTCGTTCTACCGGGGTGGCCCGATCCTGGCCAGCGCCGTGGCCGGCCTGGACCAGGCGCTCTGGGACATCGCCGGCAAGCGGTACGGGGCACCCGTGCACCAACTGCTCGGTGGGCCCGTCCGCGACCGGATCCGGGTCTACGGCTGGGTCGGCGGCGACGAGCCGAACGAGGTCCGCGACCACATCGCCGCGCAGGTGGCGGCGGGCCTGACCGCTGTCAAGATGAACGCCTCCGGGCGGATGAGCCCGATCGCGTCGGTCGCCGAGCTGGACGGGGTCGTCCAGCGGGTGGCCGCCGCCCGCGAGGTGCTCGGCGACGAGCGCGACGTCGCCGTCGACTTCCACGGCCGGTTCACCCTCGCCAACGCCCGCCGCGTCGCACCGCTGCTGGAGCCGTACCGGCCGCTGTTCCTCGAGGAGCCGGTCGTGCCGGAGAACTCCCACCTCATCGGCGACTTCGTCCGGTCCACCACCATCCCGGTGTCGACCGGCGAGCGGCTCTACAGCCGGCAGGAGTTCCTGCCCGTCCTCCAGGCCGGCATCGCGGTCGCCCAACCGGACCTCTCGCATGCCGGCGGCATCACCGAGGTACGCAAGATCGCCGCGCTCGCCGAGGTCTACGACGTGCAGCTCGCCCCGCACTGCCCGCTCGGGCCGATCGCCCTGGCGGCCTGCCTGCAGGTCGGCTTCGCCACGCCCAACTATCTGATCCAGGAACAGAGCATCGGCATCCACTACAACCTCGGCGCCGAGGTGCTCGACTACTGCCTGGACAAGACGCCGCTGACCTTCGTCGACGGGCACGTCGAGCGGCTCACCGCGCCGGGGCTGGGCATCGAGATCGACGAGCAGGCGGTACGCGCGGCCGACAAGCGCGGTCACGCCTGGCGCAGCCCGATGTGGCGGCACCGCGACGGCTCCTACGCGGAATGGTGACCATGACCCTCGACCTGACCACCGAACTCGCCGCGGCCCGCGTCCTGGCGGTCATCCGCGGCACCGACACCGCCGCCGCGATCGCCACCGGCATCGCCCTGCTGGAGGAGGGCGTCCGCGTCGTCGAGGTGGCCCTCACGACGCCCGGCGCACTGCACGCCATCGAGGCCATCCGCTCGGCCGCGCCCGCCGGAGCGCTGGTCGGCGCGGGAACGGTGCTGACCGCCGGCGACGTCGCCGACGTGCTCGCCGCCGGGGCGCAGTTCATCGTCACCCCGGCCGTCGTCGAGTCCATCCCCGAGGCGGTGCGCCGCGGACTACCGGTCGCCGCCGGGGCGCTCACCCCGACCGAGGCGTACACGGCCGTGCGGACGGGGGCGTCCGCCGTGAAGCTCTTCCCGGCGTCCGTCGGCGGCCCGGCGTACCTGAAGGCGCTGCGCGACCCGTTCCCGGACATTGCGTTCGTCGCGGTCGGCGGGGTGGGCCTGGCCGAGCTGCCCGCCTATCTGAGCGCCGGGGCGATCGCCGTCGGCCTCGGTGGCCCGCTGGTCGGGGACGCCGCCTCCGGCGGTGACCTCGACGGGCTGCGCCACCGGGCGCGGGCCTACCTGGCGGCGGCGGCCCGCCCGCCGGCCTCATGACCGCGGTCGACCTGCTCACCTTCGGCGAGGCGCTGGTGTCGCTGCGGGCGCCCGGCCCGCTGGCCGCCGGGGGCGCGTTGACCATGCACCTGGCCGGGGCGGAGTCCAACGTCGCGATCGGCCTGGCCCGGCTCGGGCACCGGGTCGCCTGGGTGGGCCGGGTCAGCGACGACGAACTGGGCGAGTACGTGCTGCGGCAGCTGCGCGCCGAGGGCGTCGGCGTGGACGACGTGACCAGGGATGCCGACCGGCCCGCCGGTCTGCTGTTCCTGGAACGGCGCACCGCCGACCTGACCCGGGTGCGGTACCACCGGGCGGGCTCGGCCGGATCGGCCCTGCGCATGGCGGACCTGCGCAAGCCGATCGCCGACGGCGCCCGGGTGCTGCACCTGACCGGGATCACCCCGGCCCTGTCCGACAGCGCCCGCGCGGCCACCCGGTGGGCTGCCGAGGCCGGGGCCCGGTCCGGGATGCTCGTCAGCCTCGACGTCAACCACCGCAGCCGGCTCTGGACGCGAGACGCCGCCCGCGCCGTGCTGGCCCCGCTGGCCGCCCACGCGTCGGTCGTCATCGCCTCCGCCGACGAACTGGACCTCGTCGGCGAACCGGGGTGGGACGAGTCGACTGTGGTGGCGGGCCTGCTGGCGCGCGGAGTGCAGACCGTACTGGTCAAGCTGGGCGCCGACGGCGCCCGGGCGTACACCCGCGACGGCGTGCGGCAGGTCGCGGCGGTCCGCGTGACCGCGGTGGACACCGTCGGCGCGGGCGACGCGTTCACCGCCGGCTACCTCTCCGGGCACCTCGACGGACTCGACCTGCCCGGCCGCCTGCGCCGCGCGGTGACCCTGGGCGCCTTCGCCGTCGCCGGGCACGGCGACTGGGAGGGGCTGCCCCGCCGCGACGAACTGTCCCTCCTCGACGGCCACGAGACCGGAAACACCCTTCGCTGAGCACCACCTGAGAAAGGCACCCCGTGAAGATTGTCGCAGCGGACGTCATCGTCACCAGCCCCGACCGCAACTTCGTCACCCTGAAGATCACCACGGACGACGGGCTCACCGGCCTGGGCGACGGCACCCTCAACGGGCGGGAACTGGCGGTCGCCTCGTACCTGGCCGACCACGTCGTCCCGCTGCTGATCGGGCGGGACCCGCACCGCATCGAGGACACCTGGCAGTTCCTGTACCGCTCGGCGTACTGGCGGCGCGGACCGGTGACCATGGCGGCGATCGCGGCCGTCGACGTCGCGCTCTGGGACATCAAGGCGAAGGCCGCCGGAATGCCCCTCTACCAGTTGCTCGGCGGCGCGTCGCGGACCGGCGTCATGGCGTACGGGCACGCCTCCGGGCGGGACATCCCCGAGCTGTTCGACTCGATCCGCAACCACCTCGAGCTCGGCTACCGGTCGATCCGGGTGCAGACCTCCGTGCCGGGGATCAACGCCGTCTACGGGGTCGCCGCGCAGCCCAGCCCCGACGGCAAGCGGTACGACTACGAACCGGCGCAGCGCACCCCCCTGCCGGCCGAGGAGGACTGGGACACCCGGGCCTACCTGCGCCACCTCCCCGGCGTCTTCGAGGCGGTACGCAACGAGTTCGGCCCCGAACTGCCGCTGCTGCACGACGGCCATCACCGGATGACCCCGATCCAGGCCGCCCGGCTCGGCAAGGACCTCGAACCGTACGACCTGTTCTGGCTGGAGGACTGCACCCCTGCGGAGAACCAGGAGGCGCTGCGGCTGGTCCGCCAGCACACCGTCACGCCGCTGGCCATCGGCGAGGTCTTCAACACGGTCTGGGACTACCAGACGCTCATCCGGGAACAGCTCATCGACTACGTACGGTCCGCGGTCACCCACACCGGGGGCATCACGGCCATGCGCAAGCTCCTCGACTTCGCCGCGCAGTACCAGATCAAGTCCGGTATCCACGGTCCGACGGACATCTCGCCGATCGGCATGGCGGCGGCGCTCCACCTCGACCTCGCCATCCACAACTTCGGCATCCAGGAGTACATGCAGCACGGGCCGCTGACCAACGAGGTGTTCCGGCAGTCGTTCAGCTTCGCCGACGGCTACCTCCATCCTGGGGAGCAGCCGGGTCTCGGCGTGGAGCTCGACGAGCGGGCCGCCGCGCGGTTCCCGTACACGGCGGCGTACCTGCCGTTCAACCGGCTCAAGGACGGCACCGTCCATGACTGGTGACGCGCGTCGCGCCCACGGCGGCCCGCGGCCGACCCGGCACGTCGTCGTGATGGGCGTGTCCGGTGCCGGCAAGACGACCGTGGCCAGGGGAATCAGCGAGCTGACCGGGCTGACCTTCGCCGAGGCGGACGAGTTCCACTCCGCGGCCAACGTGGCGCGGATGCGCTCCGGCGTACCGCTGGACGACGCGGCCCGCTGGCCCTGGCTACGCGATCTCGCCGCGTGGATGGCCGCCCGCCACGCCGACGGAGTGTCGACGGTGCTGGCCTGCTCCGCGCTGAAGCGGTCCTACCGGGACCTGTTGCGGCAGGGGCCGCCGGACCTGGACTTCGTCCACCTGGACGGGCCGGCGCAGGTGATCCGGGACCGGATGTCCCGGCGTGCCGGGCATTACATGCCGGCGAGCCTGCTGGACTCCCAGACGGCGATCCTGGAGCCGCTGCGCCCGGACGAGTCCGGCGTCGTCCTCGACGTCTCGCTGCCGCCGGGCGAGCTCGTCGCGGCGGCGGCCGCCCGGCTCGGCCTCGCGAGCACCGGAGCACCTGTCCCGCAGCTCGGGTAGGTCGGTCCGAATACCGCACCATCAGGGCCGTTACCCGCAGCTGCGCGGGTAACGGCCCTGATCGCGAAGTGCGCCCGGAACGGCTACCCGGACGCGCCCACCGCGGCGGGCAGGACGAGGACGTCGTCGAGGTTCGCGTACATCACCCGGTGGCCGAACTGGATCTGCACGTACCGGTTCGCGCCGCGGACCACCGTCCGGTCACCCGGCGCCGAGCCGTCGAAGGAGACCGCGCGGTAGTACTCGCCCGGCAGGACCCCGCCGAGGGCGTACCGCTGGCCCGCCGCGAAGGTGTACTGCAGCGGCGAGATCGGCTGGTACGGGATGGTGGCCGGGTAGGCGGCCCGCTCCGGGTAGGCCCGCCCGTACACCGGGATGGTGGCCCGGCCGGGCCGGGGCGTCACCACGAAGCCGGACGCCCACTTCGCCGTGGGGGCCGACGGCGGGTTGAGGAACCACGCCTTCTGGCCGAGGTACCAGATGGCGGTCCAGTCGCCCTGGACGCCGGCGAGGGCATAGGTCTGGCCGGCCGAGGCGCGGGCGCCGTGGTCGGAGATGTACATGGTGTCCGGCGTGCCGTTCGGCCGCAGCCCCCGGTCGTTGACCAGCGGCGCGTCGAGGCTGGGGGCGGTGCGCAGGATGACCGAGGAGGACCCGCGCAGTGGGCAGGGCACGGCCGGCGGCGGCGGCGTCGGCACGCCCGGCGGCTGCCGGTTGCAGCCGATGAAGGCCGGCTGGTTGGTGGCGTAGTCCGGGTCGATGGTGACCAGGCCGGTGTGCGGGGTGCCCGCCGACTGGAACGGCGCCTTCATCAGGTCGAAGTAGTGCGACCAGTCCCAGTAGGGGCCCGGGTCCCAGTGCATCCCGGCCACGTTCCCGGCGACGGTGCCGGGGACGTTGTCGTGGCCCAGGATGTGCTGGCGGTCCAGCGGGATCTGGAACCGCAGCGCCAGGTGCCGGACCAGCTTCGCCGAGGTCCGGTACATCGCCTCGGTGTACCAGGTGCCGTGACCGGCGAAGCCCTCGTGCTCGAGGCCGATGGACTTGGCGTTGACGTACCAGTTGCCCGCGTGCCAGCCGACGTTCTCGGCCTTGATGTGCTGGGCGACGTAGCCGTCCACCGAACGCAGCGTGTAGTGCCAGCCCAGGTAGGTCTTCGTCTGGACCAGCTTCACGCTCGGGCCGAAGTAGCCCTCGGTGTCGTGGATGACGATGTACTCGATCTTCTGCTGGGCCGGCCGGTCACCGAGGTCGTGGTTGCCGTAGTCGCCCGGGTTCGGGCCGTACTTCTCGTAGGGGGCGGGGATCCACTCGCAGGCGAGGCGGACCGGGCACTCCAGGCCGTCCGGCCGCTCGGCGCGGCGCAGCCCGAGCCGGTGCAGCCCGGACTCGTCCGGCGTCACCGCCCGGGCGGCGAGGGTCACCCGGTGGCCGTCGTCGGTCGTCCGGCTGGCGCCGAGGCCGAGCTGGTCGTACACCTCGTCGGCGAAGGCCGCCGCCGCGTCCGCGGTGTCCGCGCCGGAGTACCGGGCCACCGCGCCGTACCAGGCCGCCGGGTCGCTGCCGGCACCGTCGGGCCCGCCGAGCTGCTGCTGGTACGACGCCAGCAGCGCCGCGCCACCACGGATGTTGGCGGCGGCGTCGGTCCGCAGCGCCTCCTCGGGTACGCCGGTGAGGGCGGCCGCCGCGTCGAGCGTCTGCAGGGACGCCTGCGGCAGGGTGTCCCCGCTGGGCGCGGCCCCCAGCGCCGGGTCGACGGCCAGCGGGCGGGACTCGTCGCCCCGGGGGTCCTCGTCCTCGTCGACGTGGCCGCTGGCGGGGGCCGACGCGACCTGCGCGGCGTCGGTGAGGTGCATCGGCCCGTAGCCGCCGCTGGTGCTCGGCTGCCCGGCGTGGGTGTCCCACCGGGACTCCAGGTAGGACACGGCGAGCAGCACGCTCTCCGGCACGCCGTACTCGGCGGCCGCGGCGGCGTACTGCTGCTGCCGGTCGGCGGCTACGGCGGTCCCGGCGGGGAGCGGATCGGCGGCGACCGGCCCGGTGGTGAGCAGGGCGGTGGCTGCGGCGACGGCGGCAGCCAACAGGACACGTCTGCGTGGCACGGTGATGGGGCGCATCGAACCTCCAGGTGGGGCGGGGGCCACTGCACGCACACCCTCACCCCGGAGAACGGCCACTGTCAATAGCCTTCTTAGTAATCACCATCCATGAAAAATTCCTTCAATCGGTCGGCCCGGTGCCGCCCTCAGCGGCGATTCGCTTCGAGCGCCAGCAGGCCCTGCGCCTGCACGACGCTGACCGACAGAGTCTTGTAGCCCACATCGTCGAAGAGCACCGTCATCCGGTCCTTCTCGTACCCGAGGACCATGCCTGATCCCCATGTGGAGTGCCGCACGGTGCTGTGCAGTGGATACGGCCCGTCGTCCGGAAGCACCTCGGAGGTGCCGCCGTGGCAGTTGTCGCAGTGCCCGCACGGACGGCTCAACTGCTCTCCGAAGTAGCCCAGCAGCGACTGCATCCGGCAGCCCCGGCTCTCGGCGAAGCGGCGCATCATGTCGGTGCGGGAGCGCTGCCCGGCCTGATAGCGGGCGTACTCGGCCAGCGCCTCCCGAGCCGCCTGATCGGGCAGGGGCGCGTACGGAGCAACCGTGAGCTCGCCCCGGGGCCCCGTCGCCACCGCACCCACCTGCTCGAGCAGACTCAGGTGACCGGCGACCTTGCGCTGGCCCAGGCCGGTGGCCTTGGCCAGCGCGGTGCGCGTCAACGGGCCGTTGTGCAGGACGGCGGCGACCGTTCGCAGCTCTTCCAGTTCAGGCGCGCCGCCGTGGAAGAAGCGTTGCAGGGCGACGTCCTCGGCTCGGTAGAGCAGCAACGCCCGGGCCGGTTCACCGTCGCGCCCTGCCCGGCCGATCTCCTGCAGATAGCTGTCCGGCGAGTCGGGCAGCGCCACATGTGCCACCCAGCGGATGTTCGGCTTGTCGATGCCCATACCGAACGCCGACGTCGCGACCATGATCGGCACCCGGTCGGCGAGGAAGTCCTCGTGACGGCGGTGGCGCAGCCCGGCCGCCATGCCGCCGTGGTAGGCCTGCGCGGGAAAACCCGCCTCGGACAGCCGATCGGCGAGGTCCTCGGCGGCCCGCCGGGTCGGCACGTAGACGATGCCGGGCCGGTCGGCCTCCTTGAGCAGGGTGAGCAACCTGCGCCAACGGTAGTCCTCACTGGGGCAGTGCATTGCTGCCACCACAAGGTTCGGACGGTCCAATCCGGACAGCACCAGCCGCGGCTTGCGCATGCCGAGCCGCACCGTGATGTCGTCGCGCACCGGCGGCGATGCCGTGGCCGTCAGCGCCACGACCGGTGGGCGGCCCAGGTCGCGAATGAGGTGGCCGAGAGCCAGGTAGTCAGGGCGGAAGTCGTGGCCCCACGACGAGATGCAGTGCGCCTCGTCAACCGCCACCAGGGCCGGACGCAGCGCGCGGACCTCGGCCAGCCGCTGCGGCGAACTGAGCTGCTCCGGCGTGATGAACAGGAACCTCGCGGCACCCGAGCGCAGCTCCGCCAGCGCTGCCGCCTGCTTGCCCGGGCTCTCCGCGGAGCTGATCCGAACCGCCCGCAACGCCGGATCACCCCGCTCGTTGAGGTTGCCGATCTGGTCCTGCTGGAGTGCCAGCAGCGGTGAGATCACCACCGTGGGGCCGCGCAGCAGCGTGGCGGGAACCTGGTACACCGCGGACTTCCCACCCCCGGTGGGCAGTACCACCAGCGCGTCACGGCCCGCCAGCAGGGCGCGCATCGCGCGCAACTGCGTGGCCCGCAGCTTCTGCCAGCCGAAGTGTCGACGGGCGGCGCGGCGTAGCCGCAGAGAGCGAAAGATAGTCATCATCGCCGCGCATGCTAACCAACCGCCCGGACGGAACCGGACCGCCGGCGGCTTCGGTCCGGGATCGGTCCTCGCGTCAGGATCAGCGGCGGTTGTACCGGTACATGGTCAGGGTGCCGAAGACCACGACGAACCCGGCGCTCCACAGCAGCGTCCACATCATGCTCGACGCGTCGGAGGACCCCGACATCGCCGCGCGCACCGAGGCCACCAGCTGCGTGACCGGGTTGACCTTGACGAACGCCTGGAGCCAGCCGGGCATCGTGGCCGGTTCGACGAAGACGTTGCTCAGGAACGTCAGCGGGAACAGCACCATCATGCTGACGCCCATCACGGACTTCTCGCTGCGCAGGATCAGGCCGAAGAACGTCCACACCCAGGAGAACGCGAACGAGAAGACCACCAGCAGGCCGATCCCGGCCAGCACCCCGAGCAGGCCGCCGCCGGGCCGGAACCCCAGCGCCAGCCCCACGCCGAGGATGACCAGGGCCGCCAGGACGTAGCGCAGCACGTCGCCGAAGATCATGCCGACCAGCGCGGCCGGCCGCCAGACGGGCAGCGTACGGAAGCGGTCGAACACCCCCTTCTCGATGTCGGTGTTGAGGCCGACGCCGGTGTACATGGTGATCATCACGACGCTGGTCACCATGATCCCGGGCAGGAAGAACTGCAGGTAGTCCCGCGGACTGTCGGCGAGGGCGCCGCCGAACAGGTAGGTGAACATCAGCACCATGATGATCGGGAACGCCGTCACGTCGAACAGCTGCTCCGGCACGTGCTTGATCTTCAACATCGCGCGCCAGCCGAAGGTGAGCGACGCCGACAGCGCCGTCGGCCGGGGCGGTCGCGCGCCGGGCGCGAGCACGGTCCCCAGGGCCTCGGCGGACGGTACGTAGACGGCCGGGGCGGGCCCGGTCGTGGTGGTGGCGGTCTCGCTCATCGGGCTGCCTCCAGCTCGTTGTTCTGCTCGTCCACCGGGGCGGCGGGATGGTCGGTCAGGGCCAGGAAGACCTCGTCCAGGCTCGGCTGGCCGACGGAGAAGTCGTCCACGACGATGCCGGCGGCGGCCAGGTCACCGAGCGCGCGGGCCGCGTGCCGGCTCGCGTCGAGGTCGCTGCCGCCCCCACCGACCCGGGCCGTCAACGCGACCGGGTCGGCGTCGAGCTGCACCGGCACGCCCAGCGCCGCCTGCAGCACCTGCTCCGCCTCGGGCCGCTGCCCGGGGTCGCGCAGCCGCAGGTGGACGGTGCCGGAGCCGACCGACGACTTCAGCTCACCCGGGGTGCCCTCCGCGATCACCCGGCCGTGGTCGATCACCGCGATCCGGCCGGCGAGATGGTCCGCCTCGTCCAGGTACTGGGTGGTCAACAGCACCGTCGTGCCGTGCGCCACGACCGCCCGGATGATCTCCCAGACCTGGTTGCGGCTGCGTGGGTCCAGCCCGGTCGTCGGCTCGTCGAGGAACAGCAGGTCGGGAGTGTTCAGGATGCTCGCCGCGATGTCGATGCGCCGCCGCATGCCGCCGGAGTACTTCTTCACCTGACGGTCGCCCGCCTCGGTCAGGCCGAACGCGGCGAGCAGGCTCTCGGCACGTTCGCGGGCCGCCGGCTTCTTCAGCCCCAGCAGGCGACCGAGCAGCACGAGATTCTCCGTGCCGGTCAGATCCTCGTCCACCGAGGCGTACTGGCCGGTCAGGCTGACCCGGGAGCGGACCGCGTCAGCGTCGGCGACCACGTCGTGACCGAAGACCCTCGCGGTGCCGCCATCGGGGCGCAGCAGCGTCGCCAGCACCCGTACCGCCGTGGTCTTGCCGGCACCGTTCGGGCCGAGCAGGCCGTAGACCGTACCGGCGGGGACCTGGAGGTCGATGCCGTTGAGCGCCCGGGTCTCCCCGAATGCTTTGGTCAGGCCCTCGGCCTCGACGGCCGGGCCGGTGGTGCGTCTACTCATGATCTCAACCCTTCTCTCCCCCGTTCCGGACAGCGCCTGCCGTCGCACCGCGCGGACCCGACCGGCGGTGCCGCACGCGGGGACGCCTCGCGGCACCGTCACCGTGCTGAAGACCCGCGGAACCGGCCGACCGCGTGCAGGGGCGATTGAACGGCAGCCGTACGACACGAAATCGACCGGCGTGGCCGGCCACTCCGTCATACGCCTGGTGGATCGCCTTTTCAACGAGGCCGGGAGGGTGGTGGTACTCGGGGATCAGCCGGAAACCGTCGGGGCCACGTTCCCGGGTCGTGTCTCGAGGGTGCGCACCCATTCGGCGAGAGCGGCCTGGCCGGTGAGGTGGTCGAGCCCGACGATGGCGGCGCCGCGCAGCGAACCCTCGTCCCCGTGTGCGGCGTCCACGACGGACGGTGGGCGGGCGCGGTGCAGGGTCATCAGACCGTCGGCGTAGGCGGCGTCGAAGGCGTCGGCGGCGGCGTGCCGCAGGGCGGGGCCGAGTCCGCCGAGCGTGATCAGGTCGGGGTCATGGATGTTGGCCAGACCCGCGATGCCGCTGCCGAGGGAGGTCGCGACGGCCCGGACCGCCTGCCGGGCGCGCGGGTCCACGGCGCAACGGTCGAGCACCTGCCCGGCGTAGCGCCGCGGGTCGGCGGGTGGGGATTCGCCGAGGTGGCGGGCCAGGCCACGGCCGTCGACGTCGAGGTCCCAGCAGCCGCGGGCGCCACAGGGGCAGCGCTGTTCCCGATCGCCGAAGGGCAGGTGGCCGTACTCGCCGGCGGCGCCGTGCGCGCCCGTCACCGGTACCCCGGCGACGGTGAGCGTGCCGCCGATGCCGACCTCCAGGATCAGGTGCAGGGCGGTGCCGGCCGCGACGGCGGCGCCGGTGCGGGCCTCGGCGACGCCGGCGAGGGTCGCGTCGTTGCCGAGCAGCAGCGGCAGGTCCGTGCGGCCGGTGATGGTGGTGAGGTCGACCGAGCGCCAGCCGAGGGTGGCGGCCTGTACGAGGTGGCCGTCATGGATGGTGCCGGCGACCGCCAGCGATACCGCGCGCAGGCGCGTGCCGTACCGGTTCCGGGTCGCCTCGACGCTCTGCCGTACGGCGGCCAGCACGGTGGCCGGCTCGCGGGTGCGGTGGGAACGGTGCCCCACCTCGTGCAGCTGCCCGTCGACGGTCGCGACGGCGTGTCGCCAGTCCTCCTGCCGCAGGTCGACGGCGAGTACCACCGGCCCCTCGGGATGCGGTCGCAGGACGGTCGTGGGCCGGCCCCGTCCCCGCGCCAGCGCGGGTGTCTCGGTGAGCAGGCGCAGGTCCCGCAGCCGGGCGGTGATCTCGGTGGCGAAACCGCTGGTCAGCTGCAACTCGGCGGCCATGGCGGCCCGGGTGATGCCGGGACGCCGGTGCAGCGTGGCCAGCACCTGCGACGCGGTGAGCCAGCGCGCCGCCTCGGCGCGGTGCCGGGAAGGACTTGCCATGAGCGGGTCACACCACCTTATCCTCGCCGTGCGAGTATATTACGGAGGTGACCATGGACGTTTCGTCGGTCGGTGCGCTGCTGTTGGACATGGACGGCACTCTGGTGGACTCCGATGCCGCGGTGGAGCGGGCGTGGCGGGTGTGGGCGGCCGAGTACGGCGTCGACCCGGAGGCGGTGCTGGCGATCGCGCACGGCAGTCCCGCCGACCGCACGGTGCGTCGACTGCTGCCGGGCCTGGACGACGCCGCGGTGGCCGCGGCAGCGGACTGGCAGCTGGCGTTGCAGTACGACGATCTGTCCGACGTGACCGCCACCCGTGGCGCGCCGGCGCTGCTGGCGACGCTGGCGAGGGTCGGGCTGCCGTGGGCGGTGGTGACCAGCGCCGACAGCCGACTGGCGAAGGCCCGGCTCGGCGCGGCGGGGATCGACGCGCCGGTGCTGGTCACGGTGGAGGACGTCACGGTGGGAAAGCCGGACCCGCAGGGCTACCTGCGCGCCGCCGAGCTGCTCGACGTGCCGCCGGCGCGTTGCCTGGTCGTGGAGGATGCCGACGTCGGCCTGCGGGCCGGGCGGGCCGCCGGCGCGATGACCGCCGCGTTGAAGGGGCTGGACGGCGACCTTCGCCTCGATGACCTGGGCCAGCTGGCGGAGCTGCTGGCCGGGGCGGGTCCGCGTCCGTAGTGGCGTGGCGGGTGGGCTGAGCCAGGCTTTCCAGCGGGCACCGGCGTCCCCGCCGGCGTCACGAGGGAAGCCAGCGGTCCAGGTAGGCCGTCAACCCCGTCAGGTCCGTGCCGCCGGACCGGTAGCCGACGTGGCCGTCGGGGCGGACCAGATACAGGCCGCTGGCACCGGGGGCGAGGCCGAGTCGGCGCAGCGCGCGGGCGGCGGGGATCGATCCCCCCGTGCTGTCGGTTTCGGTCAGCCGGTGCACGGTGAGCCGGCCGGGGTACCGCTGCGCCAGCCCGACCGAAACGCCCGCCGGCCAGGCGGCCGGAGGGCCGCAGAGCAGCAGGTGCCACCCGGGCGCCGCCGTCAGCCGGTGGAGCGTGCCACCGTCGGGGCCGGAAACCGGCGCGTCGGGCAACCGGTCCCCGGCCCGGGGGCCCTTGCGCGGCGGGCGAGGACCGTCGGTCGACAGCGGGCTCCGCCGGTAGCCGATGGCCAGCTGCGACACCGTGCGGAAGGCGGTGGCCCGCACGAACCGGGGGGCGAGCAGCGCGGGGATCAGCGCGGGGGCGAGGCGGCCGCGGACGAAGCGGACGACCGGGTTGGTGGAGGTGGCCGCGGTGAAGGCCCGGTCGGTGAAGCGCAGCACCATCCGGCCGACCGGCGCCCGCTCGGCGTGGTAGGTGTCCAGCAGGCGGGGATCGACGCCGCCGCGCAGTGCGTGGGCGAGTTTCCAACCGAGGTTGACCGCGTCCTGGATGCCGGTGTTCATGCCCTGCGCGCCGGCCGGGCTGTGGATGTGCGCCGCGTCGCCGGCCAGGAACACCCGCCCGGCGCGGTAGCGGGTGGCGGCGCGGTGGTGCAACCGGAAGTTGGTCATCCAGACCGGCTCGTGCAGCCGCACCGTCGCGCCGGTGTAGGTGTCGGCGAGCGCCTGCACCTCGTCCAGGGTGACCGGCGACTCGGGCGGCGGCGCGTCGGCGGCTGGACGCATCACCAGCAGCCGCCAGCTGGCCGGGTGCCGCAGCGGAAAGAGGAACAGCGTCCCCCGTCCGGACACGAACGCGTGCGCCGCGTCGCCGGCGACGCCGTCCGCCTCCAGGTCGGCCAGGACGAACGTCTGCGGGTACGCGCCGCCCTCGAATCCGATCCCGGCGAGGTGGCGCACGGTGCTGTGCGCGCCGTCGCAGCCCACCACGTACCGTGCCGACACCGGTTCCTCGCGGCCGTCGGCGTGCCGCAGTGTCGCCGCCACGCCGTCCCCGGTCTGGTTCATCCCCACCAGCTCGACGCCCCGCTCGACGCCGAGTCCCGCCGCCGCCAGGTGCTCGCCCAGGATGCGCTCGGTCTCCGCCTGGGACAGGAACAGCAGATGGGGGTACGCCGTGTCCGCCAGGCCCAGGTCGAACAGCGGCACCGCCCGCACCCCGCCGTGGGCGTGCAGGCACAGCCGGACTGCGGGGTTGCCGCCGGCCAGCAGCTCGTCCGTCACCCCTGAGCCGGCGAGCACCTCCAGGGTGCGCGGTTGGATCGCCAACGCCCGCGACTCGTGGGCCCGGTCGACCGCGCGGTCGACCAGGCGGACCGGTACCCCGAAGGCCGCCAGCTGCGCCGCCATGGCGAGCCCGGTGGGCCCCGCCCCGACCACGAGCACGTCGACGGCGGCCGCGGGATGACGACCCGTCGGCGGCTGACCATCACTGCCCACGCCTTGCTCCGATCTCGGGCGCATAGGGCGCCGGTCGGGAACATCACTTCACAGAATAAAAACTTGCAGGCTCACGTGGAGGTGCTGCTGGCCAGCCGGGTCGTGCAGGGCATCGGCGCCGGCGGTATGACCGCGCTGGCCACGATCGTCATGGCGGCGATGATCCCGCCGCGCGAGCTGGGCCGCTACGCCGGCATCTTCGGCGCGGTCTTCGGTGTCGGCACCATCGCCGGGCCGCTGATCGGCGGCCTGCTCGTCGACACGTCGTGGCTGGGCTGGCGGTGGTGCTTCCTGATCGGGGTGCCGTTCACCATCCTGTCCATCGTCCTGCTGCAGCGCACCCTGCACCTGCCGGTCGTCCGCCGCACGGTGAAGATCGACTGGCTGGGCGCGGTGCTGATCACCACGGGCGTCTCCACGCTGCTGATCTGGTCGTCGCTGGCGGGCAACAAGTTCGCCTGGGCCTCGGGCTGGACGGCCGCGATGGTCACCGGCGGCGTGGTCCTGCTGGCGCTGGCGGTGCTCGTCGAGTCGCGGGCGGCGGAGCCGATCGTCCCGCTGGACATCTTCCGCAACCGCACGGTCTCGCTGGCCACCGTCGCCAGTGTGCTGGTCGGCGTCGCGATGTTCGGCGGCACCGTCTTCCTGTCCCAGTATTTCCAGATCTCGCTGGGCAAGTCCCCGACCGTCGCGGGCCTGATGAGCCTCCCGATGATCTTCGGTCTGCTCGTCTCGTCGACGATCGCCGGCCAGCTCATCACCAAGTTCGGCCGGTGGAAGGCCTACCTGGTGGCCGGCGCCGCGGTGATGACCGTCGGGATGCTGCTCCTGGGCACCATCGACGCCCGCACCAGCGTGGTCGTCCTGTCGATCTACATGGCCGTGCTGGGCATCGGCGTCGGCATGCTCATGCAGAACCTCGTGCTCGCCGCGCAGAACGACGTGCCGGCCCACGAGCTCGGCGCGGCCACCTCCGTGCTGACCTTCTTCCGCAGCATGGGCGGGGCCATCGGGGTCAGCGCGCTCGGTGCCGTCCTGGCCAACCGGGTGACCTCGCTGATGACCGAGAAGCTCGGCCCGGCCGCGGCGACCGGCGGCGGCTCCGCGGAGGTGCCCGACCTGTCCACCCTGCCCGAGCCGGTGCTGCGCATCGTGCAGGACGTGTACGGCATCGCCACCGCCGACCTGTTCCTGGTCGGCGCGCCGATCGCGGCGCTCGCGCTGGTCGTCGTGCTGTTCATCAAGGAGAAGCCGCTGCACACCCTCAGCGGCGACGAGCGACGCGCTCAGAAGGAGGCGGCCGCGCAGGTGCCGGTGCACTGAGCTTGTAGGACGGTGACGGGGGCGGGCCGGTCGGCCCGCCCCCGATCCGTGTCCGGCGCCGGTCCCGCCGCCCACCGGTGCCGCCGCGCCCCCGCACTGGTCACGCGGTATTCGCGAGTTCAAACTCCGCCGTTGTCACGACTTCGGGGTGGGAAACTCACCGCCGATCGATGACTCATCGCACTTCGCACGCCTCTCGGCCGTCCGCAGGATGGACCTCAACCGATCAGGCGGTGGAGGCAGGCGACATGGATGAACGGTACGACTCGTACTGCGCGGTCGATCCGCTCTTCTACGACTCGTTGGCCAGCGCGAGCACGGTGGTCGCCGGCTACGCGACGGACCGCCCGGTGCCGGACGGATGGGAGTGCGAGGTCAAGGACGACTGGCTGATCCACGGCCGGATCGACGGCTCGCTTCCCCAGCAGGGTTGGAAGATCCACGTGTCGGCCCGGCTGGACAACGCCGAACGGGTGCTGACCCGGGTGATGGACTACTGCCAGCCGCGCGGCATCCCGTTCAAGCACCTGCGCGGGCCGCGGATGCTGCTCATGCGCAACAGCAAGTACGCCCGCCGTGCCGCCAGCGGCAAGTTCATCACGGTCTACCCGCGCGACGACGCCGAGCTGGAGCTGACCGCCAAGGAACTCGCGGTGCTGCTCGACGGCGAGCAGGGGCCGTACATCCTCAGCGACCTGCGCTACGGCGACGGGCCGGTCCACCTGCGCTACGGCGGCTTCGCCGCCCGGTACTGCCTGTCCCCCGAAGGGCAGGTGGTGCCGGCGATCGAGGACGCGAGCGGCACCCTGGTGCCGGACCGCCGTGACCCGGTCTTCCACCTGCCGGAGTGGGTCACCCTGCCCGACTTCCTCGCCCCGCACCTGGCCGCGCGCAACGCGGCGAGCACCACCGAGCTGCCGTACCGGATCGAGAAGGTGATCCATTTCTCCAACGGCGGCGGCCTGTACGAGGCCCGGGACACCCGCACCGGGGACCGGGTGGTGTTGAAGGAAGCCCGGCCGTACGCGGGACTGGACGCCACCGGCGCGGACGCGATGACCCGGCTGCGGCGGGAGGCCGAGGTGCTGCGGCAGCTCGCGGACGTGCCGCACCTGGTACGGGTGCACGACGAGTTCAGCTTCGGCGGGCACGAGTTCCTGGCCCTGGCGTTCGTCGAGGGCCGCCCGCTCAACCAGCTGGTGGTGGAGCGCTACCCGCTGGTCCACCTCGACGCCGACCGGGCCGCGTACACCCGCTGGGCGTTGGACGTGCACCGGCAGGTGACCGAGGCGGTGGACGCCATCCACGCCCACGGGATCGTCTACGGCGACCTGCACATGTTCAACATCCTGGTCGGCGACGACGGGACCGCCACGCTGGTCGACTTCGAGGTCGCCGCGCCCGCGAAGGAGGCGGGCCGGCCGGCGCTGCGCAACCAGGCCTTCGCCGCCCCGCGCGACCGCACCGGGTTCGACGTCGACCGGTACGCCCTGGCCTGCCTGCGGCTGGCGCTCTTCCTGCCGCTGACGGCGATGCTGCGGCTCGCTCCGGAGAAGGCGGCGCACCTGGCCGACGTGGTGGCCGAGAACTTCCCCGTCCCCCGCGACCTGCTCGACGAGACCGTCGCCGTGATCGTCGGCGACCGGGTCGAGGCACCCGACGGCCACGCCGGGACGCCGGACGAGCAGGCCGGGGTGGCGGCGGGCACCAGCGGCGCGGTCCGGATCGACCCGGACGACTGGCCGGGACTGCGCGACCGCCTCGCCGCCGCGATCGCCGCCAGCGCCACCCCGCACCGCGACGACCGGCTCTTCCCCGGCGACATCCGGCAGTTCACGGGCAGCGACGGCGGGCTGAACCTCGCCCACGGCGCGGCCGGGGTGCTGTGGGCGTTGCAGGCGAGCGGCGCGCCCACCGCGCCGGAGCACGAGCGGTGGCTGATCGACCGGGTACGCGAACCCGCCTCCGGCAGCCGGCTCGGCTTCTACGACGGGCTGCACGGCATCACGTACGTGCTGGATCGGCTGGGGCACCGCGACGAGGCGCTGCGGCTGCTGGACCTCTGCCTGGACCAGCCGTGGACGGACCTGGGCAACGACCTGATGGGCGGCCTCTCGGGCGTCGCGCTGAACCTGACCCACTTCGCCGGCCTCACCGGCGAGCGGCGGTACGCCGACGCCGCCCGACAGGCGGTCGACCTGGTCGTCGAGCGGCTCGGCGACGTCGACTCGGTCGCCGAGGTCAGCGGCGGCCGGCACCCGTACGCGGGGCTGACCCGGGGCGGGGCCGGGGTGGCGCTGATGCTGCTGCGCCGGTACGAGCTCGACCACGACCCGGTGCTGCTCGACCACGCCGCCACCGCGCTCCGCCAGGACCTGCGCCGGTGCGTGCAGCGCGACGCCGGCCACCTGGAGGTCAACGAGGGCTGGCGGACCATGCCGTACCTCGCCGAGGGCAGCGTCGGCATCGGACTGGTGCTCGACCAGTACCTGCGGCACCGCCCGGATGAGCGGTTCGAGACCGCGGCGGCGGCGATCGGCCGCTGCGCCGACTTCCCGTTCTACGCCCAGTCCGGCCTCTTCGCCGGCCGGGCGGGGATCGTCACCTACCTGGCCGGGCGGGGTGAGTACGACGCGGCGCGGCAGCAGGCCCGACTGCTGAGCTGGCACGCCCTGCCGTACCGGGGGCTGACCGCCTTCCCCGGTGACCAGCTGCTGCGGCTCTCCATGGACCTGGCCACCGGCACCGCCGGCGTGCTCACCGCCCTCGCGGCGACCCGACCGGCGGCGACCCGGCTGCCGTTCCTGACGCCGCTGCCGGACGCGAAGCCGCCGTCGGAGGCGAGGCCGCTGCCGGACGCGAACCCGCCGTCCGAGGCGGGGCCGGGGCCGGACCTGAGGCCCATGCCGGCCGCGACGCCGGCGGGCTCGGCCGGTTGACCGGCCACCGAAGCTCCCCGGGTCACCCCGGGGCCGACCGACCCGACTCATGTGGAAGGAGGTGCAACGACATGGCTCTGCTCGACCTCCAGGGAATGGAACTGCCGGCCGCCGAGCGCACCGGTGGCGGCAGCCGCGCCAGCCTGCTGCTCTGCGGCGACAGCTCGCTGAGCGTCACGACCTGCAACTGAGGTGTCGGTCGTCGACCCGACGACCACCCGACCCAGCCCAGATCCGCACCACGAGAGAAAGAGGAACCGACATGGCTCTGCTCGACCTCCAGGGAATGGAACTGCCGGCCGCCGAGCGCACCGGTGGCGGCAGCCAGGCCAGCCTGCTGCTCTGCGGTGACAGCTCGCTGAGCGTCACCACCTGCCACTGACGACCAGTTCGCCTGGCCCCGGGCCGGTTCACGCCGGTCCGGGGCCGCGGCGTGAAAGAGGTGCGATGACCCCGGCCGACCGGCTCCTGCTGCGTACCGTCGGGTCCGCCGGCTGGTGGACCCCGGTGCTGGCCGTGGTCGCCGTGGTCGGCGTGGCGGCCGAGCTGGCGCTGCCCGCGATCCTGGGCCGCGCCGTCGACACCGCCGTCGGTACGGCGCCGGGCGCCTCGTCGGGCCACTGGCTCGCCGCGGTGGTCGGGCTGATCGCCGTGCTGGTCGCCACCGACGCGGTACGGGACTACGGCACGGGTGCGGCAACCGCCCGTTCGGTCGCCGGTCTGCGGCACACGCTGGCCCGGCACATCTTCGCCCTCGATCCGCGGATCGCCGCCCGCCGTCCGGTGGGCGACCTGGTGGGCCGGCTGGTGGGCCAGGTGGCCGACGCCGGCCAGGCCGCCCCGACCGTTGTGCTGGCCGGCACGGTGCTGCTGCCGCCTTTGGGCAGCCTGGTGGCCCTCACCCTGATCGACCCGTGGCTCGGCCTCACCTTCGTGGTGGGGCTGCTGCTGCTCGGCGTGCTGCTGCGCAGCTTCGTCGCCGACGCCTCGGCCGCCGTCGCCGGCTACCAGCAGGCCCAGGGGGAACTCGCCGGCCGGATGGTGGAGGCCCTCGCCGGGGCGCGGACCATCGCCGCCGCCGGCACCGCCGACCGGGAGGTGGCGCGGGTGCTGACGCCGGTCGCGGCGCTGCGCGCGCACGGCGCGCGGACCTGGACCGTGCTGGCCACCGCGGCGACCCGCGGCGCGGTGGTCAACCCGCTGCTGCAACTGGCCGTCGTCGCCGTCGGCGGGCTGTCGCTGGCCGCCGGGCGGATGACCCCCGGCGAGTTGCTGGCCGCCCTCCAGTACGCGGCGCTCGGCGCCGGTCTGGGCACCGTGGTCGGCGCCCTGAACAAGGCGGTCCGGGTACGGGCCGGCTGCCGGCGCGCGGCCGACGTGCTCGGTGAACCGGTCCGCCGGTACGGCACCCGGGCGCTGCCCCCCGGGCCGGGCGAGCTGGAGCTGCGGGAGGTGAGCGTGCGGGGCGACGACGGCCGGCTGCTGCTCGACCGGGTCGACCTGCGGGTCCCCGGCGGGACGCTGCTCGTCGTCGTCGGGGCGTCCGGGGCGGGCAAGTCGCTGCTCGCCGCCGTCGCCGGACGGCTGCGGGACCCGGACTCCGGCGAGGTACGCCTGGACGGCGTGCCGCTGCCCGAGCTGGCCCCGGCGGCGCTGCACGCGGCGGTGGGCTACGGGTTCGAGCGGCCGGTGCTGGTCGGTGACACGGTCGACGAGGCGGTCGGGTGCGGCGCCGACCCGGTGCCGGTGAGCAGGGCGGCGGCCATCCACGAGTTCGTCGAGCGACTGCCCGACCGCTGGCGCACGCCGCTGGCCGAGGTCGCCATGTCGGGCGGGGAACGGCAGCGGCTCGGGCTGGCCCGAGCGCTGCGCGCCGGACGCCTGCTGGTCCTCGACGACGCGACGTCCAGCCTGGACACCGTCACCGAGTACCGGGTGACCCGGACGCTCACCGGGCCGGGCGACCGGCGTACCCGGATCGTGGTCAGCCACCGGGTCGGCATGGCCGCGCGGGCGGACCTGGTGGCCTGGGTGGACGGTGGGCGTCTCCGCGCGATCGGCCCGCACCGGGTGCTGTGGGACGACCCCGACTACCGGGCGGTGTTCCGGGCGTGAGCGCGGTCGGCGAGGTGACCCGGGCCGCGCTGCGGGCGCGCCGGGCGGAGCTCTGGCGGTTGGCGGGCTGGTCGGTGGCCGAGGCGTTACCGGCGGGGCTGGCCGGGCTGCTCACCGCGCAGGCCGTCGACGACGGCTTCCTGGCCGGCCGCCCGGTGACCGGGCTGCTCTGGCTGGGTCTGCTCGCCGCCGCCGTGCTCGTCGGCGCGGTGGGCACCAACCGGGCGTACGCGCTGCTCGGCGCCGTGGTGGAGCCGTTCCGCGACGACCTGCTGCGCCGGGTGGTCACCGGCGCGCTGGCCGGCGCGACGGGCGGTCGCGGCGACGACGCGACGGTGGCCCGGCTGACCCACCAGGTGGAGATGGTCCGGGACACCTACGCCGGCCTGTTGATGGTGGTGCGCGGCTTCCTGTTCGCCGCCGGCGCCGCCGTCGTCGGCCTGTTCTCCCTGGCCGCGCCGGTCGCGTTGCTGGTGACGGTGCCGGTGCTGGCCGGCCTGGGGCTGTTCGCGGCGGCCCTGCCGGCGATGATCGCCCGGCAGCGGCAGTACGTGCTGGCCGACGAACGGCTGGGCCGGGTCGCGGTCACCGCCGTGGCCGGTCATCGCGACGTCACGGTCAGCGGCGCGCGGGACCGGATCACCCGCTGGGTCGGCGGGTACGTCGACGACCAGGCGCGGGTGGAGCGACGGCTGGCCACCATGGCCGCGACCCGGGGGTTGACCCTGGCCGTGGGCGGGTGGGTGCCGGTGCCGGTGGTGCTCCTGGCCACCCCGTGGCTGGTTCGGCAGGGCCTCGGGCCGGGCGCGGTGCTCGGCGCCCTGGTCTACGTCGTGCGTGGCGTGCAACCCGCCCTGCACACCCTGGTCCAGGGCGTGGCCGCCGGGGGGCTGCGCTTCGCCGTCACCCTCGACCGGCTGCTGCGCGCGGACGTCCCGGTGCGCGCCCCGGCGCCGGCCACCGCCCGGGTCCCCCGGCAGACCGCGCCGGCGCTGTCCCTGCGCGGGGTGACCTTCCGGTACGGCCCGCACGCCGACCCGGTGCTCGACGGACTCGACCTCGACGTGCCGGCCGGGGACCACCTGGTGATCGTGGGCGCGAGCGGGATCGGCAAGTCCACCCTGGCCGCGCTGATGGCCGGGGTGCTGTCGCCGCAGGCCGGCACGGTGCGCGTCGGCGGGGTGCCGGTGGCCGGCGCCACGCCGGCGGAGCTGGCCGGCCGGCGCGTCCTGATCCCGCAGGAGGCGTACGTCTTCACCGGCACCGTGCGGGAGAACCTGGCGTACCTCCGGCCCGACCTGCCGGATGCCGGGATCACCCGGGCGGCGACCCGGCTGGGGCTGACCGGGTTGCTGGACCGGCTCGGCGGCTACGACGCGACGCTGCGCCCGGCGGACCTCTCCGCCGGGGAACGTCAGCAGCTGGCCCTGCTGCGGGCCTGGCTCTCCCCCGCGCCCCTGATGATCCTCGACGAGGCGACCTGCCACCTGGACCCGGCGACCGAGGCGCGGCTGGAGGAGGCCTTCGCCGACCGGCCCGGCACGCTGGTGGTCATCGCGCACCGGGTCAGCTCGGCGCGGCGCGCCCGCCGGGTGCTGCTGCTCGACGGGCGGGCCGCGCTGCTCGACAGCCACCGGGGCCTGCTGGACCGCTCCGCCGCGTACCGGGAACTGGTCGGCTATGGGGAGGCGGACCTGCTCAGATCCAGCCCGACTCCCGGGCGATCCGCACCGCTTCCAGCCGGGTACGCGCCCCGGTCTTCGCCATGATCCGCGACAGGTGGTTGCGGACCGTCCCGGCCGACAGGACCAGGCGCTCGGCGATGTCCCGCACCGGATGACCCTCGGCCACCACGTCGAGCACCTCCCGCTCGCGCGGGGTCAGCGGGCTGCCGGCGACCTCCAGCGCCGCGACCACCAGGTCGGGATCGAGCACGACCTGACCGTCGGCGAGCTGCCGGACGCCCTCGACGATCCGCCCGGGAGCCACGTCGTGGCTGAGGAAGCCGATCCGTCGACAGTGTTCGGCGACCACCGGACCGAGCCGGGCGGCGCGGCGCTGCTGGACCAGGACCAGCAGCCGCCCGTCCGGGCGGCCGGCCGGCCCGGCGGACGCCAGGTCGCAGAGCTGGTCCACCGTGACCAGGTCGCCGTCCACAACGGCGACGTCGGGACGCTCGGCCCGCAGGGCGGACCGGAGCTCGTCCGGCGTGTCCGCCTCGCCGACGACGTCGATGTCGTCCTCGGCGGCGAGCAGCTGGGCGAGCGCGCCCCGGACCAGTGCGCCCTTCAGCGCGAGCAGGGTGCGGACCATGAGACTCCCCGTCATCAACCCCCGTTGCTGACGTGCCGTGCGTGGACGATGACGCACGGTCAGGAACCCTATTGAAATCGGCTCCGGCGCGACACCCCGGTCCGCGTGTCGTCAGATCCAGCCGGCGTCCTGGGCGCGCTGGATCGCGTCCCACCGGCTCCGCCCGCCCGTCTTGCGCAACAGGGTCGACACGTGGTTCCGGACGGTGCCCGGGGCCAGGTGGAGCCGGGCGGCAATCTCCTTCGTGCGCAGTCCCCGGGCGGCGGCGGCAGCGACCTCCCGTTCCCGCTCGCTGAGCGGGTTCACCGCCGCGTCGAGCGCGGCCAGCGCGGTCAACGGATCGATCATCAGCTGCCCGGCAGCGATCGCGCGGAGCTGGTCGATCAGCTCGTCCGGCGGCACGTCCTTGGCGATGACCCCGCGCACCCGGGCACCGAGCGCCCGGCGCAGCACCCGCGCGGTGCGCCGGGCGGTCAGCACGACCACGGCACATTCCGGCAACCTGGCGTGCAGGCGCCGGGTCAGGGCCGAGGCGTCCCGCACCGCGTCGAGGTCGACCAGGGCCAGGTCGGGCCGCCCGGCGGCGACCGCCTCCGCGACGCCGTCCGCCGGGTCGCACTCCCCCGCCAGCTCGAAACCGGGCGTGCCGGCCAGGACCGCGGCCACGGCGGTACGCAGCAGTCCCGGCTCCCCGACCACCACGACCCGGACCGTGGCCCGCTCGTCGACGTCCGCCGGCCGGGCCGGCCTGGGCGCTGTCTCGTCCAGTACGTCGTCCACCGGGTCACTGTGCCCCCGGGGCCGCCCGCCCATGCGTCCTTGACGGATCGCGGCGGACCGACGTTCGCCCGGGTGATGCGGAACCGGCGCCTACGTGCCGATCCGGCGTGGTTCGAGCCGGGTGGCGGCGGGGCCGGTGAGCTGCCAGAACTCCTTTGGCAGTTGGGCCACGAAGTCCCCGTACTCCTTCTCGCTGACCGCCGCACGCAGCGTGTCCAGCACCGCGCGCGCACCGTCGGTCGCCGCCTGAAGATCCACCGCAGCCCGGGCCTGGATCCGCTCGAAGAATTCGGCGAGCCCGAAGGGTACGGAACCTTCGTCGGCTGCGGTCATGTGGACCCGCAGCTCCTCGGGGAGCTGCGCGGCGAGGTCCCGGGCCTGGCCGCCGCTGATCCGTTCCGCCAACGCCTCCAGCGTGGCACGGGTGACAGGCTCGGCCTGCGACGGCAACACCCCAGGTCGCGACGCCACCGCCTGGATGAACTCCGCGTGGTTCACCTCGGACCCCCTCTCGCACCGGACCGTGCGGGTACCCACGAGCGGATGGCTGAAACGGCTCGGCCCCGCGCGGAGCCGCACCGCATCAGCGCCGCATCGTGGGCCGGAAGCCGTCAGACCGAGGCGCGCGCCGCCGCGACGATGGCGCTGACCCCGATCCCCGCCTGGTCCATCAGCTCGGTCGGCGTCCCGGAGGTGGGCAGCCCGCGTACCGCCAGGTGGGTCAGCCGGATCGGCTCGCCGAGGTCGGCCAGCGATTCGAGGACGGCCGAGCCCAGGCCACCCTCGGGGTAGTGGTCCTCGACGACCACCAGCCGGCCGCCGGTGTCCCGGACGGCGGCGAGCAACCGCTCCCGGTCCAGCGGCTTGACCGAGTAGAGGTCGATGACCCGGGCGTTGATCCCGGCGGAGGCCAGCTCGTCGGCGGCGGCCAGGCAGTTGTGCACGGTCACCCCGGCCCCGATCAGCGCGACCCGGTCGTCGTCGCCGCCGCGCAGCAGCTTGCTGCCGCCCACCGGGAAGGGTTCGTCGTTGTCGTAGAGCACGGGGTGCGCGCCTCGGGTGGTGCGCAGGTAGTTGACGCCCTTGCGGTCGACCATCTGGGCGACGAGAGCGGCGCAGGAGACGGCGTCGCTGGGATAGAGCACCGTGGACCCCTGGACGGCGCGCATGGCGGCCAGGTCCTCTAGCCCCATCTGGGAGGGACCGTCCGCCCCGATCTCCACGCCCGCGTGGGACCCGGACAGGGCGATGTCGGCCCGCGAGACGCCGGCCATCCGGATGAAGTCGTAGGCGCGGGAGAGGAAGGCCGCGAACGTCGAGGCGAAGGGGCGGTACCCGCGCACCTGCAGCCCGACCGCCGCGGCGACCATCTGCTGCTCGGAGATGAACATCTCGAAGTAGCGGTCGGGGTAGGCGTCGGTGAACCGGTCGGCCCGGGTGGAGTCGCTCACCTCACCGTCGAGGACGACCACGTTCGGCCGGACGCCCACCGCGCGCAGCGCGTCCCCGTACGCGTTGCGGGTGGCGACCTTCGCGCCCCGGTCGTAGCGCGGCAACTCAAGCGGCGCAGCGGCGGGGGCGCCGGTGGGCGGGGCGGGCTCGGGCTTGGGTGCGGTGACGCGGATCTGGCGTACCCCGCCGAGGGCGGCGACGGCCCGCTCGGCGAGATCGGGCTTCAGCGGCTTGCCGTGCCAGTCCACCTTGTTCTCGATCTCGGGTACGCCCTTGCCCTTGACGGTGCGGGCGAGCACGACGGTGGGACCGGTCGCCTGCCGGGCCCGGCCGAAGGCGTCGTCGATCGCGGCCAGGTCGTGACCGTCGACGACGATCGCCTGGCAGCCGAACGCCTCGACCCGCCGCCGGTAGGTGTCCAGATCCCACTCCAGCTCGGTCGGCCCCCGCTGCCCCAACCGGTTCACGTCGACCAGCACGGTGAGGTTGCGCAGCCCGTAGTGGCCGGCCTTGTCCAGCGCCTCCCACACGGAGCCCTCGGCCGTCTCGCTGTCGCCGCAGAGCACCCAGACGTGGTACGGCAGCTGATCGAGGTACCGGCCGGCCAGCGCGATACCGACGCCGACCGGCAGTCCCTGACCGAGCGAACCGGTGGCGACGTCGACCCAGGGCAACGCCGGGGTGGGATGCCCCTGCAGACGCGACCCGAACCGGCGGTAGGTGTCGACCAGCTCCTGGTCGCTGATCGCACCCACCGCCTTGAAGACCGCGTACAGCAGCGGCGAGGCGTGGCCCTTGGAGAAGATCAGGTGGTCGTTGGCGCGATTGCCCGGCTCCGCCCAGTCGTAGCGCACGTGCCGGGAGATCAGCACCGCCAGCAGGTCGGCGGCGGAGAGGCTGGACGTGGGATGCCCGGACGCGGCCCTGGTGCTGCACCGGATCGAGTCCACCCGCAGCTGGGCGGCGAGCTCAGCCAGCTGGGTGAGCTGCTCCTCGCCGAGCGTGCGCTCCGCTTCCATCGTCACCGGTGTCGCCTCCAGCGGTCGGCTCCTTCGGCCAGCCCTCGACGCCGGGCCGTCCGGCCCCACCGACCGACCGGGCCGCTCGCCGCTGACCGGCTCCGCACCCACGGTAGCCAGGAAACCGGGTCGCCATCCGGTAACCACCGATTTGCCGACCTCGGGAAGCTCACCCGCCCACCGGGCGGCGGAGCCGCTGGGGCTGTCCACGCGCGCACCGCCGTTTGCCGTGGTGGTGCACGGGTAGATGCCGCCATCGGCCTAGAGGAAGGCTCCGACCGTGGACAGCAACGACTTCATCGGCATGGTGGCGAAGCGCGCGAACACGTCGTCGGCGCGAGCGACCGCTCTCACCCAGGCCACGCTGCGGACCTTGGCGGAGCGGATAGACGGGGGCGAGGCCCGTGACCTCGCCACCCAGCTTCCCGAGGAGCTGAAGGCGTACGCGTTCGCCTCCAGCGAGACCGGCGAGCGGTTCGGCCTCGACGTCTTCGTGCAACGGGTCAGTGGACGCGCCGAGGTGGAGCCGGCGCTGGCCGAGATCGGCATGCGGGCGGTGTTCGACACCCTCCGCGAGACCATCCCGCCCGGCGACTACGACGACGTCGTCTCCCAGCTCCCGGCGGAACTCGGGCAGGTCGCCGACCCGGTGGCGCCCTTCGACGGGCGGCGTGCCCGCGGTTAGGTGTGCCGTCCAGACCGCACCCGCGGCACCGTCGCCGGCGCGGCGGCTCAGCCGTCCAGTCGGCGGACCATGTTCATGATGGTCTCCACCTGCGCGCCGCCCTTGATCGGGTAGTTGGTCGCGCCGAGGTAGCCCCACCAGTCCCAACAGCCGTTCGGGTTGCTGGCACTGGTGCTCGCCTGCGGGTAGAGCACGATCAGGTTGTTGGTGTCGGCGTACTGGTTCAGGTTGGCCCGGTCCACGAAGACGGTGCCGACCTTGCCGTACCCCTGGAGACAGCCGTGCAGGGCGACCAGCAGCCGACACGACTGCCCGGCCGCGCACGACGACGGCACGTAGGCGAAGCCGTTGTCGTCCATGCTCAGGCCGGGTGCCCAGCCGTTGACCGCGTGGGTGTTCTGGCTGAACCGGATGAGGGTGCCGCCGAGCGGGCCGGTGTTCGGCGCGGAGACGCTGCCCAGCAGCTTGCGCAGCAGGCTGTTCTGCGGGTCGGTCCCACAGTTGTTGAGGAACGGCGACGCGGTCGCGGTGCACCCCACCGGCCCGTACGGCGAGACCCAGGCATGCCCGGCCGACGAGGCGCTGTCGTACTGCACGCTGGCGCCGAAGTGCTGGTAGTAGCGGACCAGGTCGTCGGTGACCGACTTCTTCACGGTGGTGTCGTTGGTGCCGTGGAAGACGTACACGGGATCGCCGGAGAGGTTGCTCACCGGATCGACCCAGCCGTAGGAGGCCCAGGTCCGGGTGTACGTCTGGAGGGCGGACAGGTTGGTCGGGTACTGGTTGTCGCCACAGCCGTAGATCGCCTGGGAGACGTTGTTCTGCGCGCAGTAGTACGGCCCGGCGGCGAAGATCGCCGCGCCCCGGATCCGGGACGAGTAGGCGACGTGCAGCTGGGTGGCCATGTAGCCACCGGAGGAGACGCCGGTAACGTAGACGCCGGAGACGTTGTAGGCCGGCAGCGACCCGGCGACCGGGGCCTTGGTGGACGGGGTGGCGGCCTGGGCGGGGACGGCGGTGGTCAGGACCAGCAGCAGGACTGCGGCGAGGACGGTGGTGGTGGCCTTCAGCGGTGTCTTCAAGACGCTCTCCTCGTCCGGGAGCGCCGGCGGTGGTGTCGGCGTGCGCAGACGCTAACGTGACATAGACCTCACTGGATATGAGCGGGGCCGACATGTCGGGCGGTGCCCAGGTGTGGCCCGCACCTGTCTTCGGGCCGCCGATGCCGGATGCCGTCCGTCGGCACAGTGGCGCCGGGCCAGTGATCCGTCAGCGCAGGAACGCGGCCAGGGTCTGCCCGAACGACTCCGGGTCGTCGAGCCAGGGGTAGTGTCCGGCGCCCGGCTGGACGGCCAGTTCGGCCCGCGGGAAGAGGCCGGCGTACTCGGCGGCGCATTTCGGGGGGAGCCTCACGTCGTACTCGCCGGTGAGCAGGAGGACCGGCGCCTCGAGGCGGGTCAGGGCGGACCGGGTGGCAACCGGGTCGGGCCCGCCGGCGGCGTAGTACCCGGCCGCCGCGTCCGGGTTCCTGCCCGCCTCCTCCCGGGCCAGGTGGGCCTGCCGGGCGGCATCCCAGCGTCCGTGCATGAACGGGGTGATCGCGGCCCAGTCCTCGGCGGTGGGCGCACCCGACCAGATCCGTTCGAAGGCGGCGTTGGCCTCCGGGAACCAGGGCTCCCCGCGGCGCAGCTCGGCGACCTCACGGCGATCCAGGTCGGTGATGTCCAGATCGACCGGCCGGGGGCTCGGGTTGACCAGCGCGAGCCGGGCCACCCGGTCCGGGTGCCGGGCGGCGTACAGCACCGCGAGGCTGCCGCCGGCCGAGTGCCCGAGCAGGTCGATCCGGTCCAGGCCCAGGTGCACGCGCAGCGCTTCGACATCGTCGACCAGCCGGTCGTACCGGTAGGTCGCCGGGTCCGCCGGCACCGCCGACTCCCCGGTGCCCCGCAGGTCGAGGCGGACCAGCGAGCTGTGCGCGGACAGTCCACCCAGGTCACCGAGGTACGCCGAGGCCAGCATCGGACCGCCGGGCAGACAGATCACCGGATCGCCCGCGCCGACCCGGTGGTACGCCAGCCGGGTGCCGTCAGCAGTGTCGAATCAGGGCCCCGGCAAAGTCGTGCCGGCGGACAGCCGGCGGCCGGCCGGGATTCTGTGTGGATCGGACCGGGGGGGGGTAGCTGCCCGCGACCTGTCACGATGGTGCGCCGGGTGGCGACGGTGGTTCGGCTGGATGTGCTCGAGCGCGAGTGGCGTCGGAGATGGCGACCCCGGCGAGGACTGCGGTGGCGGCGAGGGCGACCAGCAGCGGCGGCAGGAGGAGCATCGCCGGTGTCAGGGCGGCCAGCACGACCAGGCCGATCGGCCGATCCCGGGATACGCGGGCGAAGACCGCGTACTCGAAGCCGGCACGCCCGGCGAGGAAGAGTGCGGGTCCGCCGAGGATGACGGCGATCCAGGCCGGTTGCGTATGTCCGAACGGGTGGGTGATGACGAGTTCGTCGCCGACGGCGGTGACCACGATGCCGGCCACCATGACCAGGTGGGCGTATGACGTCGATCCGGCAAGGCGGGCCGGCTCGGGGGCCGTTTTGATGGCTGCGGCCGCCAGTTCCCCGGCGCGGTAGATGTAGATCCGCCACAGCAGCACGGTGGTGGCGATCGTCACGAGGAACGCAGCGGTCCGGTCGGGCGTGAAGGCGGTGCCGCGAAGCGCCAGTCCGGTGACCAGGATCAACTCGCCGAGCGCGATGATGTAGAACTGCCGGTAGCGCTCGGACAGGTGTTCGCCCATGGTCGGCAAATCCGACGGGGGTGTGCGGCCGATCCCCGGCGCGGGGTAGTAAAGCGCGTATGCGGCGTAGTCCAGCGCCACCGCGAGTGTCCACAGCGCCACACGCGCCGTCCCATGCGAGAGCGCCCCGGCGATCCACGGCACCGCGGCCACGCCGTACCAGAACAGTATCCGCCCGGAGGTGCGCCGCGGTGCGTGGCCCCGCAGGGCGATCACAAGGAAGATGTTGGTGCCGATGAATATTGCGACGAATACCCCTGCGAAGACCAGGCCTTGCCTGCCGAACGCGTCGGGCAACGCGATCGCGATCACCAGGGTGGCCACCAAAGTCGCGATGACCAGCAGCTGTATCGCCAGTTGTTGCGGGTCGAACCTGTCGGTTATCCACGCCGTGTTGAACCAGACCCGCCACACTGTCAGCAGCAGCAACAGCGTCTGGAAGGCGCCGCTCCAGGTAAGATCCTGGATCAGCGCGTACGAGAGTTGGGTGAGCGCGAAGACAAACGCCAGGTCGTAGAACAGTTCCAGGAACGTTGCCATCTGCGGATCCTCAGGCATGCGCAGCAGCTCGCCCGCCCTGCTGGTCGTCATCGGCTCGCCCGTTCTGTCGGCTTCGTGGCAGCGTTTGAAGCAGTCGTACCACGCTGCCGCCCCTCCCGATGCCGACAAGACGATGCTCAGGGTTCTCGCAACGAGTGACGAGCTAACGCGGCGTGGCGGGTGGGCCAAGCAGTTTGGGTGAGTCTGAATCGAGAGTCATGCCCGCTCAGGGCCCCGGTAAAGTCGTCAGATGATGCCGAGTAGGGCCAGGGGCCGGGTGCTGTCGCGGGCGTGATGTCGGTTGGCGGCGGCGATGTTGGCGATTCCGGCGGTGCGGAGGGCGCCGATGGCGGCGTTGCGCAGGGCGGCCATGACCTCGGGCCCGGTTCCGGTGCGAATCTGGCAGCGGTCTTCGTCGTAGGTGACGTCCCGCACCCAGTGGATCTTGTTTTCGATGGACCAGTGGTCGCGAATCCACGTGGCCAGTTGCGCCGGTTTCGCTTGGTGCACGCGCAGGTCGGTGATGGCGTAGACGGTCTCGGTGGTGAAGCGTTTCGGCTGGTCCAGGCGACGTCTCCGGCGGCGGATCCGCAGTGCTTGGGCGGCGTGTGGGAAGTCGATGCCGGTGGAGAGGGTCAGGACCTTCAAGGTGCGGATCTCGCGGCGGCCGTGCCCGCGGTCGGTGTCGCGGGTGGCGACCGGGACGGCCCGCCAGGGCAGGCCAGCGAGCTGGCTGTGCAGGCTCGGCTGGTTGCCCTTGACGGTCAGGATCCAGTGCGCGCCGCGTTCGGCGAGGTAGTCGATGTGCTCACGCTGGCAGTGCAGCGCGTCGGCGGTGATCACGGTGTCGCGCAGGTCGCCGATCTGGTCGAGCAGCGGCTGGAACCGGGTTATCTCATTGGTCTTGCTGTCGACGTCGGTACTGGCCAGGATCACGCCGACGGCCTGATCGCAGGCGGCCATCACATGCCGGGCCGCGGCGCCGGTGGTGCGCGAGCCGCGCAGGGTTTTGCCGTCGACCGCGATCGCTCGCTGGGACGTCGACGTGCCGGCAGCAGCCCGGCGGGTAAGCCAGACGCTGACCGCCGCGGTCAGTAGCTGCGGGTCTATGGCCTGCAACAGCCGACGGATCATCGCCTCGGACGGGCGTCGGTCCGGGGCCATGCCCAGCGCGAGCGCGGTCGCCGCCGGCACGTCGGCGATCCACTCTGCGATCGCGGTGTACGACCGGTTGCCGGCCACCACCGCACACACCGCAGCGCTCACCACGACCGTCAGCCCGTGCCCGACACCTCGCCGGGCCCGAGGGTCAGGCAGATCGGCCAGCGCTGCGAGCAGTCCGCCAGCGGCTTCGGACACGGCCAGTGCCGGTGCACGCGACACCGACGAGATCAGCGATGATAGCAGGGCGGGCATGACTCACTTCGGCGATCAACACTGCGTAGGAACCTTGATGATCTTCTGAATGGGTCATGCCCGTCTTGCTGCCATCAACAACGGCGCTTCTGCTCCAGTCCACCTCAAGTCGGACACCGCCACGACTTTGCCGGGGCCCTGAGTGTCGAATGTGGCCATGCGGAGATCATATCCGCGGGCGCTCCGGTCCAATAGCGACAGATTCCGGGGGTGGATATACCAATCAGGGCCACCCCTTGAAAGGGGTGGCCCTGATCGAATGGTTGTCCGGCGGTGTCCTACTCTCCCACACCCTCCCGAGTGCAGTACCATCGGCGCTGGAGGGC